>MGTO01000020.1 GCA_001799485.1 Desulfuromonadales bacterium GWC2_61_20 | reverse complement strand
GAGAGTCGTGCGCATGGTGACCTCCGTATGCATGAAGTTGCCACTTCAATATGCATCGACTGATTGCCCTTGTCAATCTCCCCAACTCCACCCGCCGCCCGTACACGGCGCAGGTTTCTTCGCGCCGATCGGCTGTCGCGCTTTGTGGTGTTATTGCCAGTTTCATCTCTGGTATTTCGATATACCGGTAAACGTTTAAGCTACACCGCCCGTTGGTGGGAACAAGCCTGGGAAGTAATACTCGACAGCGTGTGGCGGGAATCCAAGGCGGAGCCCGCCTTGCGGCATGGGAGAGACTAACAACCGTTCCTTGACGAGAGACGAAACCAGGGTGCGCCCAAGACGATCACCGAGTCCCGTAACCCGGCCTACGTCACCACGAGAAACCTCCCCGCGAACCAGGGCTTCCTGCAACAGATGTGCAGCCTCCGGGCGAAGCTTCTGCGCATCAGGCGGGCAGGGAGCCATGCCTAACTGGCGCAGGGTCACATAGCCATGTAAACGGTCGAGCAGTCCGTCGATACGCAACACACTTCGCATGTACTCGATCTGGTCCAGGCATGTCTCCAGAAAGAACGTTACGAAGTCTTCCAGACCTTTTTGGGATAAATTCCCACGGCCATCAAGATCTCCTTTGCGGTGGATATCGGCATTAGCGAGAGAGGCATAATAGTCATCTCGCCGCCGGGCAAGGCCGCGGCTCACGTTCCAGACGCCGTAACCCTTGAGCAACTTGCGAAAAGACGCGTCAGAACAAAGCCTGGCGACGCGGCCATTCCCATCAAGAAAGGGGTGGATCCACATCAGCCTGTGGTGTGCCGCCGCGGTCGCAATGATGGGGTGAATTCCGTGCATCCGGCGACCATAAACCTCATGATATCGGTCTAAAAAACGCGGCATAAAGGCACTTGCGGGGCCAACATGATGAGCCACGCGAACATCTCGCTCCCTGGGCTCGCCACCGACGACCGCTAGCGTCTCTCCCGTCTCCTCATCTTTTACTCGGCGCAGTTCGTCTGGCAGTTGGTCGTAAAAACATTTATGCACCCAACATAGCCACTCAGGCGATGTGATTGCGACCTCTGGTTCGGAGGCGAGACGCGCATCGATTGCACGTTGACACTCGATATGGGCCACACTCTCTATCTGGCGGTTGCGCTTGGCCGGGTCTCCCGAGTAATCTTTCCTCGTTGCACGTTCGATATCGATAGGATGGGTGCTGTTCCCTTCGATTAAGTTCGAGTAATAGGAGTTGACGATTCTTAGCATCTCGCGCAACCCTGACAGCGTTTGGTCCGGCAGGATGGCGCTGAGAGCAGCAGAGCCCTCAAGAATCGAAGCTGCCAAGTCTTCCAATTCCCCATGTTCAACAAGCATCGGCTCCATCTCGCTAACCCTGGTATAGAGACCGAGTTCCTGAGCTTCTTTTTCCGACATTAATGCCATCTATTTATCCATATTAACTATAAGTTTTTTGTGCTTTCTGAGTCTAATAGCCTGGTTTTGTATAGCATGTTTTCCGGCATTAATGCCAGCATAATTTTAACCCCACGTCAACCATGCAAGGCGAGGGGGGGCAGGAACTGCACCTCTTAAGAAAAGGTCCGGCTTTCCTGTTCGAGCACCCGGATGAAGGTGGTGCGCTTGGTCAGCTCTTTCAGCGCTCCGGCGCCAACGTAGGTGCAGGCCGAGCGCACCCCGCCGAGGATGTCGCGCACCGTCTCGGCGATGGCGCCGCGGTAGGGAACCTCCACCGTCTTCCCTTCGGAGGAGCGGTATTCGGCGACGCCGCCGGCGTGCTTCTCCATCGCCGTCGTCGAACTCATGCCGTAGAAGAGCTTGTAGGTCACCCCGCCCCGCTCGACCAGCTCGCCGCCGCTTTCGTCGTGGCCGGCGAACATCCCCCCGAGCATGACAAAATCGGCGCCGCCACCGAAGGCTTTGGCGACATCGCCGGGACAACCGCAGCCGCCGTCGGAGATGATGCGGCCACCGAGGCCGTGGGCGGCGTCGGCGCACTCGATCACCGCCGAGAGCTGGGGGTAGCCGACCCCGGCCTTGAGGCGGGTGGTACAGACCGAGCCGGGGCCGATGCCGACCTTGACGATGTCGGCGCCGGAGAGGAGGAGTTCCTCGACCATCTCGCCGGTGACGACATTGCCGGCGACGATGGTCTTGTCGGGCCAGGCTGCGCGCACCTGCTTGACGAACTCGGCAAAGAACTCGGCGTAGCCGTTGGCGACATCGATACAGATGAATTGCAGTTGCGGGTGACGGGTGAGAATCTCGCCGAGGCGGACAAAGTCGGCCTCGCTGCTGCCGGTGCTGACCATGATGCGCTCATAGATGGCGGCGTCCCGGCCGGCGAGAAAAGCGTCCCAGGCGGCGAGGCTGTAATGTTTGTGAATGGCGGTGAGCATGCCGAATTCGGCCAGGGCGGCAGCGACCTCGAAGGTGCCGACGGTATCCATGTTGGCGGCGATGACCGGCACCCCGGTCCATTGGCGCTTGCTGTGGTGGAATTTGAAAGTCCGCTCGAGATTGACCTGGGCCCGGCTCTTCAGGGTCGAGCGCTTGGGGCGAATCAGCACATCCTTAAAGCCGAGCTTGATATCCGTTTCGACGCGCATGATCCTGTCCTTTCCGACATTACTTCGCTAGAAAACTTTCCCCCCCAAGCCATACTCCTGCCAGCGCCGCGCCACCAGCTCGGCGGTAGCGGCATCGACAGCAACGCGCGGCCCGAGGTCGCGGCCGGTGGCAATGATGCCGATCTTGCCGGCGACGGTGACCATATCCCGTTGCGGGTCGAGGCCGTTGATCACCCGCCAGAAGACCTCGTCCGGACGGCGCAGATCGCAGTCGGCATCGACCAGTACCAGCAGCTTCGCCCCCTTGAGGAGGAGGCTGCGCCAGAGGGCAGCGAGTAACGCCCGACCGTCCCCTGCGTCCCGCACCGCGACCAGGGCGCAGCCGTGAAAGATCGTCGCCAACGGCATGGTCACATCGACCACCTCGGGGAGATCGACCTGCAGCAGCGGCAACAGGATGCGCTCCGTCGCCCGGGCGAGATAGCAGTCTTCCATCGGGGGCGGCCCGACGACGGTACAGGGGTAGAGCATGTCGGCGCGGCGGCTCAGGTGATGCAGGCGGAACAGGGGGGCCATGGACACCGGCACATAGCTGCCGGTGTGGTTGCCGAAGGGGCCTTCCGTCGCCGTGGCCTGCGGCGCGACACTCCCTTCGAGGACCGCCTCGCAAGCCGTCGGCACGACCAGGTCGCTGTTCTGGCAGACACTCAGCGGCAGCGGCGCTCCGGCGAGGAGGGCCGCCAGGGCGGTCTCGTCCGCGCCCGCCGGCAGCGGCACTCCCGCCGCCCAGAGCAGGGCCGGCGGCCCGCCGAGAACGATGGCGACGGGCATCGCTTCCCCCCGTTTGGTCCAGGCAGCATGGTGGCGGGCGGCATCGGAGGTGGGGCGCCAGTGAATGGCGGCACGGTCGCCGGCGATCAGCTGCACCCGGTACATGCCGCAATTGCCGCGGCCGGTCTCGGGATCGCGGGTGAAGACCAGCGGCAGAGTGAGATAGCGGCCGCCGTCGCCGGGCCAGCTCTGCAGCGCCGGCAACAGAGAAAGATCACCGCCGGCGCCGCTGACCCGCCCCATGGCCCTGGGCGAGAGCAGAGCCGGCGCCGCCAGGGCGCGCCGCAGCCGCTCCACCCCGCCCCCCGGGCCGGCCATGGCGAGGGCTCGCGCCATGCGGTCGGCAGCCGCCGCCAGCGTCTCGGCGCCGAGCGCCCAGGCGACCCGGCGCTCGGAACCGAAAAGATTGGTCAGCACCGGCGTGCTGTAACCTTTGACCCGCTCGAAACGCAAGGCCGGACCGCCCCCTTTGCAGACACGGTCGGTGATGGCGGCGATCTCCAGATGCGGATCGACGGTGGCGGCGATGCGCTGCAGTTCGCCCTGCGCTTCCAGCGTCTGCATAAATCCCCGCAGCTCAAGGGCGCCAGCCGGCGCTGCCACCTGTTGCACCATCTTCACTCCTCCCCCAGCCGCACGACGGTGCGGCCCCGCGCCCCACCAGCAAGGATGACGGCGATGCGCGTCTCCAACCCGGCGAGGTCGCATTCCTCCGCCCCCGCCTGCAATCGCGCCGGCTTCCAGGGACCGGCCAGTTTTTCCCAGACGGCACGCCGCTGCGCCATCGGCGCCTCCACCGAATCGATGCCGAGGAGGCTGACCCCGCGCAGGATGAAGGGGAAGACATTGACGTTGAGTTCGCTGGAACCGACCAGGCCGCAGCAGGTCACGACGCCGCCGTAGCGGGTCGCCTTGAGGGCCGCTGCCAACGTCGCCCCGCCGACGCAGTCGACGACGCCGCCCCAGCGCTCCTTGAGCAACGGCCGCTCCGCCCCTTCGAGGAGGTCGACACGAGCGATCACGTTGCTTGCGCCAAGACCTTGCAGCCAGGCATGCTCGCCGGCTTTCCCCGTCGCCGCCGTCACCGCATAACCGGCGCGGGCAAGAATCTGCACGGCCAGGGAGCCGACCCCGCCGCTCGCCCCGGTGACCAGGATCTCCCCGCTGGCGGGGATCACCCCGGCCTGCTGCAGTCGAGCCAGGGAGAGGCCGGCGGTCAGACCGGCGGTGCCGAGGATCATGCTCTCTTGCAGACTCAGCCCGGCCGGCAGGGGGAGTACCCAGCGCGAGGGGACGCGGATGTATTGACCGAAGCCGCCGGGGGTATTCATGCCGAGATCGAAACCGGTGACCAGCACCTTATCGCCGACAGCAAAGGTGCCGTCGCTGCAACTGACGACCTCCCCGGCGGCATCGATCCCCGGGGTGTGCGGATAGCGTTTGGTCACGCCGGGACGACCGCTGGCGGAGAGGGCATCCTTGTAATTGAGGGAGGAATACGCGACCCGGATCAGCACGTCTCCGGCCGGCAGCTCCGCCACTTTCCGCGCGACGATACGGCGGGTGAAAAGGCCGGGACGCGTTTCTTCCGTCACCAGGGCCTGAAACCGTGGCGGTATCTCCATTTCACCCTCCTTTGCCGGGGATCGCGAGGCAGAAAGTCTTGAACAATGTGGCCAAATTGAGTACAAAGAGCGATGCAAAAATCAACCGAGTCCGGCGGCGACCGCCTCCACAACAAGATTCGCAAACTCACCGGCAAGGCGATCGGCGATTTCAACCTGATCGAGGCCGGCGACCGCATTGCCGTCGGCGTTTCCGGCGGCAAGGATTCCTATTCCCTCCTGCACATCCTCGACAGCCTGCGCCGGCGCGCTCCGGTCCGTTACGAGCTGGTGGCGGTCAACATCGATGCCGGCTTTCCCGGTTACCGCCGGGAAGTCCTTGAAGAGCATCTGCGCCAGCACGACTTTACCTACCACCTGGAGACGACCAGCGCCTACGCCATCATCGAGGAGAAGCGCCGCCCCGGTTCGTCCTACTGCTCGTTCTGCGCCCGTCTCCGTCGCGGCGCTCTCTATGTCGTCGCTGAGCAACTCGGCTGTAACAAGATCGCCCTCGGCCACCATCTCGACGACTTCATCGAAACGCTGCTGCTGAACCAGTTCTATGTCGGCACCCTTGGCGCCATGAGCCCCAAGCTCCGCGCCGACAACGGTCGCCACACCGTCATTCGCCCCTTTGTTTATGTCGAGGAACAGGATATCATCGCCTACTGTCGAAGCAACGCTTTTCCGGTGATCTGCTGCGCCTGTCCGGTTTGCGGCATCGTCGACCAGAAACGCAAAAGGATGAAGCGACTGCTTCGCGAGCTCGCCGCCGAGAACCCGCACCTCAAGCGCAGCATGATCGCGGCCCTCGGTAACATCCACCCGCAGCAGCTGCTCGACCGAAAGTTCCACTCCTTCTGAGGCGTTTCCCGTTTTTACCGGCAGCCAAGACCGCATGGAACTTTGATGATCTTCGCCGAAACCCCGCGCACACCGCAACGCGCTCTTCACCTCGCCCTGCAGAACGAGGCGCTGCAGCATTTTCTCGCCGCCCTCCTGGAGGAGTGGACCTTTGTCCTCACGCCGGACCCGGCCGCCGCCGAACTGGTCATTGCCGAGGCCGGTACGGCACTCCCCCCTCTCCCCGGCATGGTCCTCTGGCTCAGTTCTCTGGGTTCGGAAAGCGCCAACACCCTCCACCTGCCGACGACCATTCCCGCCCTCTCGGCCGCCCTGGAGCAGGTCTTCCACCGGCCGCCGCGCAGTCATCTCCGCGTCCCTCTGGAGCTGCCGGCGCGCCTGCTGATCCGGGCCGAGAGCGTCTCCGTTTCGCTCCTCAGCATCTCCGACGCCGGCGCGCGTTTCGAGTTGCCGCGCGAACTCGCTCCCGGCGAAAAGGTCACCATCTCCCTCGACATCGGCGACCGTCATCTCCTCCTCTCCAGCACCGTCATCTATTCCTTTCCGCGAACCGCACCCGGCGGGGCGCCTTTTTTTTCCACCGGGGTCATCTTTGCCCAGCTCCCCCCGGAGAGTCAACAAATCCTCGGTGACTTCATCGTCCGCCGCTATCTGCAACGGGTGCGCGAGCGCATTCCCTCCTGGGCCTTTGCCGTGGCCCTGCTCCAGTTCGACCTGTCACCCTCCCTCCGCCTTGATTTCGATCGTCCCTGAATCGAGCGGGGGACGGCGTGCCCCGCCGTCCCCCGCTTGAATCTTACCGTCTCCCGCGCATCTCGCCCGCAAGCGCAACCTAGCCCTCCTCCCCGAGCAAGCGCTCGAAGACCGCGCGGATCTTTTCCGTTACCCCCCGATAATCCTCGAGAAAGACCTGATCGGGGCGGCGCGGCCGTTCGGGATAACCGAGGCGGCGCGCCAGTTTCTCCAGATAGACGCGATCCCCGGAAAGCTCGCTGACCGACTGGTCGTGGATCAGACGCAACTTGTTTTCGAGGCGGCGGAGAAACTTGTAGCCATTGTTCAGGTCGGTAAAATCGGCCGCGGAGAGGATGCCGGCATCGTGCAACGCCTGCAGCGCCTTGAGGGTGTTGGCCAGACGCAGCTCCGGCCGCGCCCCACCGTGGAGGAGCTGCAGGTACTGGGCGATGAATTCGACATCGACCATACCGCCGCGCCCGGTCTTGATATTGAAGTGTTCGGCCCCCTCCCTGGCGATTTCGCTCTCCATGCGGCCGCGGAGACGATAGATCTCCTGGCGCAGGTTTTCCGGGATCGGCCGCTCGTAGACAATGCCGCGATTGACGCCGTCGATGCGGGCGGCGAACTCCGCCGGTCCGACGACCACCCGGGCCTTGATCAGCGCCTGCCGCTCCCACGGTTGGGCCGAGCCCTCGTGGTAGCGCTGATAGGCGGTGAAACTCGTCACCAGCGGGCCCTGGTTGCCCGAGGGGCGCAGGCGGGTGTCGATTTGGTAGACAGAGCCTTCGCGGGTAATCAGGGTCAGCACCGAAATGATGCGCTGAGCGAGACGAGCGAAATACTCCTGATTGGTCTGTCCGCGAAAGCGGTCGGGATCGCCGCCGGGGGCGGGGCGGGTCTCCCCCTCCCCTTCGTAGATGAAGATGATGTCGAGATCCGAGTGGTAATTGAGCTCCATCCCACCGAGCTTGCCCATGCCGACAATGGCGAACGCGGCTTCGTGTCCCTCCTCCCCGTCCGCCCCGCACCAGGGGAGGCCGTAGCGCGGCAGCAACTCGGCCCGCGCCAGGGCCAGGGCCTGTTCGAGGCAGACGTCGGCGAGGGTGGAGAGCTGGCGCACCCCCTCCCCCTGCGGGGTGTTACCGTGGATATCCCCCATGGCGAGGCGGAGAAACTCCTCCTTGCGGAAGCGCCGCAGCTGATCGAGCTGATCCTCGTAGTGGTCGAAGCGCCCGAGAAGGGCGGTGACATCGTTGGCCATCTCCTCGCGGCTTTTCGAAATAACGGCGTAACTGCGCGAGACCAGGGAGTCTAGAACCTCCGGTTGCTGGATGAAGATGCGCGAGAGGAACTGACTGGTGCCGAAGAGGGAGACAAGGACCTTGATGATCTGGCGGTTCTCGGCGAGGAGG
>MGTO01000019.1 GCA_001799485.1 Desulfuromonadales bacterium GWC2_61_20 | reverse complement strand
GGCCTCAAATTCATATCCACAGGCGGGACATTTAACCCGCGGCGCCGTCTCCCGCTTGGTACCGGCGCATGCAATCAGGGAGAGTGTCAGCATCAGGACCAGAACCGCAGTGCCACCCTGCCGCAAACCGTCACCTCCCTTCCGTGGCCTCTGTTTGATCTGCGTACCCTTTCTTGCGATCAATGGAGCCCGTTTAAAACAGTGTCTCTATTTTCAACAATAATGCCAGAGAACGCAAGCAAAAATGTTTTCCTGTAATCCTAAGTGCTTAGCACCACTTACCTTTATTTTCATCCTTTTTTGTCCAGCCCGGTCGGCCCTTTTTACTGTGGCCGCCCCGCCACACTGTACCTTTATGTCCACACGACCGGCAGGAATAAAACACTCATTGAGCTACAAATTGCCCGTAAATTTTCGTTTTTTTCTGCCCTCATTCTGCCCCTCTCCCTAACCCTCTCCCGCAGAGGGGAGAGAATTTAAGCCCCCCTCCCCTCTGCGGGAGGGGCTGGGGGGGTCAGACCGGCCCGATCTGCCTTACCAGCTTGACCAGTTCGGCCGCCGACAACACACCCCCGTCGCGCACGACCCGCAGCTCGCGATCGAGGATCAGCAGGCGCGGGATAGTATAGACGTTATATTTGTGCCGCACCCGATCGTCATCGAGGAGCGCCACTGCCGGCAGCGACAGTTTCCGCCCAGCGAGGTAGCTGTTTACCGCGGCCGCGCTTTCCTGAAGAAAGACCTCGACCAGGACGACGTCTTTACCCTGCAGGTCGCCTTCGGCCAGCTTGAGTTCCCGGGTTTGCTCCTGGCAGGAGGGGCACCAGGTGGTGGCAAGCTTGAGCAGGACGATCTGCCCCTTGAAATCGGCCAGACGAACGATCTTGCCATCGAGGTTGGGGAGTGCGAAATCGGGCGCGACGGCGCCATTTTCGAGGGCGGAGACAGAAAGGGGAAGGGTCAGGAGGAGGGTGAACAGCTGGCAAATCAGCAGTCTCTTCAAAAGGACGCTCCGCATCGCTTCAAAGGTAAAATTTGCATCAGTCTAGCGACATCGCCCAGGCTGTCAAGGGAGAATGAGCGCTTATTGTTTTATTTGTGTTACAGCAACGTCAAATTCTTGAAAAAACGTTTGTCGAGTTGCCCGATCCAGGAAAACCCCGACTCAGTGTTTCCCGGCTTCGCACAGCTCGGTGAGGACACCACCGGTCGCCTTGGGGTGAAGAAAGGCGATACGGGTGCCATGGGCGCCGCCGCGCGGGGTTTCGTCGATGAGTCGCACCCCGCAGGCCTTGAGCTGCGCCAGGGTCGTCGCCAGATCGCTCACCTCGTAGGCAATGTGGTGCGTCCCCTCGCCGTTCTTCTCCAGAAACTTCGCCACCGGCGAGTCGGCGGCGGTCGGTTCGAGGAGCTCGATGCGGCTCTCGCCGACGGCGAAAAAGGCGACCTTGACCTTCTGCTCGGCGACGACTTCGGTCCCCTCGTAGTGCATGCCGAGGACGTCACGGTAGAAAGGGGTCGAAGCTTCGATGCTTTTCACGGCGATGCCGATATGGTTGATCTTCTTCGTCATCACAGCACCACCGTCTCCTGGTGCTCGCCGAAGACATCGCGCAGGGTATTGCAGATCTCCCCAAGGGAGGCATAGACCTTGACCGCGTCGAGGATGAAGGGCATGAGGTTGGCGCTCCCCTGGGCCGCTTTTTTCAGGGCGGCGAGCTTGGCCGCGACCTGAGCCTGGTCGCGCCCGGCCTTGACCGCGGCGATGGCCTTTTTCTGCGAAATCTCGACCTCGGGCTTGATCTTGAGGAGCCCGGTGGGAGGGGATTCCTTGACGGTGAACTGGTTGACGCCGACGATGACGAGATCCTTGGTTTCGATGGACTTCTGGTAGGCGTAGGCCGAATCCTGGATCTCTTTCTGCTGAAAGCCGCGGCTGATGGCCTCGGCGGCGCCGCCGAGCTCGTCGATCTTCTTGATGTACTCCCAGGCCTTGGCCTCGATCTGGTCGGTGAGGCTTTCGACCAGGTAGGAACCGGCTAAGGGGTCGATGGAGTCGGCCACCCCCGACTCGCAGGCGATGACCTGCTGGGTACGCAGGGCAATGCGCACCGATTCCTCCGTCGGCAGGGCCAACGCTTCGTCGCGGCTGTTGGTGTGCAGCGACTGGGTGCCGCCGAGGACGGCGGCGAGGGCCTGAATGGTGACGCGCATGATGTTGTTGTCGGGCTGCTGGGCGGTGAGGGTGCAGCCGGCGGTCTGGGTATGGAAGCGCAGCATCTGCGAGCGCGGGTCCTGGGCCTTGAAACGCTCCTTCATGACCTTGGCCCAGATGCGGCGGGCGGCGCGGAATTTGGCCACCTCTTCGAAGAGGTTGTTGTGGGCATTGAAGAAGAAGGCGAGGCGCGGGGCGAACTCGTCGACCTTGAGGCCGGCATGGATCGCCGCCTCGACATAGGCGATGCCGTCGGCGAGGGTGAAGGCGACTTCCTGCACCGCGCTGGAGCCGGCCTCGCGGATGTGATAGCCGGAGATGGAGATGGTGTTCCACTGCGGCACGTGATCTTTGCAGTAGGCGAAGATGTCGGTGATGATGCGCATCGACTCTTTGGGCGGATAGATGTAGGTGCCGCGCGCCATGTACTCCTTGAGAATATCGTTCTGGATCGTCCCCATGACCTGATCGGATTTGACCCCGTTCTTCTCGGCGACGGCGATGTACATGCAGAGGAGCACGGCGGCCGAGGCGTTGATGGTCATCGAGGTCGAGACCTTATCCAGCGGGATCTGGTCGAAGAGAATCTCCATGTCGGCGAGGGTGTCGATGGCGACGCCGACCTTGCCGACTTCGCCGTCGGCCATGGCCGAGTCGGAATCGTAACCCATCTGCGTCGGCAGGTCGAAGGCGACGGAGAGCCCGGTCTGCCCGGCGCCGAGGAGGTAGCGGTAACGCTCGTTCGATTCCTTGGCGGTGCCGAAGCCGGCGTACTGGCGCATGGTCCAGAACTGACCGCGATACATGGTCGGCTGAACGCCGCGGGTATAGGGATATTCTCCGGGAAAGCCGAGCTTTTCGGCGTACCCCGGTTCCTCGAAAGCGGGGGTCGCACAGCGCTCCATCTCGATGCCGGAGGAGGTCGGAAAGGACTTCTTGCGCTCGGCGCGCTTGTCGATCACTTTCTTGACGGTGGTCGCTTCCCACCGCTGCTTGTCGGTTTTGATGCTCATAGGTTCTCCTTCGGAAATTAAATGAATACAGGAGTCAGGAGCCAGAAGGGTTTATTCTGAATTCTGACTCCTGCTTCTCAATTCGCCTTCAGCGGGTCACCACCGCCAGAACCTGAACTTCCTGCCCGTCGTAGGAGAGGAGGCGATGTTTGAGGGATGAATCGAAATAGACGGCATCCCCCTCGTCGAGAATCAGCCGCTGATCTTCGAGGATGACTTCGGCGCGGCCACGAATAATGAGCAAAAACTCCTCCCCCTCATGGGTATAGAGGGTCTCTTCGGCGGCGCGCTCGGAGACGGTAAGGAGAAACGGCTCCATCTTCTTGTTGCGTTTGCGGAAGGAGAGGGCTTCGTAGGTATAACCATGGCCGGTACCGGCCTTGGAGATGACGCGGCTGACAACGCGGCGTTCATGCCGCCGCACCACCTCGAACTTGCTCTCTTCCTCGGAGTCTTCGAAAAAAAGCCCCATCTTGACGTCGAAAAACCGCGCCAGCTTGGAGAGGGTGGCGATGGGGGGGGAAACATTGTTGTTTTCGATCTGGGAGATGAGGGCGGGGGAAAAACCGGTTTCCCGCGCCACTTCCTGCAGGGTGAGCTTACGCGCCTTGCGCAGCTTCTTGATCTTGCTGCCGATATTGAAGTCCATCGCCGCCCTTCCCTGAAAAAAATAGAAAATGGTTTTATAAAATCGCTATTTTAATAAGATCGCCAGGGCTTGTCAATCATTGATTCATTGCGAATAAAATGATTTTAGCGATGCTGAAGGCGCGTCCCTCTAACGGCGACAACCTACCGATATTCCAGCCGACGACAGCGCTCCGGCGCTTGCATTGTCGGCCTGAAAGCGTATAGTGTACATACGTTCATGTGAAAAATATCCAAATGGCGCGAAAGGAGTGTCGTGATGAATTGCCCAGTCTGCAAGAGCCTGGAGTTTGCGGAAACCGACCTGCATGTCGAAGGCTTTTACGAATCCCTCTTCGAATGCAAGGTTTGTAGTTCCACCTGGTCGGTGAACCATGGTGTCACCGAAGTCGTCAAGGATACCCAGGCGAAATCGTTTCTCGAAGGTCTTTCCGAAGCGGTGGAAGGGGACGACTACAACATCGCCACAGACACGGCCCGGTAGGGGCAAAGCAAAGGCCTTACCTGCTTTGCCCTTTTTTACCCGAGGACGGGCGCAGCAAACGATACTTGCTTCGCCCCTACCTTCGCGAGACCTTATACATCCTAACGACAAAACCCCGGCCAGATGGCTCGGGGTTTTGTCGTTTATTCGGCCAATCGCCAGGATCAGAGAATGACCTTGAGATAGGCGGAGGTGCAATCGCGCTGGGCCTTCTCGATGGCCTTGGGATCGATCTCGACAAATTTCTCGTCGGGGGTGACCTTGAAGAGGGGTAGCCCCTTCTGGACGATGGTACCGTCGGCGCCCTGCATGAGAATCTTGTCGATGGTGCCGGAGAAGGGAGCACCGATCTTGTTGAACATCTTCATGACTTCGACGATGTAGAGGGGCTGCCCCTTCTCGAAATGCATCCCCTCGGTAACGAAGGGGGGCATCCCCGGCGCTTCCTGACCGTAATACATGCCGCCGCAGATGGCGACAATTTCGTCGGCCTTGGTCGAGGGCGGCGGGACGAGAATCTTCTTCATCCGCGCCTGCAGGTCGGGGTCATTGAGATGCTCGGGGATGATAACTTCGAGATCGTCCGTCACCTGCAGTTCAAAGAATTTGGTCTGCTCGGCGATGAGGAAGAGGAGGCCGAGGAGTTCGAGGCCGGCCGCATAACCGAAGTGGGCCGAACGGATCTGCCCCCAGGTGTTATCGTCGAAGCCCTTGGGCGCCTTCTCCTTCTGCAGCATTTCGTTGAGCTTGGAATAGTCGTCCAAACCGAGCTTGAACTTGTCGCGCAGGGTGGCGTAGAAGCGCAGTCCCCGCTGCAGCAGTTCGTTGTCGTGGCCCCAGATGACCTCGGCCGCCGGCGCCCCTTCGCGGAAGGACATGTTGAGATAGGCGTAGGTCTCCTCCAGCACCACCAGGGGGTTGCGCAGCCAGACGAGTTTGCCGTTCTCCTTGCGGAAATTCTTGTGATGCAGGCTCAGCCACCCCGAGAGCATGTGCGGATCGGCCAGAAGCTGCTCGATGGGGCGGGTGATGAGGGTCCCCTTGCGATCGAGGAGTTCGGAGATGTTCTTCTGTTCCTTGGCCACGATCTCGGGCTGGTCGGCGAACATCTCGGCAATAAGCTTACCGTAGTGTTTCTTGGCCTGCAGGAAGGCGTAAACGGGGTCAAGCTTGTTGGCCTCTTCCTTGAGCTGGCCGACCAGGGTCAGGTAGGGGACGACAAAACGGGTCGTTGGCTTGGCGTTGACGTTGGTGCCGAGGAACCAGTTGACCAGCCCGTAGTGAAACTTGAGGTTGGTCGCCAGATCGGAGCCGCGCAGGACCGTGTTGCTGAGGACCTTGGCGAGGTATTCGTAGCTGTCGAGACGATTCGTCCCCTTGGTCAACAGGAGGGCGATGTTGGAATCGTAAGCGCCGGCGACCTTGTACTTCATGAACATGCCGGTATCGGGATTGACCAGACAGATCCCCTGGTCGTCGCGGATCTCGCCCTCGAGCGGGGTCGACCAGTAACGGATCATGCCGCCGGCGTGGGGGGAGAGAGAATCGTCGGTGGCATTGAGGCGCGCCTCGACGGCGGCGTTGAACCGCATGACCCGTTCCGGTTTGGGCAGGCGCTGCTTGTGCTGGGCGAGGAGGGCCATCGCCTCGACCAGGGAATCGACGACGAAGAAATCGTTCTTGTTCTTCGGATTGGTGAACTTGAGGCTGTAGCAGAGTTCTGTCACCCGATGTTCGACCTGGATGCGGGTATTGACCTCCATGAAGTAATGGTGGTCGCGGTCGACGATGCACTCGAAGGTCGAGGCCGAGTCGAGACCGACGGCGAGGCCGAAGCGCTCGGATTCCTCTTCCATCCGTCGCAGGACCTTGAGATCGCTCTCCAGGGCTTTGACTTCGGCCTTGCTGCCGGCGGTCTTGGCGGCATCGATGGCGGCGAGGAGACCTTCCTGGGTCACCGAAACCTCAAGCAGCTTCTGCTCGTGCATCTGCAGCGAACAGTCGCGGCCGCCGAGGGCGATGCACCACTTGCCGTTACCGAGAAGCTGAATCTCGTTATGGCGGGTCTGCTCGATGTTGAGTTCGATGAGGACGTTCTTGTTGTCGCCGACGCCGTTGGCCTTGACCTCATTGAGGACTTCGCGCACCATCCCCGGCGCTTCGGCCGCGGCCTTCTCGATCATCTTGTCGTCGGCGTTCTTCGCCGTCAACAACGAGCCGCCAAGGATGCGCTGCCCCTTGCCGCCGCCGCCGCCGATGGCCTTGAGGCGAAAACGGCTGCGCGGATACTTCTTGAAGAGCTCGGTGACCTCGGCCTTGACCTGGGCGCAGAGCTCTTCCACCGAGAAGAGATCGATCCCCTTGGCGTAGGAGGCCATGAGAATATGGTCGGCAAGCTTCTCCAGCGGCAGCTTGGCATCGGCAAGCACTTTGTTGTCGCAAACCAGATCCTCGGCCTCGGCCAGCTTGAGCAGCTTCTCCCGGGTGGGGAATTTTTTCAGCAGGGTGCGGGCGGTGACGTTGTCGATGCCGGGGGTGACACTGACATCGACCTTAAGGGCGGTGCGCTTGGCCTCGTCCTTTTTGCCGGCGCCGGCCTGGGTGGCGGAACAGGGGCCGATGAACTTGAGCCCGGCCTTCTCGATGGCGGCGACAAACTCCTCGTCCTCGGCCATGAAGCCGTAACCGGCAAAGATGGAATCGTAGCCGTTGTCATGGGCGATCTTGATGATCTGGTGAATGCGCTCGACCCGCTCTTCCTTGCTCGCGCCGGTGTAGTCGGGAACCCGGTGGACGCGGCGGGAGTCGGTCAGCTGGCGCAACTCGGGAGAGAGGGCATTGGCGTAGACGATGGAATCCTTTTCGGAGAGGAGGATGCCGTAGTGGCTGATTCCCATCTCCTGATAGACGTCCATCGCTTCCTTGCGGATCGGCCCGCGGCAGACGACGAGGGGCTTGAGTTCTGCGCAGGTGAAGGAGCGGACCCACTCGGAGTCCGCGGTGGACAGACGACGATCTTTATGAATCAGGGGGTTATCTTTGTAATAGTCGAAGTTCTGTGTCATCGGCTTCACTCTCCAGTCAAAAGCGCTTGATTAGGCGTTATCTCGAATTTTGATCAATGGAATTCGCGCTGGACGCCGCCCATGGGCGAAGGCTTGTAGTGGCGCAGGAAGAAGCTCAGGTTCTCGCCCAGCACCTTGCGCAGATCGGTCGGCATGACAATGGAGGAGATGGAGCCGAGACTCAAGCCCTCCTTCGGATTCATCAACTCTTTTTCGTAGCGCAGATTGAGCTCGGCCTCGCGGGCGCGCAGCCAGTCGGCCACCTCTTTCTCGGCGTCCTTCTTGGCCAGATCGCCTTCCATGCCGGCGACGATGCGCTCGTGGAGCGCCTGCTTCATCCGCTCGGGGACGGCGTTGCGCAGCTTGCGCAGGTCGTCCTTGTAGACGAACTCCTTGCCGGCCGGGCCCATGACGGCGAGGCGGGTGGTCGGCAGGGCCAGGACCAGATCGGCGCCGGTCGGGTAGTTGTTGTAGGAGGCATAGGCGCCACCGTAGGCATTGCGCAGGATGAGAAGAATGCGCGGGGTGCGAACATCGACGATGGAGTCGAGCATGGAGCGACCGGCCTGGACGATACCGCGGGATTCCTGCTCGCGGCCGGGGAGGAAGCCGGTGGTGTCTTCCATGAAGATGATGGGAATATTGTAGATGTTGCAGAAGCGGACGAAGCGGGCGATCTTGACCGCCGAGTCGCAGTC
>MGTO01000018.1 GCA_001799485.1 Desulfuromonadales bacterium GWC2_61_20 | reverse complement strand
TCGCCCCTTTGTCCGGCTCCCCTTCCGCCCAGATCCGCCCGCCGTGGCGCTCGACGATGCGCTTGACCGTGGCCAGGCCGATGCCGCTCCCCGAGAACTCCGCCCCAGGGTGACAGCGCTGGAAGGGGGCGAACATCTTTGCGGCCTTCGTCATGTCGAAGCCGGCGCCGTTGTCGCGGACGAACCAGACCGCTTCCCCCGCGCCCGGGCGCCGGCCGAAGGCGATGACCGCCTCGTCCCGCTTGCCGCTGTACTTCCAGGCATTGCCGAAGAGGTTTTCGAGGACGACGCGGAGCAATTTGGGATCGCCGTCGGCGGTCAGCCCGGGGCCGATGGTGAAAACGCCGCGCCGCGCCGGCGTGCTCAGCCGCAGTTCGGCGGCGACATCGATGGCCAGCTGGCTGAGATCGACGCTGCTGCGGTGGAGTGCGCCGCGAGTCAGGCGGGAGAAGTCGAGGAGGGAATTGATCATCTGGTTCATGCGCTCGGCGGCGGCGCTGATCTGGAAGATGAACCCTTTCCCCTCTTCGTTTGACACAGCGAGGCCGGGGAGGGTCAGGAGCTGACAATAACCGCTGATGCCGGTGAGGGGGGTGCGCAGATCGTGGGAGACGGTGTAATTGAACGCCTCCAGTTCGAGATTGGCGGATTCCAGCTCACGGTTGGTCGCTTCCAGCTCGAGATTGGCGGATTCGAGATCGGCAAGGGTCGCCTCCAGCTCGCAGTTGGCTTCCTCGAGCTCGTCGGCGCGGGCGGCGAGATCGGCGTTGAGGGTTTCGATCTCCTCTTGTTTCGCCTTCAGCTCGCGGAAGAGAAGGTCGTAGGGGCGGGTCAGGGCGGTCTCGATGATCGCCTTGTAGACGAGGAAAAAGCCGGCGAACTTGAGGAAATGTCCGGCCAGGTTGGCGATGCCGTAGACATCGGTGTAGAGGGTGAAGGCGAGTTCGGCGGCGATGAAGAGGCCGATGCCGGCGGCAAGGAGGGTGACCACCGCGCGGTCGAAGGCGGCCGCCGCGCGGCGCAGGCCGACCAGGGCGCCGCCGAGGAAGAGGACGATGAGGTACTCGCTCCCCTTCTTGAACGGGGTGAGGCCGCTTCCCTCGACGAAGCAGACGGGGAAGGCGCCGGCGAAAATAGCGCTCAGCAACAGGACGACGACGCCGAGATAGATGCCGACGGTGAGCCGCGGCTGGAGCGTGCGCTTGAGGAAAAAGGGCGCGACGAGGAGGGCGGAAGCCTGCAGATAACGGGCGCCGATCCAGAGTTGGGTCGCGAGGTTGGCGTCATCGCCGGGAAAGATCGCCATCCCCTTGTAGGCGAGGGCATGGAGAAGGTCGACCACGCCGACAAAGAGGGAGGCGATGCCGACGAAGAGGAGGTAGTTGTTGGCCATGAAGCGACGGGCGTTCCAGGCGATGACGAAGATGCCCCCCGCGACCAGCACGGCGAAGAGCTCGACCAGGGTGTGGAAGAGGAGGTAGTTGTAGAGCCGGGCCAGGTACAGGCCGACCATGACGGCCATGATCTGGACCACGATCAAGCCGATCCTCCGCGCACTTATGTTCACGCTCCTCTCCCTCCCCAAACTCACGTTGCCTCCACCAGATGAAGTCCGAATCTTACGCGGATGTTGCCGGGAATTCAACGCCATATTCGGCGTTTGCCCCTCTCGCCCCCGACCCAGGGAGGCGCTGGGGCCGGCCGCTTCTCCCCCGCACCCGCGCCGCAGCTCGTCATTTTTTTTAATAATTATCCCAAAGACCTTTAATTCTGCTATGATGTGTCGGTTTTCAATGCTCGCAGGTACATTGCCGCACGCACCGGGCGCAAGCTTTGGCCCTGGCGATAGAGACAAGACGAGATGTTGCACACCCAATCCGCCGGCCGCCGGGAGCACTCCCGTGGCGCCGGGTCTGTCGGTTGGGCGCGCCCGCGGGCTTGCCCGCACCACCCCATTCGAGGCGCAGCTCCAAAAAGCTGGGCCGGAGAGAGTTTCATGGCCAGAAAAATGTTGATCAACGCCACCCATCCCGAAGAAAACCGGGTGGCCATCGTCGAGGACGGGATTCTCACCGAACTCGACATCGAAGTCGTCGGACGCGAACAGACCAAAGGCAATATCTACAAGGCGACCGTGGTCCGGGTGGAATCGGGACTGCAGGCCGCCTTTGTCGATTACGGCGGTCAGCGCCTCGGCTTCCTCCAGCTCGGCGAACTCCACCCCAGCTTCTTCGGCAAGGGGGCGGGGAGCGACGACGAGCGCAGGGGGCGCCAGCGCATCGGCGACGTCCTCCGCCGCGGCCAGGAGATCCTGGTGCAGATCGTCAAGGGGGAGCGCGGGACCAAGGGGGCGGCGCTGACCACCTTCCTCTCCCTCGCCGGCCGCTACATGGTGCTGATGCCGGAGAGCGACAGCAAGGGGGTCTCGCGCAAGATAGAAGAGGAGTCGGTGCGCAAGAAGCTCAAAGGGACGATGAACGCCCTCAATCTCCCCGACAATATGGGCTACATCGTTCGCACCGCCGGCATCGACCAGAGCAGCGAGGAGCTCAAGCGCGACTTCGACTACCTGGTGCGGGTCTACAACAACATCGTCAGCCACGGCCAGCAGGTCAAGGCCCCGGCCCTGATCTACAAGGAATCGAACCTGGTCATCCGCTCCATCCGCGACTACTTCTCCCCCGACATCGACGAAGTCCTGGTCGACGACCCCAAGGTCCTGGCCGAGGCGAAAGAGTTCTTCCAGCAGGTCATGCCGGAGTGCGTCAAGCTGGTCAAGCTGCATCAAGAGAAGCGCCCGATCTTCTCGCGCTACCAGATCGAGGAACAGATCGAAACCATCTCCAAGAACAAGGTCCCCCTCCCCTCGGGGGGCTCCATCGTCATCGACCGCACCGAGGCCCTCGTCGCCATCGACGTCAACTCCGGCAAGATGGCCGGAGAACAGGGAATCGAGGCGACCGCCTACAAGACCAACCTCGAAGCGGCGGAGGAAGCGGCGCGGCAGCTGCGACTGCGCGACCTCGGCGGCCTCATCGTCATCGACTTCATCGACATGCGCGACCGCAAGCACGGCCGCGAGGTCGAGAAGGGCCTCAAGGAAGCCCTCAAGAACGACAAAGCCAAGGTCACCCTCGGCAAGATCAGCCAATTCGGCCTGCTCGAGATGACCCGCCAGCGGATCAAGGACGCCCTCGCCGAAGGGACCTTCCTCCCCTGCCCCCACTGCGCCGGCAGCGGCCGGGTCAAGAGCGTCGAAGCCCAGGCCGTCGCCTTTCTGCGCAAGCTCCAGGCCGGGGTGGCCAAGGGCCCCATGGGCCGGGTCGAAGGGGAAGTCCCCCTCGACGTCGCCACCTATCTCCTCAACAGCAAGCGTCACGAACTGGTGGAGATGGAAGAGCGCTACCAGCTGGAGATCAACATCCACGGCCGCCCCGACTTCGTCGCCGGTACCACCGAACTGACTTTCCACAAGCGCGAACAGGAGGACGAGCTCTACCTGCCGCCGGTCACCGCCGGGGTCGATCTCTCCGACTACGCCTCGACCCCGGTCGATCTCACCCCCAAAGCTCCCGCCCCGGCAGCGCCGCCGGCACCGGTTGCCGCAAGCGCCGCGGACGAGGGGGAGGGCGGCGAGAAGAAGAAGGCCAAGCGCCGGCGCAAGAAGAAGGGGGCCGGTGGTGGCGAGGAAACAGGTGCGCCAGCGGAGAGCGGCAGTTTCGAGCCCGCCGCTGCGGCTGAGACCGCCGCCAGTGCCTTCATCCCTGACCACGAAGAGAGCGTAACCCCGCAGGGCGAAGGCGCGGGGGACGACAGTGCCGCCGGCGCCGAGAAGCGCAAACGCAAACGCCGTCGGCGCAAGAAGAAGGGGAGTGGCGGCGGTGAAGAAGGCGCGACTGCACCTGCGGACGACAGCAGCAGCGAGGCTCCAGCCCCGCCTATGGCCGCAGCCTCGCTCGCGTTCACCGAAGGCGAGGCAACGGCGGCGAGCGACGGCGCCCGCAAGAAACGCCGGCGGCGGCGCAAGAAGAAGGGAGGCAGCGGCGCGAGCGCGCAGCCCCCGGCTGCCGCCGAGCACGCCCCGGATCCGGCACCCGTTGCGCCCGCAACCGCTTTGGCGGCGACGAAAGGGCGGCGCGCCAAGAAGGCGGAGGTCGTGGCAGCGCCCCCAGAGAATATCGAGCCCGCGGCCAAACCGCGCCGTACCAGGAAACCGGCGGCAGCCGCCATGCCGGCCGCCGTTGGGACCCCGGCTGCTGCGCCGATTGCGGCCAAATCCCGCCGACGGTCCACAAGCGCTGCCGCGGCCCCGGAGGTCAGCCCGGTCGGCACAGCGGTGGCGACTCCGGTCAAGCGGCCACGGCGGCCGAAGAAATCTGCCGACGACGGCGACCAGGGTTAACCCCGTTCCTCCCGCATGTAAGCAGCAGCGGCGGTGCCATCATGGCCCCGCCGCTTTTTTATTTCTGCGCCTGGCGCGCCTCGAAGTCGAGGAGCCAGGCCTTGGTAGCCACTCCTTCTCCCCCCGAATAACCGCTCAGCGCCCCGTTCTTGCCCACGACACGGTGACAGGGAAGGATCAACGGTAACGGATTGTGGGCCATGACCGCGCCGACGGCGCGGGCGGCGCCGGGATGGCCGGCAGCCAGGGCCAACTCGCCGTAACTGACGGTAACAGCATAGGGGACCTGGGCCAGGGCGGCGAGCACGCGGTGACTGAAGGGGGAAAGTCCGGGCAGATCACAGGGGAGGTCAAAGTGCCGCCCGGCGCCGGCAAAGTAGGCCGTCACCTGCGCCGCCGCTGCCGCCAGGAGCGGGGTCAACTCCTCCCGAGCCTGCGGGGCGCGGCGCCCCAACTCTCCCCGTACCACTGCGGCTCCCCCCATCTTTACCGCGACCAGACCGGTCGCCGAAGCCGCCAGGCCGACGACGCCGACGGGAGTTTGTACCAACCAATACGCTGTCGCCAGCGCCAGTCCTGCCATCGTCACCTCCCCGGCCGCGTTTTGCGGCCGCCCACGACTATTCGCGGATTATTTTTTGTTAATACGGTATGTTATATCCATAAACATCTGTTTATAGAAGCTTTTCTGTTGTTCATTGGAGGATTTTTAACTTGACGGCAGCCAAGCGCCGGTGTTATAAGAATGCAACATCATGCATATCTAGTCCGCAGTCGTAAACATATCCCCTTCATGGAGGACCACCCCTTGGCCAATCACAAGTCAGCAATCAAGCGCAATCGTCAGAGTGCCATTCGCAATGCGCGCAACACCCATATCCGCTCGACCATGCGCACCTACGTCAAACAGGTCCGCTCCGCCGTCTCCGAAGGCGACAGCGATGCCGCCAAGGTTGCCCTGGAGCGCGCCGTCCCCTTCATCGACAAGGCCGCCAGCAAAGGGGTCATCCATAAGGCCACCGCCAGCCGCAAGATCAGCCGCCTCAGCAAACTGGTCCACGCCATGAAATAACTCTTTGCGGCCTCTTTAAGGCCGCAGCCAGAGAAACGAAAAAAGGGGCCGCTTGCGGCCCCTTTTTTATGCCGCCGGCTCACGCCCGATGTGCAGAACCAGTGTCTCGAGCAAGACCCCGCCATGGGCACCGCTCGATTTGAGGGCGAGATCGACCCCCAGCATCAGTTCGAAGATTTTCCGTCCCTGGGTCGGGGTAAAACTGCGAGCCTGGGCGAGGAGACCATCGAGGAAATAGGGATTGATACCGAGAAGGCGGGGAATGTCGCCGCGCTTGGTCCCCTGGTCGAGGAGCTCGCGCAACTTCCACAGCTGGCGAAAGTGCCGCGCCATCATGGTAAGAATGACCAGGGGCACCGTCCCGTCGTCGAGGAGGCGGCCGAGAATGCGCAGGGCCTTGTCGCAGTCGCGATGGCCGAGGGCGTCGGTCAGCTCGAAGACGCTTTCGACCCGGGTATCGGAGACGACGGCGGCGACATGCGAGGCATCGGCCAGGTCTTCGCTGCCGAGATAGGCGGCGAGCTTGACCAACTCGCCATGCACTTCCTGCAGGTTGTTGCCGACGCGACGGCAGAAGAGGGCGAGGCCATCCTCGGTCAGACTCTTGCCGAGTTCCTTGCTCATCTGCTGGACAAAGGCCGGGATCTGGTTGTCGTAGAGCTTCTTGAACTCTACCAGCTCACCGTGCTTCTTCAGCTCGAGAAAAAACTTCTTGCGCTGGTCGATCTTGTCGCCGACGAAGACAACCACCGTCTCCGCCAGCGGCGCCTTGACATAGGGGAGGAGTTCATCTCCTTCCGCAGCCGGGAGGAGATGGGCATCCTTGATCAGGATGAGACGACGGGGGGCAAAGACCGGAAAGGTGCGGGCGGCATCGAGAATCGCCTGGGCCCGGCACTCGCGCCCGTGGAAGAGATCGAAGTTGAAATCGCGCGCCTCATCGGCGACGACCGTACGACAGAGACGGCCCAGGGTCCGTTCGAGGGTGAAGGTCTCTTCACCGTAGAGAAATAGGACGGGGGGGATGCGCCCCTGATCTATGGCTCTGGTCAACTCGGCAGGGTTCATACCAGCACCGCGTCCTTGACGCTCTAAAAGTTTTCGGCAACCCGGGCATAGAGATCGTCGGCGAGACGCACGGTCAGCCCGGAGACGGCGACATTTTCATTGGTCTGCTGTTGCGCCCGGTCGGAGCTGGCGGCGAATTCGACACTCTCGGTCAGGGTCCCCTTCCAGACGATGCGCCCGTCTTCCCCCTGCACCAGAGTCGCCGCCAGGGTCATGGTCGCGCGATAGAGCAGGATTTGATCGGTCTGGCTGTAAGCCGACGCCACGGCAGTGTAGCCGGCAACCTCGGGAGTGAGGACCAGCGCCGCCGTGGGCCGCTCCTCGTCGAGGCGATAGCGGCCGCCGCGGGCAAAGCGCTCGACGATGCGATTGGTCAGCTCATTTTCGATAAAGGCACGCCCGGTGCGGTTCTTCGCCAGCTCGACAAAGAGGGTGGCGGGTCTGCCGGCGACGGGCGGGAGGGTCCCCTCCGGCCGGTAGCCGCAGGCGGCGACCAGCAGGAGAGTCGCGACGAGAAGGAGGGGGACCCCGCTGCGCCGCATCAGGAGGCGACCACGTTGACCAGACGGCCGGGGATGACGATGACCTTGCGCACCGTCTGACCTTCGAGAAAACGGGCGACGTTGCTTTCGGCCAGGGCGGCTGCCTGCACTTCGGCATCGGCGGCATCGGCGGCGACGGTAATCTTCCCGCGCATCTTGCCATTGACCTGGACGACGATGGTCTTTTCATCTTCGAGGAGAGCCTCGGCCTGCCATTGCGGCCAACCGCCGGCTTCGAGACCGTCGTGGTGTCCGAGGTGCAGCCACAACTCCTCGGACAGATGGGGGACGAAGGGGGCGAGGAGACGCACCGCCGTTTCGAGGGCTTCCCGCAGCACGCCGGGGTGGGCGGCCTTGGCCTCGAAGGCATAAATGGCGTTGAGGAGTTCCATGACCGCGGCAATGGCGGTATTGAAGTGGAAACGCCCGTCGATATCCTCCGTCACCTTCTTGATGGTGCGATGGATGAGCCGGCGCAGGACCCGCCCTTCCCCGTCGGTCGCGGCGGGAATCGGCGCCGCGGCGATGAGGGGGAGGTTGTCGTGGACTCCCCGCCAGACCCGGTGGAGGAAACGATAACAGCCCTCGACCCCCTGTTCGTTCCACTCCAGATGTTTCTCCGGCGGCGCGGCGAAAAGGGAGAAGAGGCGGGCGGTGTCGGCACCGAACTGGGTGATGAGATGATCGGGGTCGACGACGTTCTTCTTCGACTTGCTCATCTTTTCGTTGCGCCCGGAGTGCGCCGCCGTGCCGCATTTGCTGCAGTTGCCGTCAAGCACCTCCTCGGGATAGAGCCAGCCATGGGTGGGGCAGCTCTTGGTCTCCATGCAGACCATCCCCTGGGTCAGCAGGTTGGTAAAGGGTTCATCGACCTGCATCAGGCCGAGATCGCGCATGACCTTGGTAAAAAAGCGGGCGTAGAGCAGATGCATGACGGCGTGTTCGACCCCGCCAATATACTGGTCGACGGGGAGCCAGTACTCGGCCGCTTTACGATCGACCGGACCCTCGACGAAACCGGGCGAGGCATAGCGGGCAAAGTACCAGGAACTCTCGACGAAGGTGTCGAAGGTATCGGTTTCCCGCCGGGCCGCGACGCCGCAGCGGGGGCAGGCCACCTCGACGAAGGAGGTGCTTTTGGCCAGGGGGCTCCCCCCCTCGCCGGTGAAGGCGACGTCGGTCGGCAGGACCACCGGCAGGTCACTTTCAGGGACCGGCACGGTGCCGCAGTGGGGGCAGTAGATGATGGGGATCGGGGTCCCCCAGTAGCGCTGGCGGGAAACCCCCCAGTCGCGCAGGCGGAAGTTGACCGTCTTCTTGCCGACGCCGAGGGTGGCGAGATGGTCGGCGATGGCCTCCTTGGCCGCCTCGTTGGAGATGCCATCGAAGGGGGCGGAATGGACCATGGTGCCGGGACCGGTCCAGGCGGCCGACATCGTCGCCGGATCAAGGGGCTCGCCCTCAGGCTGGATGACGACCACCAACGGCAAATTGTACTTGCGGGCGAATTCGAAATCGCGCTGGTCGTGGGTCGGCACCGCCATGACCGCGCCGGTACCGTAATCCATGAGGACAAAGTTCCCCAGATAGATCGGCATGCGCCCGCCGGTCACCGGGTTGCGGCAGTAGGCGCCGGTGAAGACCCCTTCCTTCTCGGTCTCGTCGCTGGTGCGGCGCACCTTCTCCTGGCGGCGAACCTTGGCGATAAAGGCCTCGACCTCGCTGCGGCGCTCGGCCGTGGTCAGCTCCAGGGCCCGGGGGTGTTCCGGCGCCAGGCTCATGAAGGTGGCGCCGAAGAGAGTATCCTGACGCGTGGTAAAGACCCGCAACGGTTGCGGTGAGCCTTCGACCATGAAATCGATTTCACAGCCGGTGCTGCGGCCGATCCAGTTGCGTTGCATGGTCAGAACCGTCTCCGGCCAGCCGGGGAGCTGGTTGGTCCCGTCGAGGAGTTCCTGGGCATAATCGGTGATCTTGAAAAACCACTGTTCCAGCTCTTTCTGCTCGACCGAACTGTCGCAGCGCCAGCAACTGCCATCCTCAACCTGTTCATTGGCAAGGACGGTCTGGCAGGAGGGACACCAGTTGACGAAGGAGCTCTTCTTGTAGGCCAGCCCGCGCTCGAACATCTTGAGAAAGATCAGCTGCTCCCAGCGGTAATAGGGGCGATCGCAGGTCGCCAGCTCGCGGCTCCAGTCGTAGGAGAGCCCCATCTTTTTCAGCTGGACGCGCATGTAGTCGATGTTTTCGTAGGTCCATTTGGCCGGATGGACGCCATGCTGGATCGCCGCGTTTTCCGCCGGCATGCCGAAGGCGTCCCAACCCATGGGGTGGAGCACATTGTACCCCTGCAACCGTTTGAAGCGGGCGACGACATCGCCGATGGAATAGTTGCGCACATGCCCCATGTGAATCCGCCCCGAGGGGTAGGGGAACATTTCCAGCAGGTAGTACTTGGGTTTGGCCGAGGACTCGTCGACCTGGAAGGACTTGCCCTCTGCCCAGGTCCGCTGCCACTTGCTCTCGATCTCACCGGGGCTATAACGCTCGTGCATGACGCTTCAACCTCCACCATCCGGACGGCAATGAGTAAAAACAGGAAAACCGGCGGACGCCGGTAAGTAATTGCGGAGAGGAGCCCCACCCGCTCGGCCGGCAAGACGAATCTTCCGGCAGCAGCGGCAACACAAGGGCAGGAGAACTATTTCTCGCGATAGGTAATGCGTCCCCGGGTCAGGTCATAAGGCGACAGCTCAACCGTTACCCGGTCACCCGGCAGAATCCGGATGTAAAATTTGCGCATCTTGCCGGAGATATGGGCAAGAACAACGTGACCATTGTCGAGCTTGACGCGAAACATGGCGTTGGGGAGTGGCTCGATGACCGAACCTTCGACTTCAATGGCTTCCTCTTTACTCAAAACTTGCCTCCTGCCGCAACATTGATGGGACCGATCACAAGCGAACCGCGCCTATATACACATCTTCCGGGTTAATTGTCAACCCCGCGGGGCCCCGGGCGGCGTTAGATGGTGATATTGAGCAGGCGCTTGGCGACATCGAGGATCTGCGTGGTCTGAATCGGCTTGGTAATATAGTCGTTGGCGCCAAGGGCCAGGGCGCGTTCACGGTCCTCGCTGGCCCCTTCGGTGGTGATGATGACGATCGGCACCGCTTTGTAATTGGGATCGTTGCGGACCAGGCTGACCAGCTTGAGCCCGTCCATGATCGGCATGTTGATATCGGTGAGGATAAGGTCGAAACGATCGGCCGAAAGCTTCTTCAGTCCGTCGACCCCGTCGTTGGCCTCGACGATGGTGAGCCCGCGAATCCGTTTCAGCGCAAAGACAATGAGCTGGCGCATGGTCGGGGAATCTTCAACAATGAGAATTTTATAGGTCGACATGAGAACGCCTCCGGAAACTATTTGGTCAGCAGATCGAGGAAGCCCTGAATGGTCGAGAGCTTGCGCTCGGATTCCGAATACAGTTTGGATGAGAAGATGGCGGTTGCCGCATGCCCGGCGAGGAGGGTAAAGAGTTCGAAATCGACCTCGGCAAACCGACTCTTCTGGACCAGCAATTTGTAGATAACAATGACCCCGATGACATGTTCCTTGATCTTCAGGGGGATGCAGACCAGGGGATGGCCGAAGTCGCGGACATACCCTTCCATATCGTCGATAAAGTAGTTTTCTCCGGTCTTGGCCATCTGGCCGATGATCCCGTCACCGATCCCCACGGAAGGGATTTCCCGCTGGTCGAGCCCCTCGGCCACCACCGCCTGCAACTTGTTGGTCTTCTCATCGAGAAGCATGATGGCGAACTCTTCGGCGCCGATGAGGTTGATGACGATCTCGGTGATGACCTGCAGCACCTCGCGAAAATCGAGGGTCGAATGGAGCTGATAGGAGGCGATGTAGAGATTCGCCAGCATGTTGTTTTCATTCTCGATGTCGATATAGCGGTTGGCGAAATCGTGGTTTTCCGCCTCGACCTGCTTGATCCGTCCGAGAATTTCGTCCTTCTGCCGCTCGAGTTCCTCGATGCGCAAACGCATGCGCACCGTCTCGCTATCCTCAGCACCGCCGGACTCGCCGCGGACCCCTTCCTCGAGTTGCAGCAGCCGGTAACGCAGCCGCTCATTCTCCTTGAGCAAATCCTGGGTGAATTCCGCCCCCTTCTTGAATACCTGGAGGAATTCCTCGGCCTTCTTGCCCGCCAGTTTGTCCTCTTCCCGCTCGGTCATCGCCTCATCTCTCCTTGCATGAATCATCGCAGCGTAAACCGGGCCATCCTACCAGCATTCGGCACAAATGAACATCCCGTTTATCACGCTCCAAAGGGCCGCGGTCGCTCTGCCCGCCCCACCTTGCACCCGTCAGTAACCACACGCCCGCATAATCTCGCCACAAACCAGGGGGAGCGGCACGACCCGATCGACTTTGCCGGTGGCAATCGCTTCCTTGGGCATGCCGAAGACGACACTGCTTTCCTCGGCCTCGGCAATGATCCGCCCGCCGTTCTGCTTGACGTTCACGACCCCCCGCGCGCCATCGTTGCCCATGCCGGTCAACACCACCCCGACCAGCTTGTCGCCAAAGGTCGCGGCCGCCGAGGTAAAGAGGATGTCGGCCGAAGGGACATAGCGCTGGTCGTTCTCGGGCGGAGTGACGTCCACCAGGACCTCCCCCCCGCGTCGGCGGAAGGTGAGGTTCCTGCCACCGGGCGCGACCAGCACCAGTCCGGGGGCCATGACATCGCCCGTGGCCGCTTCGCGGATCTCGAGGGCCGAGGCTTTGCCCAGACGCTCGGCGAAAGCCCGGGTAAAGCCGGGGGGCATGTGCTGGGCGATGGCAAAACCGATGGGGAGAGGTTCGCGGATGGCGGAGAAGATCGTCTGCAGGGCCGGCGGCCCCCCCGTCGAAGCGGCGATCACCACCTGCATCTGGGTCTGCATGCCGCTGGCCGATAACGGTCGGGTCAGGGAAACGGCCGGCGACAAAGCCGCTGCCCGCCGCAGCACCTTCTTCATGTCGGTATGGGCAATCTCCCGCACCTTGCGCACAAGGTCATCGCGGATATCGAAGAGTTCGGGAGAGATGCGCGCCGAGGGTTTGGCGACAAACTCCACGGCACCGAAGTCGAGAGCCCGAAAGACGTTCTGATCCTCGGAGCGGGCGGAAACGACAATCACCGGGGTCGGTTTGCTGTTCATGACGATGCGCAGGAAGGTGAACCCATCCATGCGCGGCATTTCCAGATCGAGGGTGACCAGATCGGGGCTGAGGTCAAAGACCTTGCGCAGGGCTTCCTCGCCGTCGCAGGCATAGCCGACCACCTCGACGCCGGGGATCGACTCCAGCATCTTGATGATGGTCCGACGATTGTAGGCGGAGTCGTCAACCACCAGAACCCTGACCTTATCCGTCATGGGGCACCTCCGGGGGGAGCGAGCATGACCGGGCGCTGATAAACCATATCGTGGGCGAAGTGGCGCAGGGCAAAGGCATTGGTGATATTCATGAGCGACTCGGAATGACCGAGGAGGAGAAAACCTTCCGGCTGGAGCCGCTGGTAAAAGCTTTCGACGACGCGCTTCTTGCCGGCGGGATCGAAATAGATGATGACATTGCGACAGAAGACGATGTCCATCTTGCCGAGGAGAGCGACCCGGGGAGCATCGAAGAGATTGAGGTGACTGATGGTGACAAGGTTCTTGACTTTGTCGGCGATACGAAATTTGCCATCGACCTCGGTGAAGTAGCGCTGTTGATAGACCGGGTCGGTGGAACGGAAGGAGGAATTGCCATAAACGCCTTTGCGGGCGACCTGCAACACCTTCTGGCTGATATCGGTGCCGATGATGTCGATCTGCCAGTTCTGTAGAAAGGGGAGCTCCAGCATGAGCATGGCGATGGTGTATGGTTCCTCCCCGGTGGAGCAGCCGGCGCTCCAGATCCGCAGCCGGCGCTCCCCCTGACTCTCCTTGCGCTTGCGAATTTCGGGAAGAATCTCCTGGGTAAAGGTCTTGAGCTGAAACTCCTCGCGGAAGAAATAGGTCTCGTTGGTGGTCAGGGCATCAACCACTTCGTTGAGTTCGTGCTCCTTGTTCGGGTTGTAGCGCAGCAGATAGTAGTAATCCTTGAAGCTCTTCAGCTGATGGTGGGCGAGTCGCTTGTTGAGGCGCTTTTCCAGCAGGTAGCGTGAATCCTCGTTGAAATGGAGGCCGCAATGTTGATAGACGAAATCCCGCAGCAGGCGGAATTCCTCATCGTTCATGGCAATGTCAGGGGGGAAAAAGAGCATCGAGAGTTCTTAACCCTTATAGTTCCTGCAACCACATGAGGAGGTCACGGAGCTGCTGCCTGACCAGTTCTTCCCCCTCGACCAGCAAACGCTCTTCCAGCTGGCCCCGGCACGCGGCGCCGCGCGCTTCGGCGAAAATTCTGGCGAAAGCAGTCCTGACCTCCCAGTGGTGATGATTCAGCAGCCCCTCGGCGACCCCTTCGATCCAGTCCATCTGCCCGGAACGGGAGAGGAGCTGCAAGGCGGCGCTGACGACTTCTTCGTCGTCATGCCCGAGGAGCTCAACCATCCGCGTCGCGGCGCGATCTCCGGCGACTTCCTCCAGGGTTTCCAGGGCCGCGATCACGACCAGGCCGACGGGGTCGTGCAAGGCCCCCTCGATGACGTTCACGGCATCGCCCCGGCCCACCCGGCCAAGGGCGCGGACCGCGGCACTTCTGACCCAGATATCTTCATCGCGCAGGGCCAGTTCGAGGGGACGCATCACCTGCGGATTGCCACTGGCACCCAGGGCCTCTGCCGCCAGGCGTCGCACCTCGTTATCCTCGTCGGTCAAGGCGAGCATCAGGGACTGGATCTGGCTTTCCCCGGATTGGCCTTCACAGGCCCTGACCGCGGCCCGACGAACCAGGGCCGACTCGTCCTTGAGGGCAAAAGCCAGGTAATGCTCGATCCCGGCCCCGCCGAGACGGGAAAGAATCTGGACAATACGCATGCGCACGGCGGGGTCCTCGGCGACCAGCTGGGGCGCCAGGGCGGCCACCGCCTGCTCGCGAAAACGCTCGCCAAGATGGCAGATGGCCTGCACCGCCGCTTCGCCGACTTCGGACACTTCATCGTTGAGCAGCTGGGCCAGAGTCGGCAATTGTTCCACTCCACCCAACCGGCCCAGTGCCTGCAGCGCCGTCATCCGCAGTTCGCTGTCGGACGCGGCCAGGGCCGACTGGAGGAGGCCGATGGCGGCCACGCAGCCGGTCTCGGCAAAAATGTAGGCCATGTAAGCCCGCATGCGCTGGCTCGCCTCCGGCCACAAGGTCATAAGGGTTTTTGCCGCTTCCGGACCGAAACCGACCAACCCGGCGGCGGCCTCCTGACGCAGTTCTTCGTGATCGAGCAAATCCAGCAGACGACTGGCCAGGCGCACATCACCAGACCAGCCGATCAGGCGCACGGCCGATTGGCGGACGGCGGGATCGTGACTGTCGAGGAGTTCGGCCAGAACCATGACTTCGGCGGTGCCACCCAGGGCAGCAACCGTCTTGCGAATCCGTGCCTCGAAGTGCGGGCAAAGCCGCGACAAGGCCATCGCCGCGGCCTCACGGGCATTGCGCATGTCGTCGCGCAACCCGGCCGTGAGGATGGGAATGGCATCCTCATCGCCGATCTTACCCAGACAATCAAAGAGGGCCTTGCGTAACAGGCGATTCTGATTCAGCGGCAAGAGCCGCAGGGAAGGCACCTTGACCCCGATCTGCCCGAGGGCTTCGAGAATGGTGAAGCGTTGCAGCAGATCCGGGCCGTCCAGGGCATCGAGCAATGCGGGCACGGCGGCGGCGCTGCGCAACTTGCCGAGGTTCTCGGCGGCCGCGGCGCGGACATTGCCGTCGGGATCGGCCAAGGTCGCCACCATCGCCGCCGTCGCCGAGTCATCGCCGATTTCACCGAGGATATCGAGAACGAATTTCCGCACGTCATGGTCGCTGCAGTGCAGTTCTTCCACCAGGTAGGGGACGGCGGCGCGGCCCTGCGCCACGAGAATTTCCACCGCCGCGTTACGCAGGCCGGCGTTGTCCTCGGAGTGGAGGAGTTCGATGACTTCGCCGGCCAACTGGGTCGTCACCGGCAAAGAGAGGAAGATGTCGACGGCCTCTTTGCGAACGCGCCAACTGACATCACCGAGAGCGCGAAAGACGGCGTCAAGACGGGCTTCCGCTCCATCCCGGGCGAGAGTCTTCAGGCCGAGCAGGCGAACTTCTTCGTCTGCGGCGGCAAGCATCTGGTCGATCATGATCGGTTCGTTCACGACACCCTGACCCCGTTGCTAAAGCTTGAGTTCGCGCCGGCGGCGCTCGATGAAGTTATTGAAAGCATGTTCCAGCATCTGCTCCCGATGGGGGACGTCTGCCGCCACCCGCCCGGAAAACAGCCGGCGTCCCTCATTGATTTCGCCTTCGAGCAAAACGAAAAAGGTCCCATTGCGGACCCCCTCCTCCACCCGATCCTGATTATAGAGAGCAATATCGGAAACGATAATACGGGCCAGACGCAAGGCCTTTTCCATGGCCTCATCGGTACCGGTGGCGGCGTACTCCGTCAGCTCGTCGGACTGAATCCGGGCATTGACGTCCTTGATTCGCGTCAACTCCTCGACTTCGGCCGGGCTCTTGCCGGCAAGTTCGATTTCCACGGGAGCTGGCGGTGCCGCAAAGGTCGTCGGCGGGGGGGCCGCCGGACTCTGGGCCAGGCGGCGGATTTTTTCAACCAGATCAAAGGCGATATGGTGCTTTTCGATATAATCATCGGCCCCGTAAAGGGACGAAGGGGTCCGCTTGTAGGCCATTTTATTGTAGACGGAGCTGAGCAGGATCAGCTTGACCTGATCGAGCCCGGCCCGCCGGCGCACCTTTTCCACCAGCTCGAAGGCAAAAAGACCGGGCAGGGCGACATCGACCACCGCCACCGCCGGTACCGTTTGCTCCATGACGCCGAGGGCCTCGTGGCCACTGTGACAGAGAGTCAGAGCGATATCGGCATGTCGGGAAAGGACGCCGCTGATCGTCCGGCACAGGGCATGATCACCATGGGCGACCAGAACTTTCAACGTCCCCGCCCCAGCCGCAGGAGGCTCGCCTGAGCCTGTGACGGCGGCCATCGCCGGCGGCAGACCGGGTTCGGGAACTGCAGCCGGAGCCGCCGGCACCTCGACCTGAAACACCTCCGCACACTTGCTGCAGCGCAGCTTGATCCTTTTCCCGGCATGCCGGGAAGGATCCAGGCGGACGCGCGCCGCGCAGACGGGACAGCTGAAAATCATGCCTGACCTCGTGAAATCGTGATAATGGCAACGAACCCGGACAAATAGCTCAACCGCCCGGTCCTTCTTCCTGCTGCATCCGGGCAATCTGGTCGAGATCCATTCTTTCGCCGGAAGTCAGAATACGTTCGAGATCGATCACCATGATCAGGTCGTCATCGCGCCGGCAAACCCCATGAAAAAACTCGGCGCCCCGCCCTTTGAGATACTGCGGAGTTGGTTGGATTTCCTGGCGGCCATAACGCCGGACCTCGGCGACCTCATCGACCATCAGGCCGAGGATTTTCCCGGACAGAGAACAAATTATCACCCGGGCCCGGCGATCGTTTTCCGCTGCATTCAGTTCAAAACGCTTGCGCAGATCGATGATGGGGATCACCGCGCCCCGCAAATTGATCACTCCTTCGACAAAATCAGGAGCCCGGGGCACCCGGGTCGGTTTCTGCGGCCGGATGATCTCCTTGATCCGCAGGATATCGAGGGCATACATGGCCTCTCCGACCCTGAAACAGGCGAGTTGTATCTCCTGGCGCATCGTTCCGGATTCCGTCGCCGCCACTTGCTCCCGGCTCAGATTGCTCTTCATTTGGCGAGAAACCGCTGAATCGTTTCGATGACCATGGCCGACTTGAAGGGTTTGGTGATGTACCAGTCGGCGCCGACCTGTTCACCCCGGGCCATGTCCTCCCGACTCTTTTTGGCGGTCAGCATGATAATCGGGATATGCTTGCTATCCGGGTCACTTTTTATCCGTCGGCAAACCTCAAACCCGTCAATTTCGGGGAGCATGATGTCCAGGAGGATCAGATCCGGCTTCTCCTCCTTCAAAGCCTCGAGGGCCGCCAAACCGTTGGGAACCCCACGCACCTCGTAACCTTTGGACGTTAAAAGGATACTTTCCAGCTTCAACAAGCTTTCTTCGTCCTCAACGATCAGTATTTTCTTCTTGGACATATGCCGCTCCTTTCACAGGCGTCAGGTTAGTTCTGCATCCAGAACACTCGCCAACTGCAACAGTATCATCATCTTCCCCTGGTGGCGACCGACTCCTTCCACCAGATCCCGATCGATCCCGGAGAGGATGGCGGGAGGTGGTTCAATCCTGCCCGCGGGAAGAGTTACAACTTGTGAAATCCGATCGACCAGCAATCCGGCCCCCCGCTGCCCCTGATGACAGACGATGATGCGTGACTCCGGGGTGATGACCCCCTTGCCCAGCTTGAGCCGATTGCGCAAATCAAAGACCGGGATGATGGAACCACGCAGGGAAATGATCCCGAGGAGAAAATCGGGGACCCGGGGGATTTCCGTGATCTCTCGCGGCTTGATGATTTCCCGGATACGGGTGATGTCGAGGGCGTAATCCTCGGTGCCGAGGGAAAAAGTCAGCCAGCGGCGAGCATCTTCCTCGTCGCGATGTTCCAGTCCCTGCTGATACCCCGCTTCCGTCGCCAGGGAGAACTCCGGATTCCAGTTGAACAGGGCATCGAGCGGGTCGACGGGAGAACTGGCCGGCATCGCCCCAGATCCGGTGATCGTCGCTGCCGCGACCATCTCGATGACCGCTGGCGCCGGCACGACCGGGGCGGCCACGACGGCAGGCGCGGCCGGCAGGACTTGCGGCGCCACGCCGGTCTTCGCCTCGACGATGGGTGGCGGAGGTTGCGGCGCGAGGGGAGCAGCAGCGGCAGCAACGCCGGCGTCGCGACCGGCTTTGGCTTTTTTGCGGATTTCGGCTATATCCATGGCGATTCCCGATACTCGATCATCCCAGCTTCAATTCGGAGAGTACCCCATCAAGAATCTCGGGGCCGATAAGCCGCGTATCGCGGCCAAATCCCTCCAGGAGGGCCAGAGCGGCAACATGATTAATTTTGCGCGGGATGCCGGCGGAATAGAGAAAAATCCGTTCAACCGCCGCGGGGAGGAAAGTCCCGGCCGTGCCGCCGCACGCCTGCATGCGAAAATCGAGATACTCGGCCGTTTCCGCCAGGGACAGCGGCTGCAGGTCGTACTGCAAACCGATGCGCTGGCGCAACGGTTCATAAGCACGATGCGCCAGACGCCGCCGCAATTCCGGCTGGCCCATGAGCACGATACTGAGGAGGTTGCGGTCATCCAATTGAAAATTGGTCAACAACCGGATTTCATCGAACGTTTCCTTGAATGGCACCAACTGGGCCTCGTCGATGACCAGAACCGGGCACGCGCCCTGCTCATACATGGCGAAAAGCAAGGCGCCGATCTCTTCGAGCAAATCGGTCTTGAACCGGGAAGGCTCCTCGATGCCGAGACGCAGAGCCAGCACCCGCAGAAATTCCATTGGCGTCAAGCGGGGGTTGATGATGAGGATGACGCGATAGCCTTCGCCCAGCTCGTCTATCAACGCCCGCGACAGGGTGGTCTTGCCGCAGCCGATTTCGCCGGTCAGCATGACCGTATCTCGCTCTTCGACAGCGTGCAGCAGACGGGCCAAGGCTTCGCGATGGGTACGGCTCAAATAGAGAAAACGCGGATCAGGGGTCTTGCTGAAGGGCCTTTCGCGCAGGCCGAAAAACGCTTCATACATAGAAGGACGACTCGCCACGGAGAACTTCGCCCATGAGACCGCCAACATCGAGGACCAGGATGGTCTTCTGGTTGCCGAGATCGGCCGCCCCGGAAATCCCCCGGACAAAGGCCAGGGTGCTACCGAGGGACTTGATGACGACATCCTGTTGCCCGAGGAGCTCATCGACGACGACCCCCATCTTCTTTTCGGCCAGACCGACGACAACGACGAAAAGACGCTGGTTCGCCGCCTTCGTCTCCGCACCAAGGCCAAAGGCATCGGCGATGCGCAGCAACGGCAGGGTCGTCTCGCGCAATTCGATCACCTCGCGTCGCTCGATGGTATGGATGGTTCCGGCATCGACCATGAGGGTTTCCAGCACCGAGTTGATCGGTATGGCGTAGGTCCTCCCGCTGACCGAAACAATCAGCGCCTTGATAATGGCGAGGGTAATCGGCAGGGTAATCGATATGGAGGTACCGATAGCGACCTTGCTGTCGATTTCGATCATGCCGGAGAGGGCGGAGATGTTGTTTTTCACCACATCCATGCCGACCCCGCGACCGGACAGTTCCGTCACGGCCTCACTGGTCGAGAAGCCGGGGCGGAAAATCAGGTTATAGACGTCTTCCTGGGAGATTTCGGCGTCTTTGGTGATCAGGCCTTGCTCCACCGCCTTGCGGCGCACACGCTCCGGATCGATGCCACGGCCATCATCGTGGACTTCCAGAACAACGTGATTCCCCTTCTGCGAAGCCCAGAGACAGATCGTCCCCTTTTCCGACTTACCGGCCGCCAGACGCTCTTCGACCGCTTCGATGCCGTGGTCGATGGAGTTACGGATAATATGCATGAGCGGATCGGAGAGGTCTTCGACAATGAGCTTATCCAGTTCGGTATCGGCCCCGCGGATGTCGAGGGTGACCTTCTTGCCCCGTTCGCTGGAAACCCGGCGGACGATGCGCACCATCTTGTCAAAGAGTTGCGCCACCGGAACCATGCGCACTTCCATGACCCCCTTCTGCAAATCCTCCAGCCGCCGCTCGAGAACGCGGGTGGCCTTCTGCAACTCCATCGTCAGCTCGTTCTGTCCCTCGTTCTTGAAACGTTCGGTGAGACTGACGATGGCGCCCTTGGAGAGAACCAGTTCTCCGACGATGTTCATCAGGGCATCGAGTTTGTCGATATCGACACGCACGGTCCGGCTGATGGAGCGCAGGGAAGCGGCCGCTTCTTCGCTCGCTTCAATGCGCGCCGGTTCGGCCGCGGACGCAGACACTTCGCCGCTGACTGCCGGAGCTGAAACCGCCGTCGCAACTGCGGACGCGGTTGTCCCGGGCCGTCCCGTCGAAGCAGCGTGCGCGGACGCCGCCAGGGAATCGACAACAATGTTGTCATCCTGCAACTGGGCGGCGAGCTGGGCCGGGGAAATGGTCGTCCCGACCAGCAGTTGAAAACCGATATGATCGGGAATGTCGCCGGCACTCGGCAGGGTGCTGATAACCTCACCCTCTTTTTTTAGCAGCTCGGTGATTGCCGCGAGTTCCTGGTCAAAGGTGGCAAGACTCAGGTTGGCTTTCACCCGCAGCAGGTTCCGCCCCTTCTTGATATTGTCCAGCAGACGATGTTCTTCGTATTCGGTGAGGACCTTGAGAATGTCCGGATCGATCCGGTAACTGGCCAGGAGACGGTCCCGATCGCTGCCGTCCCCCTTTAGATGGCGGTTGATCTGGTCGATCTGCGGCGTGACATCGAAGGTGAAATCTTCCGACTCCCCCTTGCCATGCACCAGTCGGGTGAGGACTTCGAGGACTTCAAAGAGGGTTTCGATGAGGGCGGCACTTAAAGGGACTTTGCCCAGGCGCAGGCTATCGAGCAGGTTTTCCATGTGGTGGGAAAGTTCGGAGATGTCGTCAAAACCGAACATCCCCGACAGTCCCTTGAAGGAATGGGCGCCGCGGAAAATACTGTTGAGGAGATCGGGCGAACCTTCCCCACTCTCGATGCCGTCGCCGAGGGTGACCAGATCGAGATTGAGTTTTTCGAGAATTTCTTCGGCCTCGCCAAGAAAATCCTTGATCGCCCGCGAAGATGTTTGATCGGCCAACGATGTCTCCTAGGTCAAGAAACGTTTGACCAGTGTCTGCAGCTCTTCCGGTGAAAACGGCTTGACCAGATAAGCGTCAGCCCCGAGCTGGATCCCCTTTTCGCGGTCACGCTCACTCCCCTCGGTACTGATGATGAAGAGCGGGGTCGATTTGTAGTTGGGGTTGCTTTTGATGAAACTGACCAGCTCAAGTCCATTGATGTCGGGCATGTTGATGTCCGTAATCACCAGATCGACCTTCTCCCGCGGAAGAATGCGCAGGGCCTCGAAGCCGTTGGCCGCCTCGATGATTTCGTAGTTTCCCAGCGCCGAAATCGTCGACATGATGAGATAGCGCATGGTTGCCGAATCTTCGGCGATCAGTATCTTCTTTGCCACGCGTCCGCCACTCCTTTAAACAGCAGTCTCTTTCCCGCGCAAGCGGCGTTCCAGTAACGCCTTCTCCATGGCCAACCCGGCCTGAGAAAGAAAAATTTCAAGGGATTCGGTGTCGCCAATGGCGCTCATCTTCGGCAAATTGTCGCCATAGAGAACTGCCACGACCTTCCCTTCGCTGATAATCGGGCCGAGAAAAACCTGCTTCGGTTCGCCCCCGCCGAGTTCCTCGACGAGATAGCGATCCCAGCGTCCGGCGCCGAGGGCCGTCTTTTTCGGAGCCATTTCCCGGAAGAGCGACTCAAAGACTGAATCCTCGCCCCGCGGCACCTTCATGCGCCGCACCCGCACGTCGGCCATTTCGTCATTGGCGACAATACCAAACTGGCCGAGGCCGACCACCTCGGTCTCCTTGACCAGAAAGATAATGGCCCGGTTCATCAATTCGCTGGCGAAACGCAGCACCAACAGAATGATGCCGCCGCCCAGGGAAGGATTATTGAGCTCCTGCAACATGCCGCGCAGCAGGTGCAAACCGGGAGATTCGGGACCTTTTTGCGGACGCGAATCGCCGGTGGTTTCGCCCATTTCACGCAACAGGTCAGCACCGAAATTGATGGTGGCCGTTGCCGCCGGGGACGCTGTGCCGGCTGAATAACCGTCCAGGAGAAGAGCAACTTTTTCACTCAGCAGGTTCAGCGCCGCGACCCCGCCCGCTTCACGAACCTCGCTCTTTTTCGGTTTGGATACAACCGGAGCGAGGCCAAAATCACGGACCCGCCGTTCGGCTTCGTCATTGGGATGGTCCGAGAGAACCAGAATCGGCAACTGTTGGTGACGGGCGCGAACCTGTTCGATCAATTCCAGGCCACCCAGGATGCCACTGCCATCCATGCGCGGCATGAACAGATCAATAATCAGTCGGGGGTTGGAACCAGCGGCAACCGCGCCAGCGACCCCCTGGAGAAAGGCTTCTCCTCCGGAAAAAGTGAGGACCTCGTAACCTTGCCCGCCAAGGGCGCGGGCAAAGGCCGTGCGGGTATTTTCGTCATCGTCGACGAACAACACGACGCCGCGTCCGGTGTTGGTCGCGGCGCTGCCTGAGGAGACGGAACTGGATTGCGGCGTTGCAAGGGACTGCTCTTCGTGCGTACCGAGGAGTTCATCCAGGTCGAAGAGGGACTCTTCGTGCGTCTCTTCCGCCGGCGACTCGCCGCGATGGCGCATTTCGTCGAGAATGCGGCTCCCCTCCATGGCCAGCCACTGGGGATTCAGCCCCTTTTCCAGACGAAACGACAGGGGATTGACCTGGGTCGAACCGGCGACCTCACTCGATTCGCCAAGTTCGAAGGAAAAAGTCCCCTCGCTCCAGGCGAAAAAACTGTAGGAAATCTTCTCGACCTGTTCCCTGACAACTTCCTCGATGGCACTTTTGTCGACGCCGAAATGCTCCGCCAGCACATCGCCAAGGAGAATTGGCGCCGCCGCACCCTTCTGCAACAACAGGGCTTTCTTGATCGTATCGACATCGGCCAACCCCTTGCGGACAAGGAGGTCTCCGAGGTTTTCCGGAAAGGATGAGGAAGTGGCGCGATTGACTTGCCCGTTCTGGAAAATGATTTTGCCTTCACGATTCTGGCTGTGAAGGTGCAACACCCCGGATTTGCGGCTGAGGCTGACGATCTGGAGGATATCCCCCAGACCCAGGTCTTCAAGATTTCCGACAAGGCTCATGGATTACCGCAGCTCAGATGCCCGTACGCCAGCCACAGGCGCGGCGTAAGAGGTTAGAATTAAATGAGAAATAATATATCCCATGCCACCGGGGATGTAAAGGCTTTTTGCCCCGCGAATCTGTTACTCGCGATCCTTGAAATAGAGTTTGATCGGCGTACCGGAAAATCCGAAGGCTTCGCGAAATTTGTTGGTCAGAAAACGTTCGTAGGAAAAGTGCACCCCTTCGGCCCGATTGACGAAAACGGCAAAACTGGGGGGACGGATGCCGGCCTGGGTGATATAGAAAAATTTCAGCCGCTTCCCCTGAAAGAGGGGCGGCTGATGGTTTCTGACGGCATCCTGCAAAACCTTGTTCAGTGCCGGAGTGGGAACCTGCCGCCCACACTCGGCGGCGACTCTGGCCACCTCGGGCATGATCTTGTCGATACGCTGTCCGGTTTTGGCGGAGACGAAGAGGACCGGGGCAAAGGGGAGAAACTTCAGCTCCATGTGCAATTTGTCGGTAAAGCGGGCGATACTGCCATTGTCCTTGACCGGCAGATCCCACTTGTTGACGACCAGGATGATACCCCGGCCCTTCTCGTAGGCATAGCCGGCGACGGTGACATCCTGGTCGGTGATCCCTTCGTTGGCATCGATGACCAGCAGGACGACATCGGCCCGGTCCATTGCCTTGAGGGCCTGGATGACGCTGAATTTTTCCAGGCCGACGCTGACCTTCCCCTTGCGGCGGATACCGGCGGTGTCGATGAGGAGATAATTCTTCTTATGACTGACAAAGGGGGTATCGACACTGTCCCGCGTCGTCCCGGCGGCGGGGTTGGCAACCATGCGCTCGAAACCGAGGAGGCGATTGACCAGGGAGGACTTGCCGACATTGGGACGCCCGACCACGGCCAGGCGGGTAACGTCGTCGCGCGCCGCAAAGGGCGGGCTCTCCGGCATTTGTGCGAGAATCGCCTCGACCAGGTCATCGATACCGCGTCCGTGTTCGGCGGAGATGGAGATAACGCTGTCGACGCCGAGGGCGAAGAACTCGCCGAGTTCCGTCTCCTGTCGCTCGCCATCGACCTTGTTGATGACAATAAGAACCGGCTTCTTGACCCGGCGCAACATGGCGCCCACCTCGATATCCGATGGCGTCAGCCCCTGACGGACATCGAGGACAAAGAGAATGACATCGGCCTCATCCATGGCCAGTTGCGACTGTTCCCGCATCTGGGTAAGCAAATGGTCTTCACTCACCGGCTCGAAACCGCCGGTGTCGACCAGGACGAAAGGTTTGTCGAAACGTGTCACTTCGGCGTAGTTGCGGTCACGGGTGACCCCGGGAAAGTCCTCGACCAGGGCTTTGCGCTGCCCGAGCAGACGATTGAACAGGGTCGATTTGCCGACATTGGGGCGACCGACGATGGCGACAACAGGGGGCATAAGTATCTGGTATCTCATATGGGGGATTAAGGCGTGATACTCGTCAATGGTAACCGAACTCCTTGAGCAGGCGATCGGATTCGGTCCAGCCCGGCTGAACCCGTACGAAAAGCTCGAGGTAGATGCGGCAACCGAGGAGACGTTCGATCTCCTTGCGTGCGCTGCGCCCGATGTTGCGGATCATCGCCCCACCCTTGCCGAGGACGATCCCTTTGTGGCTGTCGCGGGCAACCATGATGGCGGCATGGATGATGACCAGCCCCCGTTCCGGTTGCTCGTCGAAGCTTTCGATGACGACGGCGGCCCCGTAGGGGATCTCCTCATGGGTCTGGCGCATGAGTTGTTCGCGCACCATTTCGGCGACGATGAAGCGCTCCGGCTGGTCGGTCACCATGTCGTCGGGATAGTAATGCGGTCCCTCCGGCAGACGTTGGCAGATCGCCGTCAGCAGCCCTTCGACGCCGTCGCCGGTGAGACCGGAGACGGGGAAGATTTCGGCGAAGGGAAAGCGCCCGGCGTAGTCGCGAATCAGCGGCAGCAGTTGCTCCGGCTTGACCCGGTCGATCTTGTTCAAAACCAGAAAGACCGGTCGCTTGCTGGCGGAGAGGTGCTTCAGGATCGCCTCTTCGTCGGTCCCGGGACGTTCGACGGCGGAGACCATGAAGAGGACGAGATCGACCTCGGCACAAGCCCCCAGAGCCTGGTCGACCATGAAGCGGTTGAGGCGTCCACGCCCCTGATGAATCCCGGGAGTGTCGAGAAAGAGGATCTGGCCGTCATCGCGATGATGGATGCCGAGAATGCGATTGCGCGTCGTCTGCGGTTTATCCGAAGTGATGGCGATCTTCTGCCCGACCATGCGGTTGAGCAGGGTCGACTTGCCGACATTGGGTCGGCCGATGATGGCGGCGAAGCCGGAATGAAAGGGGGAAACGGAGGGGTTCACGACGATCTCTTTCCAGTCAAGGGGGGGAGCACTTCGGCGGGAGGGGGCGGATCCTCCGTCGCTATGCCGTCGCGGGGGAGAAGATGCATCAGAGCCTCCCGCGCTGCGGACTGTTCGGCGGCCTTCTTGGTCCGGCCGCGCCCACTGCCGAGGGACTTATCGCCGACGGTCACGGTGATCGTATAGATGCGCTGATGCTCCGGGCCTGCCACTTCCTCCAGATGATAACGGGGAGGCAACCCCTGTTGCCCTTGCAGCAACTCCTGCAGACGACTCTTACAATCGACCACCTCTTTGTGTACCACCGCTTCGGTTATCGCTTCGGCGAGGAGCGATTCGATCAACTGCCGGGCCGCGACAAAACCGCCGTCGCGAAAAACTCCCCCAAACAGGGCTTCGAGACCGTTCGCCAGCAGGCTGTCCTTGTCGCCGCCGCCGCTGCGCGCCTCGCCACGCCCGAGACGCAAAAGCGGACCAAGCTCGAGACGGCGCGCGATGCGGGCGAGGGCCTGTTCATTCACCACCTCGGCGCGAATGCGGGTCAGTTCCCCCTCGTTGAGGCCGGGATAGGCCGCAAAGATAGTGGCGCTGACCACCAGGGTCAGGACCGCGTCCCCGAGAAATTCCAGGCGTTCGTTGTGGGACAAGAACGCCCCCGGCTGCTCATTGACATGGGAACGATGGGTCAAGGCTTCGTCCAGGAGAGCCGGTGCGGAAAAATGATAGCGAATGCGCTCCTCGAGAGCGGCAAGGTGTGCCGGCAACGACAATGGCAAGACTCCTCCCGGACGCAGTTGTCAACAGGCAAGAATTAACAGAAAACCGTCGACGAGTAAACAAGAATCGACCGGGCAAAATGCCGCAAACATGAGGTTTTTCTTGCTTCTTGGGGTGGTCATTTCTATAATAGCCGGATTAAAGTGAGGGCTATGGCTGACAGGGGTTTGTTTATCACTTTTGAAGGGATCGAGGGGAGCGGTAAGACCTCCCAGATCCGCCGTCTCGGGGAGCGTCTGCTTCGGCTCGGCCAGCGGGTCGTGGTGACGCGCGAACCGGGCGGTTGCCCCATCGCCGACGACATTCGCCGCATCCTCCTCCACCCCGACAGTTCTGCCCTCGTCCCCCGCGCCGAGCTTCTCCTCTATGCCGCGGCCCGCGCCCAGCATGTCGAGGAGGTCATCCGCCCGGGTCTCGCGGGGGGGGCCATTGTCCTTTGTGACCGTTTCACCGATGCCACCCTCGCCTACCAGGGGGGTGGGCGCGGACTGGATCGCACTCTGATTACCGAACTCAATACCCTGGCGACCTCCGGCATCCTCCCCGACCTGACCCTCCTCCTCGACCTCCCCGCCGCCGACGGTCTCCTCCGGGCTCACGCTCGCAACGAGGCCCTCGCTCTGCATGAGGAGGGGCGCTTTGAAGCCGAGCACCTCGACTTCCATTGCCGCGTCAGGCAAGGCTATCTCGACCTAGCCCTAGCAACCCCGCGTTTCGCCGTCATCGACGCTACCGGGACGAGGGCGACGGTGGAGGCCCAGATCGACCACGTCGTCGCTCAGCGCTTCGGCCTGCGAGTCCGACCATGACCTTCGCGCACATCCTCGGCCACGATCGGCAAAAGGACATCCTGCGGCGTGCCCTCGCCGCAAAGCGCCTTGCCCATGCCTATCTCTTTGAAGGAGCGGAAGGGATCGGCAAGCGCCTGACCGCCCTGGCCCTGGTGAGGGGGGTCTTCTGCCAGACGGGTCGCGGTTGCGGCGAATGTCCATCCTGTCGTAAAATCGATCACAACAACCATCCCGACCTGCACCTGGTCGAAGACGATGGCGCCAGCATCAAGATCGAACAGGTCAGAGCCCTGCAGAAGGAGCTTTCCTTTCGCCCCCTCGAAGCACCCCGTAAAATCTGCCTCATCGACGGAGCCGACCGACTCAACCCGGCCGCCGGTAATGCTCTGCTGAAAACGTTGGAGGAACCGACCGGCGGCACCCTGCTGATTCTCTTGAGCGCTCGTCCGGAGGCGGTCCTCTCGACCATCCGCTCACGCTGCCAGCGCCTCCCCTTTGCCCGTTTGCCCCAGGCTGCGGTCAAAAAGGTCCTCCTCGATCTGGTCGACGGTCGTGAGCACGAAGCCCATGTCCTCGCCGCCCTCTCCGAGGGGAGTTTTAAAAAAGCCTTGGGAAAAGATCGCGATCTCTTTCTCGAGCAACGCAAGGGACTGCTCAAAGGGGTGACGGCCCTCTCCAGCGGCAGCATCATCCCCCTCTTTGATTTCGCCGCCGCCCTCACCGAAGAAAAAGAACGCCTGACGGAAATTCTCGAAATTTTTCAGGCCTTCTATCGTGACCTCCTCCTCGTCCAGCACGGCGCCAGCGACGAAGAACTGGTCAACGTCGACCTGCTCGAAAAGATCCACCGCGTCAGCGCCCGGGAGACAATCCCGTCGCTGCTGCGCAAACTCGATGCCCTGGCCGCCTGCCGCCGCCAGCTCGAACGTAACGTCAACCGGCAATTGGCCTTGGAAGTTCTGCTTCTGCGCCTGGCGGCCTGAAGCTGCAGCGCCAAAAACCCGCAACTGCGCCACCAAAGGAACCCAATTACCTGCCATGATACGACTGGTTAAAATCAAGTTCCGCCCGGCGGGACGTCATTACGATTTCAACGCCCTGAATTTCGAACTCAAGGCCGAGGATCGCGTTATTGTCGAAACCGACCGCGGCCGTGCCCTCGGCATCGTCGTCCACCCGCCCGTGGAAACGCCGCGGAGCAAGGCCCCGGAAGACCTCAAAAGCGTCATGCGCCCGGCGACCGAAGAGGATGTCGTCCTCGCCAACGCCAACGCGGCGCGGGAGGGGGAAGCGGCGCGCTATTGTCGTCAGCGCATCGCCGAACGCAAGATGGATATGAAGCTGGTGCGGGCCGAATATCTCTTCGACGGCTCGAAGATCATCTTCTTCTTCACCGCCGACGGCCGCATCGATTTTCGCGAGCTGGTCAAGGACCTCGCCCACAACTTTCATACCCGCATCGAGATGCGCCAGATCGGGGTGCGCGACGAGGCCAAGCTCTGCGGCGGCCTCGGCATCTGCGGTCGCGAGCTCTGCTGCAGCACCTTTCTCACCGAGTTCGCCCCGGTCTCGGTCAAGATGGCCAAGGAGCAGGGTCTCGCCCTCAATCCGACGAAGATTTCGGGACAGTGCGGGCGTCTCCTCTGCTGCCTCGCCTACGAATACGACACCTATACCGCCATGCGCAAGTGCCTGCCCAAATGCGGGCGCAAGGTGCAGATCGACGGCCGCGACGGGGAAGTGTTGGAACAACATGTCCTCAAGCAGACCGTCACCCTGCGCTTCGAGGATGGCACCAGGGTCCGCGTCAACCCCGAGCAGATCGAAAAGGGCGCCATGGGCGACCTCGGCACTGCGCCGCCCGCCCCGGCCCCCGGACGCCGGCAAAGCCCCGGCCGGACTCCCCGGCCGGAGCGTCCGGCGCCCGCACCATCCCCGGGTGCGACCCCGGCCCAGACCCCGGCGCCGGCCCCGCCCGGTCGGCGCGAAGGCGCCAAGGAAGGGGGGCGTCCGGCCGGTCCCGGACCGCGGCGGGAGCGCGAAGGACGGCCGCAGAGCGCGCCGGTCGCCAAAGCCCCTCCGACCGCCGCCCCTGTCGCCAGCGCCGACGGCGCACAGCCCCCGGCCGCGGACGCCGGCAAACGCCGGCGCCGCAATCGCCGCCGCCATAAACGCCCGCAGGGTGGAGGAGAATCGCCATGAGCCAACGTTTTTACCTCACCACCCCGATCTACTACGTCAACGATGTCCCCCACATCGGCCACGCCTACACCACCCTGGCCTGTGACGCCCTCGCCCGTTACAAGCGCGCCCGCGGTTTCGAGGTCTTCTTCCTCACCGGCACCGACGAGCACGGGCAAAAGGTGGAGAAGGCCGCCCAGGCCAAGGGGGAAACCCCGCTCGAACTGGCCGACCGGGTGATGAAGCGCTTTCAGGCCCTGTGGGAGAAGCTCAACATCAGCCACAGCGACTTCATCCGCACCTCGCAGGAACGCCACAAGAAGGGGGTGCGCCACCTCTTTGAGAACATCCAGGCCAAGGGGGATATCTACCTCGGCGCCTACGAAGACTGGTACTGCACCCCCTGCGAGTCGTTCTGGACCGAGACCCAGCTGATGGACGGCAACTGTCCCGACTGCGGCCGCCCGACCCAGAAGCTGGCGGAGCCGTCCTACTTCTTCCGCATGAGCAAGTACCAGCAGGCCCTCCTCGACCACATCGAGGCCCATCCCGATTTCATCCAGCCGCGCAGCCGCCGTAACGAGATCGTCAGCTTCGTCAAGGAAGGGCTGCGCGACCTCTCCATCTCGCGCACCACCTTCTCTTGGGGGATTCCGGTCCCCAACGACCCCGAGCACGTCATCTACGTCTGGTTCGATGCCCTGACCAACTACATCACCGCCCTCGGCTATCCCGACGAACTGGGGAACTACGGCAAGTTTTGGCCGGTCGATGTCCACGTCATCGGCAAGGACATCCTCCGCTTCCATACCGTCTACTGGCCGACCTTCCTCCTTGCCGCCGGCCTCCCTCTGCCGAAAAAGGTCTTCGCCCACGGCTGGTGGACGGTGGAAGGGCAGAAGATGAGCAAGAGCCTGCAGAATGTCGTCGAGCCGAATATGCTGGTCGACAAGTATGGCGTCGATGCCATCCGCTACTTTCTCCTGCGCGAGGTCCCCTTCGGCCTCGACGGCGACTTTTCCCAGAATGCCCTGGTCCACCGCATCAACGCCGACCTCGCCAACGATCTCGGCAATCTGGTCAGCCGTTCCACCGCCATGGTCAACAAATACTTCGGCGGCACCCTCCCCGCCCCGGCTGCAGCCGATGCCACCGACACCGCCTTTCTCGCCCGTTTCCCCCAGGCGATCGCCACCGTCGACGAGCAGATGAACGATCTCGCCTTCAACAAGGCGCTGCAGACAGTCTGGGAGCTGGTCGGCGCAGCCAACAAATACATCGACGACACCGCCCCCTGGACTTTGGCCAAGGATGAGGCGTTGCGCCCGCGTCTCGCCACGGTCATGTACAACCTTTGCGAAGCGGTACGCCTCATCGCCCTGCTGGTCAAACCGTTCATGCCCGAAACCGGCGCCAAAATTCTCGCCATCCTCGGCTGCGACCGGGAGAGCCAACTTGACGGCCACGACAGCTGGGGCGAACTCCGCCCCGGCACCGCCATCGAAAAAGCCGCGCCGCTCTTTCCGCGGATTGAGGCAAATTCGTAGAACAGCTATCAGCTATCCGCGGTCAGAAAATCTTCAAACCGGCGGCGGGGCGCGCATCGCGCCCCGTTGTTTTTGGAGTCTGCATGAACGAAACGCCTGACCTCCCCCTGTTGATCGATAGCCACGCCCATCTCGACCACAACCAGTACGACGCCGACCGCGATGCCGTCATCGTCCGCGCCCGCAACGGCGCCATCAGCCATATCCTCACCGTTGGCTGCGACCTCGCCTCGTCCCGCGCCTCGGTCGCTCTGGCCCAATCCCATGCCGACATCTACGCCAGTGTCGGCATCCATCCCCACGATGCCCTCGACGTCACCGACGAGGCCCTCGACGAGCTGCGGCGGCTGGCGCAGGATCAGCCCAAGGTCGTCGCCATCGGCGAGATCGGTCTCGACTTCTACCGCGACCGCGCCCCCCGCGAATCCCAGCGCAACGCCTTTCGCCGCCAGATCGCCCTCGCCCGCGAAGTCCAATTACCCCTCATCGTCCACGACCGCGACGCCCATGCCGAAGTCCTGGCGATTTTGCGCGAGGAAGGGGCCGACGCCGTCGGCGGCGTTCTCCACTGCTTCAGCGGCGATCTGGCCATGGCCCGCGCCTGCCTCGACCTCGGCTTTTACCTCTCCTTCCCCGGTACCGTCACCTACCCGGCCAACGCCGCCGCCCGCGAGATCGTCCGCGCCATCCCCGACGAACGTCTGCTCCTCGAAACCGATTGTCCCTACCTCGCCCCGCAGCCACAACGCGGGCGGCGCAACGAGCCGGCCTTTGTGCGGATGACCGCCGAGGCGGTCGCGGCCATGCGCGGGGTGACGGTGGCCGATATCGCCCGTATCACCAGCCGCAATGCCCACACTCTCTTCGGCCTCGGCGCGGAAGAGGGAGCGGCGCCGATCGCCTACCGCATCCGCCACAGCCTCTATCTCAACATCACCAACCGCTGCACCAACAGCTGCACCTTCTGTCCCAAATTCAGCGGCTTCGTCGTCAAGGGCCACCAGCTCCGCCTGCACCATGAACCGACGGCGGCCGAGGTCATCGCCGCCATCGGCGATCCCACCAGCTACAACGAGGTGGTCTTCTGTGGCTACGGCGAACCGCTGCTGCGTCTCGATCTGGTCAAGGCGGTCGCCACCTGGCTCAAGGGCCACGGGGTCAAGGTGCGCATCAACAGCGACGGCCAGGCCAACCTCGTTCACGGCCGCGACATCCTCCCCGAACTCGCCGGCCTGGTCGATACCCTCTCGGTCTCCCTCAACGCCGCCGATGCCGCCACCTACCAGCAGCTCTGCCATTCGCGCTTCGGCGAAGCCGGCTACGAAGGGATCAAGGCCTTCATCCGCGCGGCACAGGTACACATCCCCGAAGTCGTCGCCAGCATCGTCACCGTCCCCGGCCTCGATCTCGCCGCCTGCCGCCGCGTCGCCAGTGAACTCGGGGTGCCGCTGCGCGAACGGGAGTACGACAACGTCGGCTGAAGGTTGTTGCGAAAATCGCGTACACAAAAGCCCCGCTTCCGTGAAGGACAGCGGGGCTTTTGTTTCATAGCGAAACTTGAATTATCTGCCCTGCCAATAAAGCGGCGAACCTATTTCCCCTGCCTTATACCCATTCCATCGACGGGAGGATTCCTCGGCCCAAAGTTTTTCAATCTCAGTATCCGGCATATCGAGGGATTCAAGGAGATAATCAACAAGTTGCAATTTGACCAGCGGAGGAAGACTGGTGACCTCGCGAATGAGTGGATTTTTGCGGTCAATCACAATCGCCACGCCCCTGTCGCTCATCCCCGGCATAGTTCGCAACGATTTTGCTCGATGCTCAGCAACGTCGTTGTAATGGTCCTCAAACATCTCCCTGTCCCTTCAGTTCTTGCGGCAGGCTCTCTTGCGGCACCAGGTTGCAGGTCTCGCTTTTGAGGTCGAAGACAAGCAGCACCGTCCCCTCCTGCAGCTGGCGGAGGACCTGCGCAACCTTCTCCTCCAGCGTTGAGCCGCCATCGCCAAGCTCTGACCACTCGCGGGTGACAAATTCGCCGACCAGGTTGCGCAGCGTCGCCGGGTCGAGCTGCGCCACCGGCACGATCACGCCTTCTTCGGGCACTTTCTGTTGCGGATGTTTATCGATGGGTGCTCTCCTGTCACTGCTGCCATTGCTGCAGGGTGGTGCGAATGATTTCGCAATAGCCCGGCTCCCGCACGACCTCTTGATATCCCGGAACGGCTCCCACCCACTTGCCCAGTCGGACGTTGCGTTCCTGGGTGAGATAAAGGGTGGGCAAGCCCAGAAGCGCCGGTCCGTCCATGCCGGCAGTGGTCACGCCCATCTGGCCCACCAGGCCGTGGCGGCAACGCAACTCTTCAAAGAGTTGCAGTTGCGCCCGGCGCATGTCCGGCCCCTGGAAGAGCGGCTCTTTCCAGCCCAGGGTCAGGTCGACTGCGCTGGGCGGAACCAGCTCGAGAGGAACGTTGTCGCCGAAAAAGATCGGGATAAGCCCGGCATTCACGACCAGTCGAGAAAGCTGACGCAACTCAGCGAAACAGGTATTGCGCAGGGCATCGTGGTTGCCCGTTCGGACCCAGAGCAGCACCTTCTCTTCTGGCTTCCCTGCCACCTTGCCAGCGATCCATGATCTTAATGAAGCCGCTGGCGATTCCTCTCCCAGAAAGGCGGCGCGCAGGGTGCACTGGGCTTTTGCCGCGTCGGCGCGAAAAGCCTCGGCGATGATATGCGTCAGATGCTTGGGACTCGCCGGACGCGACCGGTAGGGGCGTACAGAGCCTTCCAACCCGGCATCGCACAGGAAGCGTCTGGCCGGCACTTCCTGCACAGCGCCGGGTCTGATCTGGATGGCAAGGCCGGCAAAGAGAGCCGCAGCCGCCAGGTACCAGCCTTCGCCAAACGAGAAACCGGGATCAGCGTGGAAGGTGTAGGCGCGGTTCCGCTCCCGGACGATCTTCCTGGCCGCGATGGCGGATGCTTCAGCTCTGCGGGCGAGCGCTCTCGCTTTGGCCGTAGCAAGGTGCCGGGCAAAACCTGCGGCCGCCAATGCCGCCTCTTCGGCCGTGCCGGCGATCTCCGCGACGCGCTGCCAACCGTCTGCGCAATCTTCCCATGTCGGCGCCCGCTGAGAACCGCGCGCGAGCTGCCCGGCACCGTAGCGCGCATCCTCGGCCCGGGCGGCGCAAGCCTGCACCAGCACCCACTGGAGCAACGCCGCCTCGCTGCTCTCCTCCGCACTCTCCAGTGCCTGTCTGGCCAACAGCACCACCTGCTCCAGCCGCGAGCGATAGTCATCGCGCACCCCGGGCCGATGCAGCGATCCCGCCAAGGCCGTGGCCTCGGCCCACAGCGTGGCGGCCTTTCCGCCTGCCGTTTCGTTTGCGGGCAGCCTGGTCACAGGATCTTCTGCGACCAGGTTTTCGGCGCCAGCGGCCCGTCTATCTCCAACTCCACATGGTGTAAAAACGGGCGGGGTCCGCGCGATTTTATCCAGTCGATCATAACGGCCAATCCCTCTGCGAGTTTCACCTGCGGCTGGTAATCAAGCAATCGCCGGGCCTTGTCGGCGCAGCAGTTGGCGAAGAAAACCTCCTGGGGGCGGCTTTCGATCCGGTTCGGCTGCAGATCGAAATCGAGGAGCCGGGCAATCATGGCGGCGAGCTCGTTGATGGTGACAAACTCATCGTCAGGGCCGATATTGATGACCTCATGGACACAGCGCTTGTCGGTGGCCATGCGCAGCAGCGGATCGACCACATCGGAGACAAAGCTGAAGCAGCGGCACTGATTGCCATCCCCGTAGATATACGGTTGACGTCCCTGCAACATCAGGTTGATGAAAATCGCGGCGACGTTGCGATACGGATCGTCGTAGCGCTGCCGGGGCCCGATAATATTGTGCGGAACCGCCACCACCCACTCCATCCCGTGGGTTTCGGCAATATTGGCCAGCAACCGTTCTGCACACCATTTGGCGATGCCGTAGGGATCCTGAGGGGCCGGCACCATATCCTCGGTAAACGGAACTTTGTTCGTGCCGAACCTGGCCATGGACGAACAGAGAACGAAGCGCTGCACCCCTCCGGCCGCTGCTGCGGAGACAACGCCACTGGTCGCCGTGACCACGTTTTTGGTGACCAGATGCGGGCTGAATACGGAGAGGCCTTCATAGGCTGTGGCCGCACAGTGATAGACAATGTCGACCTCTTTCATCAACGCGGCCAGGGGCGCAAAATCATTGCAGTCGATGTGATGAAACAGAGCGTCCCCCGGAACATTGTCCAGATAGCCACCCATCAGGTTGTCACATCCCGAAACTTTGTACCCTTCAGCCAGACACCTCTCCGCAATATGACTCCCTAAAAAACCTGCGATACCCGTAATAAAAATTCTTTTCTGGTTATCCACTCCGCTCCAGCTGTGACATATTCTGTCGCTGAGGCGGGTTAAGCTGGTCTCCATGCAAACAAGGAGGCCAGAGATG
>MGTO01000017.1:8264-10784 GCA_001799485.1 Desulfuromonadales bacterium GWC2_61_20 | reverse complement strand
ACCCCCAATAACGAACTTCGCTCTCAGGCTGTCCCCGGTGTCAACTTGAGCGGAGTGGATAACCAGACAGGAGTATTCATGACTCAGCCAGTCATCGGAGTTATCGGGGGGAGCGGTCTTTACGAAATCGAAGGTCTGACCGATGTTCGCGAGGTTACGTTGCAAACACCCTTCGGCGACCCTTCCGATTGTTTCATCACCGGTGTTCTCCAAGGGGCCAGAATGGTTTTTCTGCCGCGTCACGGGCGCGGGCATCGGTTGTTGCCGACAGAGGTACCTTTTCGTGCCAATATCTGGGGGATGAAGAAACTGGGTGTCGAGCGAATTATTTCCGTCTCGGCAGTCGGGAGCATGAAAGAGTCCATTGTCCCAGGGCATATTGTCGTTCCCGACCAGTTCTTCGATCGCACCCTCGGCAAGCGCCCCATGACCTTTTTTGGCGAGGGGATCGTCGGTCACGTTCAATTCGCCGATCCCATCTGCAGTGATCTGGCGTCTGTACTCTACGATGCGGCGATTGCTGTCGGGGCGACCACCCATAAAGGGGGGACCTATATCTGTATCGAAGGCCCCCAATTTTCCACCCGGGCCGAATCGTTGATTTATCGCAGCTGGGGGGTTGATATTATTGGCATGACCAATATCAATGAGGCACGGCTGGCTCGCGAAGCCGAGATATGTTACGGAACCATCGCCCTGGCTACCGACTATGACTGCTGGCATCACGAGCATGATGATGTTTCGGTCGAAGCAGTAATTGCCATCATCCATAAAAACGTAGCGACGGCCCGGAGGATTATCAAAGCGGCAGTTTCCGCTCTGGGGGATGAACGCACATGTCTTTGCCGCGAGGCACTCAAGTTCGCGATCATGACCGAACGTGAGCGCATCCCTGCGGCGACGCGCGAGAAACTTGAAGTAGTCATGGGTAAATATCTTTAATCTGTGATATCGTGCAATAGCTCGATAGTCTGCGAGAATGAGGAATTATGGGAATTCTGGTTATCGGCTCGGTGGCTTTTGATTCGGTAGAAACCCCCTTCGGCCAGGTTGAAGAGGTGCTGGGTGGTTCAGGAACCTATTTTTCGACGTCTGCCAGTTTCTTTACCGATGTTCGGCTGGTGGCGGTGGTCGGCGAGGATTTTCCGCCAGAGCACCTGGAGTTTCTCCGATCGCGCGGGGTAGATCTGTCCGGAGTCAAGACTGCCCCGGGGCGGACCTTTCGCTGGAAAGGACGTTATGGCTACGACCTTAACGAAGCTCAGACGCTCGATACCCAGCTCAATGTCTTTGCTGCATTCCGCCCGGAATTGCCGACAGGATTCGAGGATGCCGAATACATATTCCTGGCCAACATCGATCCTGAATTGCAAATGGAGGTGTTGCGTCAGGTTCGGCGTCCGCGATTGATTGCCTGCGATACCATGAATTACTGGATCGGCGGCAAACGCGAGGCGCTGCTGCAAACGCTGAAATCGGTGGACACCCTCGTGATCAACGAGGGGGAAACCCGCCAACTCGCCGGAGAAGCGAATCTGGTCAAGGCAGCCCGGGCGGTTCTCGCTATGGGCCCGAAAACGCTGGTCGTCAAACGTGGTGAGTATGGTGTCCTCATGTTTACCGAGCATTCGGTCTTCTCGGCACCGGCTTACCCCCTTGAATCGGTTTTTGACCCGACCGGCGCTGGCGATACGTTTGCTGGCGGTTTCATCGGCTATCTGGCCGCGACCGGCAATCTTTCCGAGCACAACATCCGCAGGGGAATCGTTTTTGGCAGTGTGATGGCCTCCTTTACCGTCGAGGATTTTAGTCTCAACCGGCTCAGGACCCTGCACCATGATGAAATTCAGGATCGCTTCCGCCAGATCAAACTGCTGACTGAGTTCAATGTTGAAGAGTAGATAGGTCTGACAATGTTCATCTGGAATAAGGACATGTCCTGCCTCAACCTCCCCACCCAGGCGGTTCTGCGTTTGCAGCGATCTCTGACGGAGGTTCAGGTTGCCTTGCCTGGGGTTGAGCCGCAGGAAGCCAGTGCGTATGTTTGTGCTTACGCTGAAGGGAAAGGGGTCAGGGTTGCGGTTGTCCTGCATTGTCATGCCGATGCCCTCCTGGCCTTTTATCTCAATGATGATGGTGAAGTGGGGCAACAGGATTGCGGCCGGGTTTTCAATCAGGGGATCGGTTTCGCAGAGACCATGGGTTTTCTCATGGCAGATACCGATATCCACACGCTTCAGAATGAAGAACGCGTCAAGCTTTGGGAAAGTTTGCCTCTCAAGGATGGTCTGGTGCCACTTTTGGGGGAAACCGTCGTTCTGGAGGCTGAGGACGAAGAGGTTCTTGAGCCGGAAGAACTTTCTCCCGTTGAAGCTGAGACCCCCCCTCAAGTACCAGATGATTTTACCGCCATGAAGCCCGTCGAGGTGAACCAGCCCGCGGAGGAAGCCGCCGCGGAAAAAGCTGCCGCGGAAAAAGCTGCCGCGGAAAAAGCTGCCGCGGAAAAAGCTGCCGCGGAAA
>MGTO01000017.1:0-8190 GCA_001799485.1 Desulfuromonadales bacterium GWC2_61_20 | reverse complement strand
AGCCGCCGCGGAAAAAGCCGCCGCCGAAAAAGCCGCCGCCGAAAAAGCTGCCGCCGAAAAAGCTGCCGCCGAAAAAGCTGCCGCCGAAAAAGCTGCCGCCGAAAAAGCTGCCGCCGAAAAAGCTGCCGCGGCCCGGGAACATTCTGTGCTTGAGGACATTGGGCGTTTACTGGCGTCGATATAACGGAGGTCGAGTGCGCTTCAATATTGTTAAAATGGTTGTTCTGCTGGTGTTTCTACTTTTTTTCGGGGGGTGTTCCGTCAGCAAGAAAAACAAAAACGATGCCATGGTGCATTATGCCCTTGGTGTCGCCTATCTCCGAGAGCCGAGCATTTCTTTGGCCCTCAAGGAGTTTCTTCTGGCCGAAAAGTACAATCCGGGCCACGCCGATATCCAGGCGGCCTTGGCGCAAACCTATCAACAGAAAAAGGCCTATGCCGAAGCCGAACGCCACTATCTGAAAGCACTACAACTTGACCATAATAACCCGAGTTATCTGAACAATTTAGCGGTACTTTATCTCGAGACCGGACGCTGGAACGATGCGATTCGCACTTTTCGCCAGGCCGCCGCAGATCTTCTCTTTGAAACTCCGGAAATTCCTTTGGCCGGTATCTGTCATGCGTATATCCAGAAAGGGGAATACCTTTCTGCCGTGGTTGCCTGCCAGGATGCTATCTCGCGTAATCCGCGTTACGCCGTTGCTCATCAACGCCTGGGCGAAGCCTATTTTGCCTTAGACAAGAACGATCTCGCCATCCGCGCTTTTCAGCAGGCGGTCACCCTTGTTCCTGGCTATGTCGATGCGCATTACCGCCTCGGTCTGGCATATCTCAAGGTGCGTCGCAATGAACTGGCGTCCGCCTCTTTCCGAAAAGTCATTACGCTGGCGCCAGATTCTGAACAAGGCCGCCAGTCCAGGGAATATCTGTCCCTGATCAAGTGAGGGTATTTTCTGGCTCAGAACCGGTTAGCAGCCCGAGATTACAGCTTAAAAGGGAATATGGCATCATGCTTATCCAATGTCCACAATGTCAGGCGCGTTATCGCATCGATACCAGTAGAGCAAAAAACACATCAACGCGAATCCGCTGCCCCAAGTGTAACCATGTCTTCCCCGTCGTGATTGATATATCCAGCTCTAAGGTGTCCCCGCCCCCGATTCAAACGCCGCTGGTTGCCAATTCCGATAGCGTACTGGTTGTCGACGACTCCAAATTTTTTCGTGAATTGATTGTTGACGTTCTTAAGCCGATGAATTTGTGTTGCCTGCTGGCGGCCGACGCTGATGAAGCATTTGATCTTCTCCACAAGAAAAGAATCAGACTGATTCTGGTCGATCTAAACCTCCCGGGGAAGAGCGGTTATGAGTTAATCCGTATGGTCCGTGCCGAACCGGCACTCGGAAATATCAAAATTCTGGCTTTAAGTGGTGTTTTCCGCAAGGAAACGGCGAGTATAGAAGCCGAACAGGCCGGAGCTGACGAGTTTATCAATAAATCGTTCAAACCGGAACAACTTCAACTCCGTGTTAAACGATTACTGCAAGTATGATTTTTCAGTATCCCGTAGCACCAATTCTTGTGCGTCAGGATTATTTTTCTGACATCTGGTCGTGTCTCGTCCGCCCCCCTGTATTATGTTTAACTCTCCGTTATTTCTTGAACTTTTGTTCCTCCCCCTTGACAGATTGAGGCTCGATGTTAGAATTTCTGAAGTGAAGGAGGGTTTTTTTGTGGTAGCAAGTAGAGTTCCCAAAATACTTGTGGTCGATGATGAAGAAAATGCCCGTCTGGGGCTAAGTCGCCTCCTTGCGCAAGAGGGTTATGACGTTGTTTGTGCCGCCGATGGTGACGAGGCATTGAAATGTCTGAGTCACGTTCCGGTGAATCTGGTTATTAGCGACGTTCAGATGCCGGGAATGAATGGCATGACCTTTCTCCGTGAACTTTCACAGCGGCATCCAGGGACGGCCGTCATCATGATAACCGCTTTTGGTGAAGTTGAATCCTATCTTGAGGCAATGCATTTGGGTGCCTTCGAGTATTTGAACAAGCCCATCAAAGTGGAGGAACTCAAAGCGGTGATGCGTAAAATCGCCGGTTTCGATCAGTCCTTCATGTATGGTTATGCTGATTTACCGGATCACACGAATTCGGAGGTGATATGAAAGAGTTCAAAACCATTCTCATGGCGACCGATTTTTCCGAAAGCTCCGATCACGCTTTTTCATATGCCGCATCGCTGGCCAGAAAATTCAATGCTCGGTTGCTTCTCCTTCATGTCATTAATGAACCCGTCGATTTGCGCGGTTTTTATGCACCCCACATTTCATTCGAAAAACTTGAGGAGGAGATTGAAGAGGGGGCGCAGAAGATGATGGAAAAGTTTTGTCAAAATCATCTGCGTGATTACGACAACTACGAAACTTTCATTGTTCCTGGGATTCCATATGATGAGGTCATCAAAAAGGCTATTTCTGCCAACGCCGATCTCATTGTCGTCGGTACCCACGGTCGTACCGGCCTGGACCATATGTTGTTTGGAAGCACGGCGGAAAAAATCGTACGCAAGTCTCCTATCCCGGTCATGACGGTTCGACTCGAGCATTAATCTTTCCGCATACGATTTATGCAACGGGAGGCAGCCGTGAGGCTGCCTCCCGTTATCAGGGCAATCAGTAGTGTCCCGACGTTGAATAGTCGATGGTCCGTAATGGCCCGTAAATTCTGAGAGAAAGCGGCAGCATGCCATTAAACGACTTGAAATTTTTCCGGAGGTCCAGCCATCTTCGCACAACACTGTGCGGAGGACTGAATCATGTGCACCGGAAATTTCCGGGACAGTATATCAATCTCCGACGATACAGCCCCGCCACCTCCGCCTGACAACCGACCTTCTCCTCTGACCTGAATCCTCCTCAGCCACCATCCGCCCCGCACCAAGCTTCCGCCCTTTTTTTCTCCCCCCGCCCGTGCTATCATCCCGCCCTTCTTCCATCCCCCCGCAGCAGGAGCGACCTTTAGCGCATGAGTGCAGTCCAGTTACCGAGCCCGCAGATTCTCGCCTGGCTGATGGAGGAGACCGGTGGTCTCAAGGCCAGCCAGATCGCCAATACCGCCGAACTTTTCGCCGCCGGCGGCACCGTCCCCTTCATCGCCCGTTACCGCAAGGAGCAGACCGGCGAACTTGACGAAGTGCAGGTGCGTTTCATCGAGGAGCGCCTCGGCTACTACGCCGAACTCTGCGAGCGCAAGGCGACGGTCCTCAAGTCGATCGAGGAGCAGGGCAAGCTCACCCCGGAGCTGGCGGCGCGCATCGCGGCGACGCGGCAGAAGACCGAACTCGAAGACCTCTATCTCCCTTACAAGCCGAAGCGCCGGACCAAGGCGACTATCGCCCGCGAACGCGGACTCGAACCGCTGGCCGATCTCATCGCCACGCAACTGCACAAAAGCGGCACTCCGCAAGAGGTGGCCGCCCCCTTCGTCGATGCGGCGAAGGATGTCCCCGATGTCGCGGCCGCCCTGGAAGGGGCCGGGCATATCCTCGCCGAGCGCCTGAGCGAGGATGCCGACGCCCGCGCCCTGGTCCGCAGTCTGACCTGGGAGCAGGGAATCTTCACCTCCTGTGTCGAGCCGAAGAAGGCCGGGACGGTGAGCAAGTTCGAGATGTATTACGATTACCGCGAGCCGCTGAAAAGTATCCCCTCGCACCGCATGCTCGCCATGCGTCGCGGCGAGAAGGAGGAGTTGCTGCGCCTCGGCCTCGAAGCGCCGGAAGAGGAGATCCTCCTCCGTCTCAAGGGGCGACTGCTGAAAGGGGAGAGCATCTTCCGTCCCCTCCTCGAAACGGTGGCGGTCGATGCCTACAGACGCCTGATTGCCCCCTCCATCGAGGTTGAACTACGCCTGGAGGCGAAAAGGAGAGCCGATGAAGCGGCCATCGCCATCTTCGCCGGCAACCTCAAGAACCTCCTCCTCCTCCCCCCCGCCGGCAGCGTCCGGGTCCTCGGCGTCGATCCCGGCCTGCGCACCGGCTCGAAGCTGGCCGCGGTCGATGGCACCGGGCGCTTTCTCGAACATGTCACCATCTATCCCCACACCGGCGAGGGGCGGGTGGCGCCGGCGAAAAAGGAGCTGCTGCGTCTGGTCGAAAGTCATGCGGTCGAGATGATCGCCATCGGCAACGGCACCGCCGGCCGGGAGATGGAGTCCTTCGTCAAGGAGACCTTGCGCGAGGCCGGGCGGACGGTCCCGGTGGTTGCTGTCAGCGAAGCCGGCGCCAGCGTCTATTCGGCCTCGGACATCGCCCGCGAAGAGTTTCCCGAACTCGACCTGACGGTGCGCGGCGCCATTTCCATCGCCCGCCGCCTGCAGGACCCGTTAGCCGAGCTGGTCAAGATCGACCCGAAAAGTATCGGGGTCGGCCAGTATCAGCACGATGTCGGCCAGACCGAGCTGAAAAAATCCCTCGATGCCGTCGTCGAAGGCTGCGTCAACTGGGTCGGGGTCGATCTCAACACCGCCTCCTGGGCGCTCCTCGCCTATGTCTCCGGCATCGGCGAGTCGGTGGCGCATGCCATTGTCCGTTATCGCGACGAGCATGGCCCTTTTGTCGCCCGTCAGGGGCTGCTCAAGGTGCCGCGCTTCGGCGCCCGCGCCTATGAACAGGCCGCCGGCTTCTTGCGCATCCGCAACGCTGCCAATCCCCTCGACAACAGTGCCGTCCATCCCGAACGTTATGCCCTGGTCGCGACCATGGCCGCCGACCTCGGGGTCTCCGTCGCCGAGCTGGCCGCCGATGCCGCCCTGGTGGCGCGCATCGATCTCAAACGTTATGTCAGCGACAGCGTCGGTCTGCCGACCTTGCGCGATATCGTCGAGGAGTTGAAAAAACCGGGGCGCGACCCCCGCGCCCGTTTCCAGGCCGCCACCTTTCGCGAGGATGTGCGGGAGATGCGCGATCTGCAGCCGGGGATGATCCTCGAAGGGGTGGTGACCAACGTCGCCGCCTTTGGCGCCTTTGTCGATATCGGCGTCCATCAGGACGGTCTGGTCCACGTCAGCCATCTCGCCAACCGCTTCATCAAGGATCCCAACGACGCGGTCAAGGTCGGCCAGATCGTCAGGGTCAAGGTCCTCTCCATCGATCTGCCGCGCAAGCGCATCGCCCTCTCCATCAAGGAGGCCGACCCCAACGCCGGCCAGCGGCCAACCCGGGAGGAGCGTCCGGCGGTGAAGCCGGTGGAGAAGCCGGCGGCCAGCGGGGAGGACCCTTGGGCTCAGAGCGGTTTTCGGGTCAAGACGCGCGGCCGCTGACGATTGTGTTATGGTGGCGTGATAGTGAGAGTTACGCTGCTCAGCAAAGTCCAGATCAAACACTTTCCTGATTAGCCCTGATTCTCGGTTTGCGTTATCGTCCCCCTTTGCAAAGGGGGGTAACACCTTTAGGGAAGTATATGAATCGCTACGTTGACCTCCATCTGCACAGCACCTGCTCCGACGGCCTCCATCCCCCGGCAGCGGTGGTCGCCATGGCCGCCGGACTTGGCCTGGCGGCGATAGCCATCGCCGACCATGACAATATCGACGGCATCGACGCCGCCATGGCCGCCGGTGCCGCCCACGGCGTCGAGGTCTTGAGCGGAGTCGAACTCTCCGTCATCTGGCAGGGGTATGATGACATTCACCTCCTCGGCTATGGTTTCGACCACCATCAGGAAAAACTCCGGCACGATCTCACCGCCTTTCAGGATTTTCGCGCCCGCCGCAACGAGATGATCGTCGAGCGGGTCAACGAGAAGCTGGCTGCCGAGGGGCGCGGCGCCATCGATTTCGCGGTTGTGCGGGAGAAAGCCGGCGGCACCGTCGGTCGTCCGCACATCGCCATGGCCCTGGTCGAGGCGGGGATCGTCACCGACTCGGAAGCGGCCTTCAACCGTTACCTCATCCCCTGCAACGTCGCCAAGCGCGACTTTCCCATTGCCGAGGCCATCGCTCTGATTCATAGCGCCGGCGGGGTGGCGGTCCTCGCCCATCCCCCTTTCATCACCTCCGACCGTCGCCTGCTGACCCAGATGGTTGAAATATTCGCCGGGATGGGGCTGGATGGTCTCGAAGCCTGGAACTGCGGCGCCGACAACCTCACCGTCGATCAGACCATCACCCTGGCCCGCCGTCAGGGACTCATCGTCACCGGCGGCACCGATTTCCACGGCACCGACGGCGAGAAGATGATCTTCGGCGGCGTCCGCGGCAATCTGCGCATTCCTTACCGTTGTGTCGAGGAAATCCGCGAGCGCTGTCAACAGCGTCAGGGGGAGAGATGAAGCAGTATACGTTTTTTGCCACTTCCCCCCTGGGCATCGAAGGGTTGCTGGTCGACGAACTGAACCAGCTCGGGGCCGGGGAAGTGCGGGAGAGCCGCGCCGGGGTGCGTTTCTCCGGGGCACTGGAGTGCGGTTATCGCGCCTGCCTGTGGTCGCGGCTGGCCAGCCGCATCTTTCTGCAGCTGACAGTCTTCCCGGTAGCGAGTGCCGACGACCTCTACGCCGGGGTGACGGCGGTGCCCTGGGAAGAGCATCTCACGCCGACCAACACCCTCGCGGTCGATGCCAGCGGCAGTGCCAGCGGCCTTGATCACACCCGCTTTGCCGCCCTCAAGGTCAAGGATGCCATCGTCGACCGTCTGCGCGAGCGCTGTGGCGAGCGCCCCTCTGTCGCCCTCGAACGCCCCGACCTGCGCATCAACTTGCGCCTGCATCGGGGGGAGGCGACCGTGAGCCTCGATCTCTCGGGGGAGAGCCTGCATCGGCGCGGCTATCGCAAGGAAGGGGTCGCCGCCCCGCTCAAGGAGAACCTCGCCGCCGCCATTCTCGTCAAGTCGGGCTGGCCCGCCATCGCCGCCGCCGGCGGCGCCTTCATCGATCCCATGTGCGGGTCCGGCACTCTCCCCATCGAAGCGGCGCTCATGGCCGCCGATCTCGCCCCCGGCGCCGGCCGCGACTACTTCGGTTTCTTGGGCTGGCGGCAGCACGACCCGGCCCTCTGGCGCCGCTTGCAGGAAGAAGCCCGGCAGCGCCGCGAAGTCGGTTTCAAGGATTTTCCAATCATCACCGGTTACGATGCCGATGGCGCGGCGATCCGGGCGGCCCGGGTCAATGCCGACCTCGCCGGCTTCGGCGGCCGCCTCCGTTTCGAGTGCCGGCCGGTCCTTGAGCTGCGGGCGCCGGAAGGGCTGGCGACGGGGCTGGTGGCGGTCAACCCCCCTTACGGCGAACGGCTCGGGGAGAAAGAGAATCTCTATCCCCTTTATCGCGAGCTCGGCGCGCGGCTGCGGGAGAGTTTTGTCGGCTGGAAGGGGGCGGTCTTCACCGGCAATCCCGATCTCGCCAAGGAACTGGGGCTCCGTGCCCGGCGGCAGAATATCCTGTTCAATGGCGCCCTCGAATGCAAGCTGCTGCAATTCGATATCGAGGCACAGTGGTTCGCCGGCGCCGCCCACGCGGCGTTGCCGGAACGGCCGCCGGCTCCCCTCTCCTCGGGGGCGGAGATGTTCGCCAACCGCCTGCGCAAAAATCTCAAGCAGCTCGGCCGCTGGGCGCGGGAGCATGAGGTCAGCTGCTACCGCCTCTATGATGCCGACATGCCGGAATATGCCGTCGCCGTCGATCTCTACGGCGAGTGGGCGCATGTGCAGGAATACGACCCGCCCAAGACCGTCGATCCCGAGCAGGCGGCCGTGCGCCTCCGTGAGGTGCTGGCGGCGCTGCCCCAGGCTCTCGGCATCCCGAGGGAGCGCATTGCCCTGAAGGTGCGCAAACGCCAGAAGGGGAGCGCTCAGTATGAGCGCTTCGACCGCCAGGAGCGCTTTCTCGAAGTCGACGAGGGGGGACTGCGCTTCCTGGTCAACCTCACCGACTACCTCGACACCGGCCTCTTCCTCGATCACCGCCCGACCCGCCAGCTGCTGCGGGAGCTGGCGGCGGGGAAACGCTTCCTCAACCTCTTTGCCTATACCGGCGCCGCCACCGTTTATGCCGCCGCCGGTGGCGCCAAGAGCACCGTCAGCGTCGATCTCTCCCGCACCTACCTAGGCTGGGCCCGGCGCAATCTCGAACTCAACGGTTTCCGCGGCCCGGGGCACGAACTCATCGAGGCCGACTGTCTGGCCTGGCTCAAGCGCGA
>MGTO01000016.1 GCA_001799485.1 Desulfuromonadales bacterium GWC2_61_20 | reverse complement strand
TTTCCCGCGTTTTCCGCGTTCTCCGCGGCTCCGCGTGAGGTGCCTTACGGTTTTTGATTGAACTGTGCCGGGGCATCGTTTAAAACTCATAGTCATGCGCAGACAGGACTGGATCCGACTGACGATTGTGGTTGTGCTGGTAGCGGTCATTACCGTCCTCCATTACCAGACGACCATCGCCAAGGTCCACTTTCACGACATCTACCGCCGCCTCTATTATGTCCCCATCGTCCTCGGCGGCCTCTGGTTCACCCTGCGCGGCGGGGTCGGTACCGCCCTCGTCGTCTCTCTCCTCTTCATCCCCCACGTCGTCATCCAGTGGGGGCATCATCCGACCGCCGATCCGGAGCAGTACCTTGAAATCATCCTCTACAACGTCATCGGCTTTCTCACCGGCCTCCTCGCCGAGCGCGAGCTGCGCCAGAAGCTGAGTTATCAGAGCGCCGCCCGCCGTCTCGAAGAGAGCTACGCCGAGTTGCGCCGCCAGGCCGACCTGATTCTCGACATCGAGGACCAGTTGCGCCGGGCCGACCGTCTTTCCGCCCTCGGCGAACTCTCGGCGGGGATGGCTCACGAGATCCGCAACCCCCTCGGCTCCATCCGCGGCACGGCGGAGATTCTTCAGGATGGCATCGATCCGGCCGATCCGCGTTACGAATTCACCCGCATCCTCATCAAGGAGGTCGACCGCCTCAACCGGGTGGTGCAGGATTTTCTCGACTTCGCCCGGCCGCCGACGCCGTTGCGCGCCAGCGTCGATCCGGTGGCGGTGCTGCGCGAGGTGCTGCAACTGACCCGGCAGCTGGCATTGAAAAATGGCGTCGAGGTCTCCCTCGATGCGGACGCGGTCTCCGCGACCGTGGCCGGCGAGGAGGAACAGCTCAAGCAGGCCTTTCTCAACCTCGTCCTCAACGCCCTGCAGGCGATGCCGACGGGGGGGACGCTGACCATCGCGGCCGGGAGTGAGGGGGGAGAGGTGCAGCTGCGCTTCCGCGATTCCGGTCCCGGTATTCCTCTGGATCTGCAGGAGAAGATCTTCAATCCCTTTTTCACCACCCGGCGGGAGGGGACCGGCCTCGGTCTCGCCATTACCCAGCGCATCGTCAGCGCCCATGGCGGGCGCCTGGAAGTCGCCAGCGCGATGGGGGCAGGATCGACCTTTATCCTGGCCTTGCCCGCCGAAAAGCACCTTTAACCGCCAGGGAGGAACCGCCCATGCCGGTGACGACCACCATCCTCCTCATCGATGACGACGATTCGCTGCGGCGGGTCAACGAATACCATCTGCAGCAGGCCGGGCATCGCGTCCTCACCGCCGCCGACGGCGCGGCCGGTTTTGCCCTCTTCCAGCGCGAGATCCCGCCCGTGGTCGTCACCGACATCCAGATGCCGGGGCTGGATGGCTACGCGGTCCTCAAGGGGATCAAGGCGCTGCACCCGGAGACGGCGGTCATCGTCATCACCGCCCACGGCACCGTCGAGAAGGCGGTGGCGGCGATGAAGCTCGGCGCCTTCGATTATCTGACCAAGCCCTTCGGCCGCGACGAGCTTCTCCTCGCCATCGAACGGGCCGTCGTTTATCAAGGTTTGCGCCAGGAGAATCTGCGGTTGCGCGAGGCCCTCTCCGATCGCGTCGACTTCAGCCGTCTGGTCGGCAGTTCCGAAGGGATGCAGCGGGTCTTCGAGCTCGTCCGCCGGGTAGCGGCGAGCGACGCCACCGTCCTCCTCGGCGGCGAAAGCGGCACCGGCAAGGAGCTGGTCGCCCGTGCCCTGCACCATGGCAGCGAGCGCCGCGAACGCCCCTTCGTCGCCGTCAACTGTGCCGCCATCCCCAGTGAGCTTCTCGAAAGCGAGCTCTTCGGCCACGTCAAGGGGGCCTTCACCGGAGCGATCAGGGAGCGCAAGGGGAAGTTCGAGCTCGCCGACGGCGGCACCCTCTTCCTCGACGAGGTCGGCGAACTGCCGCCGGAACTCCAGCCCAAACTGCTGCGGGCCTTGCAGGAGCGGGAAATCGAACCGGTCGGCGGCACCCCGCGGCGCATCGATGTCCGCCTCGTCGCCGCCAGCAACCGCGATCTCGAGGAGGCGATGGGGCAGGGGCGCTTTCGCGAGGATCTCTACTACCGCCTCGCCGTCATCCCCATCGAACTGCCGCCCTTGCGCACGCGGCGCGGCGACATCCCCCTGCTGGTGCGGCACTTTCTCACTCGCCACGGCGCTGCCGAGCTCAAGGTCAGCGAAGCGGCCCTCGCCGCCCTCTGCGCCTACGACTGGCCCGGCAATGTGCGCGAGCTGGAGAATGCCGTCGAGCGCATGGTCCTGCTGCGGCGGGGGGAAGAACTCGACCTCCTTGATCTGCCGCCCAAGGTCAGCGGTCACGAGCGCCGGCCCGGCGGGGTGCTCAACCTGCCGGATGAAGGCTACTCTCTCGAAGCTCTCGAGCGCGAGGCGGTCCTCGAAGCGTTGCGCCGCAACGGCTGGAACCAGACCCGCGCCGCCGCCTTCCTGCGCATCCCGCGGCATACGCTGATTTATCGTTTGGAGAAGTACGGCATCAGCAAGGAGGGGTAGGGAGATGGAATTTATCAAATTGACTAAATTTATCAAAATGGGTAGTCTGGTGTAGCTGTTCAGCGTGTAGAAGTGAGGTGGGCTCATGAAATGTCCAGCCTGCGGACAAACGAATATGGCGGAGACAATCAGGGAGGAGACACTCGCCTATGGCGGTCAATCGCTGACGTTGCACGCCATGCACGGCACCTTCTGCTCGTCCTGTGGCGAGGGGATCTGGGATGCCGAAAGCTATCGGCGTTACACCGAAGCTCAGGCCGGTCTGCTGCGTACGGTCAAGGGCGATGTCAGTGCCGATATCAAGCGCATTCGCAAAAGTCTGAAGTTGACGCAAACCGAGCTGGCGGAAATTTTCGGCGTCGGCAAGGTTGCCTTCTCCCGTTACGAGCGCGGCGAAACCCGTCCTCCGGCACCGCTGGTCACCCTCCTCAAATTGGTTGAACGTCATCCAGAGCTGCTAGTGGAAATGCGTGGATTGAAAACACAAGGCGAAGCTACCCGGGGCGCAGCCCAGTGCCTTTCGCAGGTGGCCAAGAAGCGCGCGGTTGGATAATCGCCTTGTGCCTCAAAAGACAGTAATCGCGACAGCCGAAGAACCAATGCAGATAAACAGGAATGGACTGATGATGACTAGACGGATCAATGCGGATAAGCCGCACCTTTGGAAAGCCGACATTGCAGCTTCGGTTGACCAGTTCAACCAGTGGTTCATGTGTTTTGCTCCCGACGCGTTTCGATCAACACGCATCAAGACTACCGAGCATGTCAAATCCGCGTTGATCGCCACCAAAGACCTGCGCAGCATCGACGCTGCCACGCTTAAGGACAATCCGAGTGCGCTGTCGACGCTGCGCATGTGTACGGCCCCACCATTGGCCGTGGATCGCTTGATCGGGCTGGCCGATGTGAACAAGAACCTCGTCGGACGGATGGAAGATGGCAAGCTGCCATCCAGGATGAATGCTGCCGATTTAAATTCAGAGCTGGCCAAACTTTGCCGCATTATTTCAAGGCTCTTGGACCGTGACATCTTCCCGTGGCTGGATGCTGCAAAAGCTCCTGCTGACTACGAACGTGACCGCGCTTCAACGATCATTGCTGACCGCTTGTGCAGCGCCGTGGCAAACCCGATCGTCCGCAACGCCCAGGAACAGCGACAACTCAAGCTGGTGGGAGATTGGCTCGATGCTCGAGGCTACCGGAAGCAAGCCCATCCAAGTGGAAAGCCGCTGAAAGAAATGGATGCGGCAACGTACACCTTCCGCATGAACATCGCGGTTGGCAAGGCGTTGAAGGTGAACATTCCGGTTGATGTGGTGATTCAGCCCAAAAAGTTGCGTAAGGATCGGCTGCCGATCTTGATCGAAGCCAAGTCCGCCGGAGACTTCACCAATACCAACAAAAGGCGCAAAGAAGAAGCCACCAAGATCCACCAGCTTCAAGCTGCCTATGGGGAAACCGTGCCCTTCGTGTTGTTTCTCTGTGGTTACTTTGGCAGCGACTACTTGGGCTACGAAGCCGCCGAAGGTATCGACTGGGTCTGGGAACATCGCATTGGCGACCTTGTGAAGCTGGGGTTGTGAAGCGCATGATCGCTTACGAGGGCAACTTGATTGAGTCACGGCGACAAGTAATTCAGGCGGACATCGATACGCGCAAGTCGGCAGCGGAGCGGAATCGCCTTGGCCAGTTTGCAACGCCCAACGCCTTAGCCATCGATATCGCGCGCTACGTCGAATCAATCCTCGGGCCGACCGAAAGCATTATTCGTTTTGCCGATCCTTCGATCGGCTCAGGCAGCTTCTTCTCGGCGGCGCTCGCGGTCTTCGGCGCCAAGCGGATCAGCAGCGCCGTCGGAGTCGAGCTCGATTCCGCATTTGCCGACGCTGCCCGCCATCTGTGGGGCAATGCCGGGCTTAAGGTAGTGCAAGGCGATTTCACACAGGTTGTTGCTAATGGTTCATGCCCACTTGCGCCTAACGTCATCTTGGCGAATCCGCCCTACGTTCGGCACCATCACTTGAGCCGAGAGGACAAGGCACGTCTCCAACGCCTCACGTTCAAGATGGCTGGAGTTGAAGTCAATGGTCTTGCAGGTCTGTATGTCTATTTTCTTTTGCTTGCCACGGCGTGGATGGAAGATGGTGGGGTGGCCGCGTGGCTAATTCCCTCTGAGTTCATGGACGTCAACTACGGCGCGGTCCTCAAGGGTTTCCTTGCGGATCGCGTGACGCTTATCCGAGCCCACCGTTTTGATCCCGACGATGTTCAGTTTGGCGACGCCCTTGTGTCCTCGGTCGTCCTGGTCTTCCGCAAGACGCCGCCTGCCGCCGGACATGCTGCCCTGTTCACCTTCGGGGGCACGCTGACCGAGCCGCATGCTCGCGAACTCATCCCCCATGAACGATTACGCGAGGCTCACAAGTGGACAGCATTTCCGAGTCACGCCAAAAACGACCGACACACACTCAACGACGGCCACGGCGCAAAGTTAGGTGACTTTTTTCGCATCCAGCGGGGCATCGTCACCGGATGCAATAAGTTTTTCGTGCTCGACCGCGCCGAAGCCGCGAGTCGCGGGCTTCCGGGCAAGTATCTTCGTCCGGTCCTTCCCAGCCCCCGTCACCTTAAGACCACGAGCATCGCCGCTGACGGTGACGGTTATCCCCTCCTCGACCGCCAGTTGTGCGTCATTGATTGCAATCTGCCCGAACCGATGATCAAGGCCAATTACCCGGCGCTTTGGGAATACCTGCAAACGGCTCAGGCACTTGGCATCATGGATGGTTATCTGGTCGGCAAACGCAGTCCTTGGTACCGGCAAGAACAGCGAGAGCCCGCCCCTTTTCTCTGTACCTATATGGGGCGTGGTTCTGGCGACAAGCCGCCATTTCGCTTCATCTGGAATCGATCAATGGCGATTGGAACCAATCTGTACCTGATGCTCTACCCCCAGAACAGTTTCGCCGAGATGCTTCGTCAACATCCAAACCGTGCCGAAGCAGTCCATGCATTACTCGGTCAAGTCACAGGGCACGAACTCCGGGGCGAAGGCCGGGTTTACGGCGGCGGTTTGAACAAGATTGAACCGAGCGAACTGGCGCGTATTTCCGCGACAGCATTTGTCGAGCTCTGGCCAGAGATCCTGGATGATACACAGCAGCAGGGAAAACTCTTCGGCTGAATCGAGAGTTGAATCCAGGTCATGACCACCACCAACGCAAAGGAATCCTCATGAGTCAGCTCCCCCCGTGCCCCCAATGCCAATCGACCTACACCTACGAAGACGGCGCCAACTACGTCTGCCCCGAATGTGCCCACGAGTGGCCGATCGCCGCAGCCGCAGCGGCCGCCACGGTGGTCGAAAGTGCCCGCGTCGTCCGCGATGCCCATGGCAACGAGTTGCACGACGGCGACAGCGTCACGGTGATCAAGGATCTCAAGGTCAAGGGCGCCTCGTCGTCGGTCAAGGTCGGCACCAAGGTGCGCAATATCCGCCTGGTCGACGGCGATCACAACATCGACTGCAGGATCGACGGCTTCGGGGCGATGCAGCTGAAGTCGGAATTCGTCAAGAAGGCCTGACTTGTCCGTGTCGGGGTTGTTTTACTAAGTTTTGATCGCGATAAAGACACCTTACGCAGCACCAGATGCAGTTAAAGGATTGAACCAAATGGCGCGTCCTAAGGCAGAGCAGACCATCAAAGAAGAACCGCTGGAAAAGCAGCTCTGGAAAGCCGCCGACAAGCTGCGCAAGAATATCGATGCTGCCGAGTACAAGCATGTGGTGCTGGGGCTGATCTTTCTGAAATACATCTCCGATTCCTTCGAAGAGATGTTTGCCAAGCTGCAAGCCGGTGAGGGCGATTACGCCGGCGCCGACCCCGAGGATAAGGACGAATACAAGGCGGAGAACGTCTTCTTTGTCCCGTCGGAAGCACGTTGGTCATTCCTGCTCGCTAAGGCCAAACTGCCCAATATCGGCAGCTTTGTCGATGATGCGATGGACATCATTGAGAAGGAAAATCCCTCACTCAAGGGGGTGTTGCCCAAAGTTTTTGCCCGGCAGAATCTCGACCCCGCCAGCCTCGGCGGCTTGATCGATCTGGTCGGCAACATCGCGCTTGGCGATGCCAAGTCACGCAGCGCCGATGTGCTGGGGCATGTCTTCGAATATTTTCTCGGAGAGTTCGCGCTGGCCGAAGGGAAGCAGGGTGGGCAGTTCTACACGCCGCGCTCCATTGTCGAACTGCTGGTGGCGATGCTCGAACCGTACAAGGGCCGGGTCTTCGACCCCTGCTGCGGTTCGGGTGGCATGTTCGTGCAGTCGGAAAAATTCGTCGCCGAACATCAGGGCCGGGTCAACGATATCTCCATCTTCGGGCAGGAGAGCAACCAGACCACTTGGCGCCTGGCCAAGATGAACCTCGCCATCCGCGGCATCGATTCATCGCAAGTTAAATGGAACAATGAAGGTTCCTTCCTCAACGATGCTCACAAAGACTTGAGAGCCGACTTCATCATCGCCAATCCGCCCTTCAACGTCAGCGACTGGAGCGGCGAACTGCTGCGCGGCGATGGCCGTTGGCAATACGGTACGCCGCCGGTCGGCAATGCCAACTTCGCCTGGTTGCAGCACTTTGCTTATCATCTCAATCCTCAGGGCAAGGCAGGCGTGGTATTGGCTAAAGGCGCGCTCACCAGCAAATCCAGCGGCGAAGGCGACATCCGCAAGGCCCTCATTGCCGAGGGCAACCTGATCGACTGCATCGTCAATCTCCCCGCCAAGCTCTTCTTGAACACCCAGATTCCGGCGGCTTTGTGGTTCATGAACCGCGCCCGCAACAACGGCCATCCACGCAAGGGGGAAATCCTCTTCATCGATGCCCGCAACCTTGGCCACTTGATCAACCGCCGCACCAAGGAACTTTCGTCCGAGGATATTCAACAGATCGCTGACACTTACCACGCATGGCGCACCGGTGAAGCAGCGTATGCAGACGTGAAGGGCTTTTGCGCCTCGGTGCCGCTGGCGCGGGTGGCAGAGCTGGATTATGTCCTCACACCGGGACGCTATGTCGGCCTGCCGGACGAAGAGGATGACTTTAACTTTGCCGAACGCTTTGCCGCGCTGAAAGCTGAGTTCGAGGCGCAGTTGCTGGAAGAGGCGGCGCTAAATCAGGCTATTGCCGAAAATCTGGCGAGAGTGAAAGTATGAACGAATGGAGAGAAGTGCCTTTGAGGGATTTGGTTGACGTCGTAGTTGACAACCGAGGGAAAACGCCACCTATTGTCGAAAATGGTTATGAACTTTTAGAAGTTAATGCAATCTCTCAAGATAAACGAACACCAGACTATTCAAGGGTAAAAAAGTTTGTATCAGGTGAAACATATAGGAGCTGGTTTAGAAAAGGTCATCCACTCCCCGGAGACATATTGGTTCCAACGGTTGGTACAATTGGGAATGTTGCTTTAGTACGAGAGAGTCGTGGCGCAATCGCTCAGAATTTGGTCTCTTTAAGGTTTAAGGGGGAAGTTGATAGCAGTTATATCTACTATTTTCTTTCTAGTTCACTCGGTAAAGATATGATGTTGAATTTGGATATTGGAGGAGTACAACCAAGCATAAAGGTTCCACATTTGCTTGATATGGTTATTTCAATTCCAGGCTACATAGAGCAAAAATTAATTTCATCTGTACTTAATAGCCTTGACGATAAAATTGATCTTCTTCATCGACAGAACAAAACTATTGAAAATATAGCTGAGACTTTGTTCCGCAATTGGTTCGTTGAAGATGTTGCCGATGCAAATTCTGGGAAAATTGGTGATTTAATTGAAGATACTTTTGGGGGAGAGTGGGGCAGCGAATATTTGGACGAATATTTTGATGTGCCTGTTTGTTGTATTCGTGGGACTGATATTGCCGACATGCAAGTCGGACTTCCTAAGAAAACTCCTTTGAGATATGTAAATAGAAAAAAGTTTGACAATATAGAACCTAGGAATGGAGATATTATATTTGAGATATCTGGAGGAACAGAGAATCAATCAACAGGAAGATCAATTTATATAAATGACGATATCAAAAAACTATTTCAACACAAATTGGTATTTTCAAATTTCTGCAGGTTGCTGAGACCTTTGAAAAGAGAATATTCTTATTTTATTTATCTATTTTTGAATTACCTTTACAAGAAAGATGAGTTTTTTACGCTTGAAAATGGAAGTTCAGGTATAAAAAATCTAAACTACAAGGCATTGTTATTTGATTCAGAATATCCAATGCCAAATGAGGAAAAAATTCTAAATTTTGACGAAAGTGTCTTTATTTACTTTAAGAAGATAAATGCAAATAAACAACAAATAAAAGTGCTTGAAAACCTTCGTGACGACCTTTTGCCCAAGTTGATGAGTGGTGAAGTGAGAGTGCTTAGTTGATGGAAAAACTTCGAGCAACGCTTGCACAGTACAGCCGTTGGCAGCCATTGGGCATGTATGTTGACCGGATGGAAGGTCATCTTGAATCGGACTTCAGCATTTCGGTGGAAAATGCGAAGGCCCTTCTGGAAAGCATCGGCAAGGAAATTTGCGATGCGAAAGGTGTGCCGCTTGGGAAGAAGCCGACCATCAATGCCGTACTGAAGAATGCCTTTGTTGCGTTGGGTTATACGACGGAAGAATTGGTAACGCAGGTATCAGGTTCTTTGGCAACCATCGGCCAACTGATCGGCAACCTGAGAAACGACATCAGCCCAACCTCACACGGTAAATCGTTGGAAGAGCTAAACGATAGAAACAACAAAATCGATTTGCTCACCAGGGAGTTTTTGATTGGGAGCACGTTGGTAGTGGCCGTGTTTTTGATTCGCGCATTTGAAGAACGAAAATGTATTGCCACAGTTCCACCCGTTGTTCCACCCGACGCAACCCCTGACTACGACGCCAACGAAGACTTCAATAATTTCTGGGACGACTCCTTTGGTGAGTTTGCCATGGGCGACTATTCCTACACTGCCAGCGAAATACTGTACAGCGTGGATTTGCAGGCTTATCAGTCGGAATACAAGGCTTACGTCGAGTCTGGAGCAGAACGAGAGGGGGAACTATGAATCCCGCCGAAAAGCTGAGCGCTTTGCTGTCCCTGCCCGCCGAAAACGAAGTAGTGGAATTCAAGGAAGCCAAGAACGGCTTCGACTTCACCAAGCTGGGTACGTATTTCTCGGCTCTCTGCAACGAAGCCAATCTAAAACGTCAGTCCGCCGCCTGGTTGGTCTTTGGCGTCAAAAACAATCGACAAGTCGTCGGTTCAAATTTCCGCCGCCAGCGCAAAGACCTGGATAGCCTGAAAGAAGAAATCGCCAACAAGACCACCAACCGCATCTCTTTTATTCAGATTCACGAAGTTCAACACGAGCTGGGCCGGGTGGTGCTCTTCGAGATTCCCGCTGCGCCCAAGGGCCTGCCCATCGCCTTTGACGGTCATTACTATGGGCGGGACGGCGAGGCATTGTCGCCACTAAACCTGGAAGAGATTGAGCGCATCCGGGCACAATCGACGGTAGAAGACTGGAGCGCGGTGATTGTGACCGATGCAGGCTTGGCCGATCTGGACGAAGAAGCCCTGACTGTGGCGCGGCGCAACTACAAGAGCAAGTTCCCGGACAAGGCCGCCGAGGTCGATGGCTGGGACGATGCGACCTTCTTGAACAAGGCCAAGCTGACCATCAAGGGGCGCATCACCCGCGCCGCCCTGTTGTTGCTGGGCCGAGAAGAAGCCGAACATTTCCTGCTTCCGGCGGAGGCCAAGATTCGCTGGCTGCTCAAAGATCATCTGGGCAACGATCGCGATTACGCTATGTTCGGGATGCCGCTATTACTGGCGGTGGACAAGCTGTACGCCAAGATTCGCAATCTTAAATACCGCTACATTCGCGAAGGCACCCTTTTCCCCGAAGAAATCGACCAGTACGAACCCTACGCCATCCGCGAAGCATTGAACAACTGCATCGCCCATCAGGACTACACGCTGGCCGGACGCATCAATGTCATCGAGCGCGAGGAGAGCCTGACCTTTACCAATCTGGGGAGTTTTGTCCCTGGCGATGTGCGGCGGGTGGTGATGGAAGACGCACCGGAAGAGCACTACCGTAACCGCTTCCTGGCAACTGCCATGTTCAACCTGAAGATGGTCGATACCGCTGGCGGCGGCATTCGCAAGCTATTCCTCTTTCAGCGCCAGCGCTTCTTTCCTTTGCCGGACTACGATCTTAGCGATAACCGGGTGAAGGTGACGCTGACCGGCAAGGTGCTGGACTTGGACTATGCCCGACTGCTAGCCAGCAATGGTGCGCTTTCCCTCCAAGAGATCATGGCGCTGGACAAAGTGCAGAAGCGTCAACCACTGGATGGTGGGGATGAAAAGCTGTTGAAGGCCAAGGCACTGATTGAGGGACGCAAGCCGAATTTCTTCATTGCCAAGCCTGTGGCACAACAGACCGGCCAAAAGGCGAAATACAGCAAGAACCGGGCATTTGAGAAACAGTATTATCTGGACCTGGTCTGCAAGGCGATTGGCGAACATGGTTTGTTGACGCGCGGCGAAATTGATGACCTGCTTTGGAATAAACTCCCTGACTGGATGAATGACACGAAGAAAAAACACAGGGTGACCAATCTTCTAACCGAATTGCGGCAGACAGGGCGGATAGAGAATAAAGGCACCTTTAAGCAATCGGGATGGGTTCTTTTAAAAAGAGAGCGGTCGTGATCGATTACAAAAAGATTAAAAGAAGAGGGCGTCGTAACAGGCCGAAAATAAAAGTATCCTTCTTCTCTTCGTTCTTTTGGGCGCCCATTGGTTTAAGAGAAAAGAGCACAATATGACCGCTAAACTCACCGAATCCGCCATCGAAGAATTCGCCATCAAGCTGTTTGAGCGCTTGGGCTACAGCTACGTTTACGCACCGGAGATCGCCTCCGACGGTGGCACGCCGGAGCGCAGCGACTATGCGCAGGTGTTACTGATTGGACGGCTGGAGCAGGCGCTCAAACGCATCAACCCGAAGTTGTCACCTGAGGTATTGCAGACTGCACTCAAGGAAGTGCAGCGCATCCACTCGCCCGACCTGCTGGCCAACAACGAAACCTTCCATCGCCTGCTCACCGAAGGCGTGCCGGTGAGTGTGCAAAAGGACGGCAACGAGCGCGGCGAGCGGGTGTGGTTGATCGATTTTGCTCATCCCGAGAAGAACGAGTTCGTCGTCGCCAACCAGTTCACGGTGATCGAAAACCACCAGAAGAAGCGGCCCGACCTGGTCCTCTTTGTCAACGGCATCCCGCTGGTGGTGATCGAGCTGAAGAACGCCGCCGATGAAAATGCCACCATCAAGACGGCTTATCAGCAGATCGAAACCTACAAACAGACCATCCCGAGCCTGTTCACCTCCAATGCGCTGGTCGTGATTTCCGACGGGCTTGAAGCTAAGGCCGGTTCGATTTCGGCGGGGTTGACCCGCTTCATGGCCTGGAAGAGCGCCGATGGCAAGGCCGAAGCCTCGCATCTGGTCAGTCAGTTGGAGACGCTGATTGTCGGCATGCTCAATCCGGCCACCTTGCTCGACTTGCTTCGCCACTTCATCGTCTTTGAAAAGAGCCGCCGCGAAGACCCGCAAACCGGTCAGGTGAGTATCGTCACGGTGAAGAAGCTTGCTGCTTATCATCAGTATTACGCGGTGAATGCGGCGGTAGCCTCGACCTTGCGTGCGGCGGATATGGGCGCTCCGTTCTCGGTCCGCGAAAATCCTGCCAGTTACGGCTTGCCGGGGGTGGTCAAGCAGCCGAAGGGCGACCGCAAGGCGGGCGTAGTCTGGCACACACAGGGTTCGGGCAAGTCACTCTCCATGGTCTTTTATACCGGCAAGATCGTGCTGGCGCTGAACAACCCGACGGTGCTGGTCATTACCGATCGCAACGATCTCGACGATCAACTCTTCGATACCTTTGCCGCCTCCAAACAAGTGCTGCGGCAGGAACCGGTGCAGGCCCGCGATCGCGACCATCTCAAGGAGCTGCTGAAGGTGGCTTCCGGTGGGGTGGTCTTTTCCACGATCCAGAAATTCCAGCCCGAAGAGGGCAATGTCTATGAAGAGCTTTCAGGTCGCGGCAACATTGTGGTGATTGCCGACGAAGCCCACCGCACCCAGTACGGTTTTTCCGCCAAAACGGTCGATGAGAAGGATGCCGGCGGTGAAGTGATCGGCAAGAAAGTGGTCTACGGATTCGCCAAATATTTGCGCGATGCCCTGCCCAATGCCACCTATCTCGGTTTTACCGGCACCCCGATTGAAAAGACCGATGTCAATACCCCGGCAGTCTTCGGCAACTACGTAGACATCTACGATATCGCCCAGGCGGTGGAAGATGGCGCGACGGTACGGATATTTTACGAAAGCCGTTTGGCCAAGGTGTCGCTCTCGGAAGAAGGTAGGAAGTTGATTGCCGAACTCGATGAAGAGCTCGATCAGGATGAGCTGACCGAGACCCAGAAAGCCAAGGTCAAGTGGACCAAGATGGAGGCGCTGATCGGTAGTGAACAGCGCATCAAAAATATAGCCCAAGACATCATCGCGCATTTCGAGGCCCGACAGGAGGTCTTTGCCGGCAAGGCGATGGTGGTGAGCATGTCGCGGCGCATTGCCGCCGAACTGTATGCCGAGATCGTCAAGCACAAACCCGCGTGGCATTCGGACGAATTGAACAAGGGCGTGATCAAGGTGGTGATGACCGCTGCCAGCAGCGACGGACCTTTGCTGGCCAAGCACCACACGACCAAGGAGCAGCGCAAATTGCTGGCCGAGCGGATGAAGGATGATGCCGACCCGCTCAAATTGGTCATCGTGCGCGACATGTGGTTGACCGGTTTTGACGCGCCGAGCATGCACACGCTTTACATCGATAAGCCGATGCGCGGTCACAACCTGATGCAGGCAATTGCACGGGTAAATCGCGTCCATATGGATAAACCCGGCGGTCTGGTGGTTGATTATCTGGGGATTGCCGCCGACCTGAAAGAAGCGCTTTCTTTCTATTCCGACGCCGGCGGCAAGGGCGACCCGACGCTGTTACAGGAACAGGCAGTGGCGCTGATGCTGGAGAAGTTGGAGGTCGTCTCCGCCCTCTATCACGGTTTTGCCTACGAGAACTATTTCGCGGCCGATACCGCGCAAAAACTCTCGTTGATTCTCGCCGCCGAAGAACACATCCTCGGGTTGGACGATGGCAGGAAGCGCTACGTCAATGAAGTAACCGCTTTGTCGCAAGCCTTTGCCATTGCTATTCCCCACGATCAGGCGATGGACGTCAAGGATGAAGTCGGTTTCTTTCAGGCGGTGAAGGCGAGGTTGGCCAAATTCGACAGCACCGGCCAGGGCCGCAGCAATGAAGAGATTGAAACCACCATCCGGCAGGTGATCGATCAGGCGCTGGTCTCGGAGCAGGTGATCGATGTTTTTGATGCGGCGGGGATCAAGAAGCCGGATATCTCGATTCTGTCCGAAGAATTTTTGGCAGAACTGAAAGGCTATAAGCACAAAAACGTTGCGCTGGAGGTTCTGAAAAAACTGCTCAATGATGAACTGAAAGCTCGGGCAAAAAAAAATCTGGTGGAAAGCAGGAAGTTGATGGAAATGCTTGAAGCCGCCATCAAGAAATATCACAACAAGATTCTGACCGCCGCCGAAGTGATGGACGAACTGATTCGCATTAGCAAGGAGATTGTCGCTTCCGACGCCGTCGCCAAGCAAATGGGGCTGTCGGACTTCGAATATGCTTTTTACACTGCCGTGGCAGACAACGACTCGGCCCGTGAGTTGATGCAGCAGGACCAACTGCGGGAACTGGCCGTGGTGCTGACCCAGCGGGTACGCGAGAACGCCAGTATTGACTGGACGATCAAGGAGAGTGTTAAGGCTAAGTTGAAGGTGATTGTGAAGCGCACTCTGCGGCAGTTTGGTTATCCGCCGGATATGCAGTTGCTGGCCACTGAAACAGTGCTCAAGCAGGCAGAGATGATCGCCAATGAGCTTACAGACGATAGATCAAGGGTGTAACAGAGCCATGTACAAAAGATCCCGCCATCCAGTAAGAACGCTCCTCTTTCTCGCGACGCTCTCCCTCCTTGTCGCGCCGTCTCAAGCTCACGCCTTCGAGCGCCGCACGCCGGTGGTGGCGGCGGTGGAGAAGGCGGGGCCGGCGGTGGTCAACATCCGTACCGAGCAGATTGTCCGCCGCGCTTCCCCCTTCGGCTTCGGCTTCGGCGGCACCCTCTTCGACGAATTTTTCCGCAACTACGGCAACCAGCGCCTCTACACCACCCAGTCCCTCGGCTCGGGGATGATCATCGACCCGCGCGGCTTCGTCCTCACCAACGCCCATGTCGTCGAACAAAGCCTCACGCATCTTCGTCGCCCTCCCCGGGCGGACCAAAGAGGTCGAGGCCAAGCTTGTCGGCATGGCTGAGCGGGTCGATCTGGCGGTGCTGCGCCTGGAGGAAAAGGGGACCTTTCCCGCCCTCGGCTACGGTCGCTCCGACGATCTCATGCCGGGGGAGACGGTCATCGCCATCGGCAACCCGCTCGGCCTCGAATTCTCCGTCACCACCGGCGTCGTCAGCGCCACCCGCCGGCGCATTCCTCTCGATGACGAGACCTTCTCCGTCTTCATCCAGACCGACGCCCTGATCAATCCGGGCAACTCGGGCGGGCCGCTCCTCAACATCAACGGCGAGCTCATCGGCATCAACACCGCCATCGCTAGTCAGGCCCAGGGGATCGGCTTCGCCATCCCGGTGGAGATCGCCGCCCGGGTCGCCGGCGAACTTATCAGCCATGGCCGCATGCGCCCGGTCTACCTCGGTCTGACCACCGGCAATACCGCCGCTGCCCTGAGCCGCTTGCGCGGCGTCGGCGGGGTATTGGTAACCGGAGTGGAGGGCGATGCGCCGGCGCGGACGGCGGGGGTGCGCGAAGCCGACGTCATCCTCCAGCTCGACGGGGTGACGGTGGAGAGCCCGGCCGAGTTGACCCACCTTCTCGCCGCCTATGTCCCCGGCGACCGCCTGACCTTGCGCCTGCTGCGCGGCACCGAAGAAATCGAGATCAAGCTGCGCGCCGCCGCCGTCCCCGCCGGTTACGCCCTGGCCTATGTCGAGCGCAACTTCGGGTTCAAGGTCGACGACGACCGTGACGGACTCTTCATCGCCGCCGTCAGTCGCGGTTCGGCGGCGGACAAGGCCGGCATCCGCCGCGGCGATCGTCTTGTCGAAGTGGCGGGGGAAAAGGTCGCAACCGAGGCCGAATTCCGTGCCGTCGTCGAAGGCAATCTCGGCCGCTTCCCCCTGCGTTTTCTCGTCGCCCGCGGTAATCGCGGCTATTATCTCGATCTGCCCTAGGCAGGAAAAAGCGGCCTCACGCAACGCCGCAACGTAAATCTATAATCAGGTTATCCACTCATCAAACACGCTTCGGATTTGGTTTACCTAAAGAATCAGTTATCTGATTCTTCATGTTTCAGCCTTGCGTTGCGTCGTTGCGCCGTCGCGTGAGTCATGGTTTCCGATTTGATGTTTTTCTCCGCGTTCTGAAGCGGCTCCGCGTGAGTCCGGTTTTTGTGAAAGGTATTGCCATGTCCCGCCTCCTGACCGACGGCGATCTGCCGATGGACTCTGAAAACCCCGGTTTTGTTCTCAACGGCTGGATCGACACCGCCCCCTTCGAGGATCTATTGCAGCTCTCCATCGAGCGTTGCGAAAAGGGGGAGGCGCTGCTGTCGATGCCCTTTCTCCTCAAGTTTGCCCAAGGGGGCGGGGTGTTACACGGCGGGGCCATTACCACCCTCGCCGACACGGCGGTGGCGATGGCGATCAAGAGCCTGCTGCCACCAGGGACGGTCTTTGCCACGACTGAACTCGCCACGCGCTTCCTCGCCCCGGTGCGCAGCGGGCGTGTCAGCGCCCTGGCGACGGTGCAGGGGCCGCAAGGACGCAGTCTGTTTGGGGAAGCGACGGTGCGGGATGAGGCCGGGGCCGAAGTGGCCCGTTTTACTTCGACCTTCCGCATCGCCCGCGGCCAGGGTTTCGAGGCATGAACCGGCGCACCTTCGAGCGCCTGGTGGCGCGGGCCGTCGACGGCATTCCCAAGGAGTTCCTCGGGCGGGTGGTCAATCTCAGCTTTCAGATCGAAGCGTGGGCCGATGCCGAGACGTTGGCCGATGTCGATCTCGACGACCCCCGCGATCTCCTCGGCTATTATCGCGGCTGGGCCCTGCCGGAGCGGACCCACGACTACGGCAACTGCCTCCCCGATGTCATCGTCATCTACCAGCGGGCGGTGGAGAATCACGTCGCCGAGAGTGGCGAGCCGTTGTTGCGGGTAATCCGCGAAACGATCATGCACGAGCTGGCCCACTATTTCGGCTTCGGCGAAGAGGAGATGGCGGTCATTGAGGATCTCTGGGCCGGCGAAAATAAAGGTCCATCATCTTGACAAGGAACGGTACCCGGGAGTAGAACTCACCTCAGCCGCATATGTCCTCCTTGGTTTCAGGAAAGGTTGTTTTCATGCGTTTTTTCTCCTTTGTCTGCTCGTTTCTCTGCCTTCTCCTGTTGGTCCTGAGCGGCTGCAACAACGAAGCGCCGCCGGCGGCGACCGTGCAAATGGCTCCCGACTTCACCCTGCAAGCCCTGAGCGGGGAGAGTGTTTCCCTGGCGCAGTACCGCGGCAAGATCGTCTTCCTCAACTTCTGGGCGACCTGGTGCCCCCCCTGCCGGGCCGAACTACCGGCGATGCAGCGCCTCAACGAGGTCTTTGCCGGCCGTGATTTCGTCATGCTCGCCGTCAACGTCGAAGAGGATGCCGCCGAGGTCCTGCCGCAGTTTCTGAAAGAATATCCCCACAGCTACCGTATCCTCCTCGATGTCGAGGCGAAAGTGCAGGAGCTGTACGGCGTCGACAAACTCCCCGAGACCTTCATCATCGACAAGCAGGGGAAGGTCGTCGAACGCATCCTCGGCGCCCGTGACTGGTCGTCGACGGCGATGCTGCAGCGCTTCAATACCCTCGTCGCGGCCCCCTGACATGCCCGGCGCCAACGATGTCACCTTCTGGATCGCCTTTACCGCCGGGATTCTCTCCTTCTTCTCCCCCTGCGTCCTGCCGCTGATCCCCTCCTATCTCACCTACATCACCGGACTTTCCTTCGGCGAATTGAAGCAGGACCACCCCGGCGCCAAGGTGCGGATGACGGTGATGCTCCACTCCCTGACCTTCATCGCCGGTTTTTCCCTGGTCTTCATCGCCCTCGGCGGCATCGCCGGCGTTGCTTCGTCAACTTTCCAGACGCACCTGCGCGAAGGGCTGATCTGGATCCAGCGGGTCGGCGGGGTGCTGATCTTCCTCTTCGGCGTCCACATGACCGGGCTCTTCCATTTTGGCGTTCTCCTCGGCGAAAAGCGGATCCATCTGCAGCGTAAGCCGAGCGGTTTCTTCGGCACCCTCCTCGTCGGCATCGCCTTCGCCGCCGGTTGGACCCCCTGCATCGGCCCGGTTCTCGGCGCCATTCTCGCCCTTGCCGCCGGCACCGGCACCGCCGGCCACGGCGTCCTCCTGCTGGCGACCTATTCGGCCGGCCTGGGTCTTCCCTTTCTCGTCTCCGGCCTCCTTTTTCACACTTTTCTCGCTGCCTTCGAACGATTTCGCAAGCACATCCGCCTCCTCGAGATCGCCACCGGCTTCCTTCTCATGGCTGCCGGCGTCATGCTCTTCTTCGATCTCTTCGGCAACCTCGCCGGTTC
>MGTO01000015.1 GCA_001799485.1 Desulfuromonadales bacterium GWC2_61_20 | reverse complement strand
ACCAGTTCGTAAGCCGTGCCGCGACCACCCGCTGCGCTTTTGCTCAGGATGCCCTGCTGCAGCAGCCCGAGGATATCGCGGTAGGCGGTGTCCTGGGAGGAGTTGGTCAACTTGGCCCACTTGGAGGTCGTCAGTTTGCCGTCGAAGCCGTCGAGCAGGCGGTTGAGCACCTTGACCTGCCGCGGGTTCAGGGCCACTCCGGCGTGTCTCTCCCAGAAGCGCGACTTGCGCAGCACCGCAACGAGGGTGGTCTCAGCCTGCCCGAGAGCGCGTTCCAGCACTTCGACAAACCAGAGGAGCCAGGCAGTCACCTCCAGCGTCCCCTGCTGGGTCTGCTCGAGGAGGGCATAGTAGCGGCCGCGCTCCTGCTGCAACTGGGCCGAAAGACTGTAAAAACGGTGCGGTGAAGACTCGGCCCGGGCCAGAGCCATGTCGCCCAGGGCGCGGGCGATGCGGCCATTGCCGTCATCGAAGGGATGCAGGGTGACGAACCAGAGATGGGCCAGCCCGGCCTTGAGCACCGGATCGCCGCCGTCAGCGGCGTCGAACCAGGCGAGAAAACGCCCGGTTTCGTCCGCCAGTCGCACTGCCGGCGGCGCCTCATAATGGATCTTTTCGCGACCGTGCGGTCCCGAGACCACCTGCATCGGGCCGCCGGCGTCATCCCGCCACTGCGCCACGCGAATCTTGGCCAGGCCGCTACGCCCGGTAGGGAAGAGAGCGCCGTGCCAGGCAAAGAGGCGCTCGGCGGTCAACGGCTGGGCATAGTTGCGGGTGGCGTCGAGGAGCATCTCCACCACCCCGTCGACCTGGCGGTCGGCCGGAGCCAGGGCGCCGATCTCCACCCCGAGACGGCGGGCCAGGGAGGAGCGCACCTGGTCGGCATTCAACACCTCCCCCTCGATGGCGCTGGTCTGGAGGACATCCTCGGTCAGGGTGACGAGGACCGCTTCCTCGCGCGAACGAAACCCGAGGGCTTCCATCCGGCCAATGAAGCGCCCCTGTCGATGCCGCACCCGCGCCAGCGGCCCGGCGAGTTGGGTCAGGTCGTAGCGCCATTGCGGCCAGTCGGGGAGTTCCCAGATGTACATGCTTTATCTCCGCAGAATATGCGGTGATTATGCCGGATTATCTCCGCAAGGTGCAAGTCTTTTCTCCGCAAGATGCGCGGAGAATAAACGTCGGGCCGGATGCTGATGTAGCGCCCGGCCCATATCTGTTCGAATTCTCATAAATTCTTCGGTGCTAAGACCCACCCTGATTTCTTCCGTGGTCACATATCGCTGCCCTAACCAGCAAGCGGATATCTTCGGGTAGTTCAGCCGCGGCGGCTTCAAACATCTCCCCGATGCCAGCGGCGTCAAACACCCCATCGGCCACGGCGATCGGCGTCGCCTTGTGACGCATTGGCTGATCCTCCCCGGTATCGATGCCATGGTGGGAAGAGGTTCCCGCAGCATTCCAGTTCAGCGCCCGCTCTTCGCCTTGTTTGTCATAGCAGAGTTGAAAACCAAGAACCGCATCATCCGCCGCCAACCAGACGATCAGATCGAAGTAGTCGTCGCCGAACCACCGGCGGCGGGGCTCACCGGGAATTTGTCGGACGTTGGCGTGTTCCTGCAGCATCAGGTCGGTTTCTCTGGTTGTAATTGATGTTTGAGCCGCTGCAGTGTGGCGGCTATCGTGGTGGCGCTGCAGGCATCGCCGAAGCAGCCGGCGCCGGCGTAGGGATCGTAGTCCTCGACCTGGCGGGCCAGCTCGGTGACCAGCGCCGCTAGCTCTGGAGTACTGCCGACAGCGGCCACGGCCCGCAGTTCAGCGGCCAGAGTCTCGGGGAGGTCGTCCTGGTGCTGCTCGATGGCGGCGGCGAGGCGAGTAAAGGGATCGCTGCTCATGGCTAGAACTTCGCACTCCCCGGTGTGCGCGGAAAGGGGATAACGTCGCGGATGTTCTCCATCCCGCTGATGTACATGAGGAGACGCTCGAAGCCGAGACCGAAGCCGGCGTGGGGGCAGCTCCCCCAGCGGCGACTGTCGAGATACCACCACAACCCTTCTTCCGCCACCCCCTTCACCGCCATGCGCTCGCGCAAGACATCGAGCCGCTCCTCGCGCTGGCTGCCGCCGATGATCTCGCCGACACGGGGGACGAGGAGATCCATCGCCGCCACCGTTTTGCGATCGTCGTTGAGGCGCATGTAGAAGGCCTTCAAGTCCGCCGGGTAGTCGGTGACGAAGAGGGGACCCTTGACCACCTCTTCGGTGAGGTAGCGCTCGTGTTCGGATTGCAGGTCGCCGCCCCAGGCGACGGGGAATTGGAAGGCCTTGCCGCTCTGCTCCAGCCGGGTCACCGCTTCGCTGTAGGTCATGGTCGAGAACTCGGCTTTGGCCAGCGCCTCCAGCCGCGCGATCAGCCCCGGTTCGACCCGCTCGTTGAAGAAGACGAGATCGTCGCCGCACTCGTCCAAGGCGAAGGTGACGAGATAACGGAGGAAATCCTCGGCCAGGCGGCAGTCGTCCTGGAGGTCGGCGAAGGCCATCTCCGGCTCGATCATCCAGAACTCGGCGGCGTGGCGGCTGGTGTTGGAATTCTCGGCGCGGAAGGTCGGACCGAAGGTGTAGATGTCGCCGAGGGCGAGGGCGCAAAGCTCCCCTTCGAGCTGGCCGGAGACGGTGAGGCCGGTCTTCTCGGCGAAGAAATCCTCGCGCCAGTCGACTTTCCCCTTCTCCAGCGGCGGCTGCTGCGGGTCAAGGGTGGTGACGCGGAAGAGCTCGCCCGCCCCTTCGCAGTCGCTGGCGGTGATGATGGGGGTGTGGACGTAGACGAAGCCGCGTTCGCGATAAAAACGGTGGGTGGCGAAGGCGAGGGCGCTGCGCAGGCGGAAGAGGGCGCCGAAGGTGTTGGCGCGGGGACGCAGATGGGCGATGGAGCGGAGATATTCGAGGGTGTGGCGCTTCTTCTGCAACGGATAGGTCTCATCCGCCCCGCCGAGGAGTTCGATGGCGCTGGCGCGCAGCTCCCAGCGCTGGCCGGCGGCGGGCGAGGGGACGAGTTCGCCGCTGACGCCGACGCAGGCGCCGGTGCCGAGACCGGGGTCGGCAAGGGCGGCGAGGCTCGGCTCGGCCACCACCTGCAGCGAGGCGAGGCAGGAACCGTCATTGAGTTCGAGGAAGGCGACTTCCTTGCCGCGACGGACGGTGCGTACCCAGCCCTTGGCGCAGACGCCGGCAAGCGGTTCGCTGCGGGCGAGGAGATCACGGATGCGGCTGCGCGGGATTGCGATCGGCATGGGTGGACTCCTCGAAAAGGTGCAAGGCATGATCAGCCACGGAGACACGGAGACACAGAGAAATGCCCTGATTTTAGTTTAGAACCACAGCAGTTCTCTGTGTCTCCGTGTCTCTGTGGCAAAGACGGGTTTCAGTTGTGCTCGCGGGTTTTCAAGAAACTCACCCCCGGCCACTGTTCGAGAACATAGCCGAGACGCCACTCGCTCGGGGCGAGGTAGGTCAGATTGCCCTCGGCGTCGAGGGCGAGGTTCCCCTGACACTTCTTCTCGAAGTCGGCGAGGAGCTTCTTGTCGGCGCATTCGATCCAGCGCGCGGTGGCGAAGTCGATCGACTCGTAGACGGCATCGACGCTGTATTCGGATTTGAGCCGCGCCATGGTCACATCGAACTGCAAGACCCCGACGGCGCCGAGGATGTAGTCATTGCCGAGAACCGGGCGGAAGACCTGCACCGCCCCCTCTTCGGAGAGCTGCAAGAGCCCCTTCTCCAGCTGCTTGGCCTTCAAGGGGTTCTTCAGGCGGACGCGGCGGAAGTGCTCGGGGGCAAAGCTGGGGATGCCGGTGAACTTGAGCGGCTCCTTGTCGGAGAAGGTGTCGCCGATCTTGATGGTGCCGTGGTTGTGCAGGCCGATGATGTCGCCGGCCCAGGCTTCCTCGACGTTGGCGCGATCCTGGGCCATGAAGATGGTGGCGTTGCTGAGGATGACCTCCTTGCCGATGCGGTGGTGGCGCACCTTCATCCCCCGGCTGAACTTGCCCGAGCAGATGCGCAAAAAGGCGATGCGGTCGCGGTGCATCGGGTCCATGTTCGCCTGGATCTTGAAGACAAAGCCGGAGAAGGCCTCCTCCTCCGGCAGCACGTCCCGCGTCGTCGTCGGCCGGGGAATGGGGGCCGGGGCGAGATCGACCAGGGCATCGAGAAGCTCCTCGATGCCGAAGTTGTTGATGCCGCTGCCGAAGAAGACCGGGGTCTGGTTCCCTTTCAGATATTCGGCAAGATCGAAAGGATTGGCCGCCCCTTCGAGGAGTTCGATGTCGGCGCGCAGCTCCTCGGCCTGGGGGCCGATAAGCCCGTCGAGTTGCGGGTCGGTGAGGTCGGTGATGACCACCGCCTCGCGGTGACGGGTTTCGCCGCCGGGGGAGAAGAGGCAGAGCTCCTTGCGGTAGAGGTTGTAAACCCCCTTGAAGCGCTTGCCCATGCCGATGGGCCACGACATCGGGGCGCACTCGATCTGCAACTTGTCTTCGATGTCGTGAAGCAACTCCAGCGGGTCGCGCCCCTCGCGGTCGAGCTTGTTGATGAAGGTGATGACCGGGGTATTGCGCATGCGGCAGACGGTCATGAGCTTTTCGGTCTGGGTCTCGACCCCCTTGGCGCTGTCGATGACCATGAGAGCGCTGTCGACGGCGGTGAGGACGCGGTAGGTATCCTCGGAGAAGTCCTGGTGACCGGGGGTGTCGAGGAGGTTGATCTCGAAACCGCGGTGCTCGAACTGCATCACCGAGGTGGTGACGGAGATACCGCGCTCCTGCTCGATGCTCATCCAGTCGCTGGTGGCGTGGCGCGCCGCCTTGCGCGACTTGACCGCGCCGGCAAGCTGGATGGCGCCGCCGAAGAGGAGGAGCTTCTCGGTGAGGGTGGTCTTGCCGGCATCGGGGTGACTTATGATGCCGAAGGTGCGGCGTTTGGCGACTTCCTGCTGCTGTTTACTCACTACTAACCTCGTTGTTTAATTCGCCCTGCGGAATGGGCGGATCAGGAAGTTATGGGACATCCAGAGTCACCTGGAGAAAGATCGCCCCGGCACACAAAAAAAGCGGGCCGACAATCGGCCCGGATGGTGGCGATAATAGTGTAAAAGCGATGAAGAGTCAAGGGCTTGCCGGGGCAAGACCCATGCTTGCAGCGAGCACGCAGACGTTAGTCGGACTCGCCAATCCACAAGGGGAGCGTAAAGCTGACCGTCGTCCCCTGCTGCGGAGCACTTTGCACTGCCACCACCCCGCCATGACCGTCGATGAGTTGCTTGACGATGGTCATCCCCAGACCGGTCCCCTGGACTGCCGTATTGGATGAATCGGCACGATAAAATTTGTCGAACATGCACTTGACCTGCTCTTCGGTCATGCCGATGCCGGTGTCGCTGACCGCAACGGTGCAATAGTCGCCCTCCGGGGTCAGCCGGACCGTCACCGTCCCGCCGGCGGGGGAATACTTGACGGCATTGCTGAGAAGATTGTCGAAGACCTGGGCGATGCGCCGCGGATCGGCAAAGACGACCAGGGGAGAGGTTGGCAACCGCAGGTCAAAATTGTGCGGGGGCGAGCTGTGGCGGAAGAAATCGACCGCCGCCGTCGCCAGGGATTCGAGGGAGACCGCTTCGCGCATCAGCGGGATATCGTGTCCGGCCTCGATCCGGCTGATGTCGAGGAGCTCGTCGATAAGCGCGGAAAGATCCTCGGCCTTGTGGTGAATGAGGTTGACGAACTCGCTCCGTTCGGCAAGGGTGAAGGTCTGGGGGTCGAGAAGGAGTTCGGAGAAGCCGAGAATGGAGGTCAGGGGGGTGCGCAACTCATGGGCGGCGGTGGAGACGAATTCGCTTTTCATCCGCTCCAGCTCACGTTCGCGGGTCACTTCGCGCAGGGTGACAACCGCCCCACGCACCACTCCGGCCGAGGTGTGGAGCAAAGCGAAACGAGCCTGAAAGAGGCGCGAACCCTGCGCGTCGGGGGCGGAGAAGGTGAGATCGAAGGGCTCCCCCGCCTCGTCCCTGGCACACGCCATCGCCACATGCTCCGCCAGGCCATTCGGGGGGACAATCTCCTCCAGGCGTCTGCCGATAACCTCGCGTTGCGCCAGGCGCAACATCTGCAGCGCCGCCGGATTGGCGAGAAGAAGGGTGCCGGATGCATCGACCACCAGCATCCCCTCGTTGATGGAACGAACGATGGCTTCGGTATGTTCACGGGCTTCGTGGGCCTGCTCGAGGGCAAAACAGAGCTCGTGCTCGGCCCACTTGCGCTCCGTCACCTCGTGGTAAACGATGACGACCTGCTGCACCATGCCGCGACGGTCCTTGACCGGCATGCCGACGACATCGTAAAAACGCTCCTCAAAGAACCATTCCCGGGTCCGTTCCCGCAGCCCCGAAGCCATGACCTTGGCAAAGACGCAACCGGTCGGGGGGGATTCCGATCGACACATGAGTTCAATGCAGGTGCGGCCGGTCACCCGGCGCTTGCCGGCAAAAAAGAGCTCCTTCAAGCGCTTGTTGCACGACAGGATCCGGTGCTCGCGATCGAGGACGACAATACCGGCGCCGACGGCATTGTAGATGGCGTCGATCTTGTCGCGGGCCGCCTTGAGCTGGAGGTTGGTTTGGCGCTGCGTCTGGAGAATCTGGGTGAAGGTGCCGGCGATAATGGCGATGGGGTCGAAGGCGACCAGTTCGGCTTCGTCGAGCTCCTCGGCGCGCAACGGCAGGGTGCCGATGACCTTGAGAAGCTGGTCGATCTTGTGGCGCAGATAGTCGACCAGTTCGGCATCGCGCTGGCGCAATGCCGCATTCTCCCGGCGCAGACGCGCCAGTTCCACCTCCGGGGCCTCTCCTGCAGCCATAGACTCGGCCTCTGCTGTCCCGTTCTTGCCCATGTTTATTGAACTTTCTCGGCGCCAATCTGGATCAGATAACCGTTCTCTTCCTTGTGCACCCGTGCCGTCATCCCCATGCTCTTGACCGCTCCGGGGATGGTGACGGTGGCGTGGCGATTGTCGGTGCGGACTTCAATCTGCACCGCCCCGCTGCGAATCTCCTCCTGCAGGCGGTTGACCTCACGCAAGGTCAGCAGCAAGGTTGACGGGCAGACCTGGCCTTGCACATCGATTCGTTCAACTCTGACCTTGTTCATCGCCTACCTCCCTGATGATCGTCCGGCAGAACCCAACGCAGCAACAGTCGCCCCCCGAACCAGGCCCCGGGTAAAATCCCGAGAAGAAAGAGGATGCTCTGCCCGGCGAAAATCGGCAGCCCCCCCCACAGATGCCAGACATTGCACCCCGGGGTCATGCGCGAGGCCAGCCCCATGAGGAATCCGCCGCAGAGAACCGAGAACTGTTGCCGCCGCGTCGCCCCCTCGTGCCCGTGCCATTCGCCGAGATGCCAGGCCGAGAGGGCCGCTCCAAGGACGATGCCGATAATCAACGGATACTGGATCGCGGCAATGCCGTCGAAGTCCGGGCCGGGGCCGCCGCGCAACGGCTGCGCTGCCAGGGGCAGGGTCAGATCGAGGGTTTGCCCCTGAAAGAACTCCGTCGCGGCGAAGTGCTCTGACAACAACGCCTGCTCAAGCACCGCCGCCACCTTGGCATAGGAGGTCGTTACTCCCATGGGCACGCCGAGTAAGACAACCGAAAGAGCGCCGATGCCGGCCAGGGCCAGGGCTGCGTAAACAGGCGGGATGTAGCCGGCCACCGCGCGCCAGCCGACCGGCGGGACGAAGGCCGCCGGATAGCGCCAGATGGTCAGCCCCGTCACCGCTACCAGCGCCAGTACGAATATCCACGGCGGCAGGCCGCTCCACTGCGGCAAGGTTACGGCGGCGGCGAAGGTGGTGGTCTTCGCAAAAGTGCTCCAGAGTGGATGAATTTCGGCATAGAGAGCGCTGCCGGCGATGAGCCCGGCGAGTCCCCAGAGGGAGAGGCGGGCGCCGGCGCCGAGGCGATAGAGGATGCCGACGACACATCCACCTGCGAGGACCATGCCGATGCCGAAGAGGATGCCACCGCAGAGGCTGGCGAGGGAGGGCAGGCCGTAGGCGGGAAGGGGGAATTGAACCAGGGCGCCGGCCAGGTGCAGCCCCTCGAAGAGAACGGCACTGACGGTGACCAGAACCAGCAA
>MGTO01000014.1 GCA_001799485.1 Desulfuromonadales bacterium GWC2_61_20 | reverse complement strand
ATCGAGGCCAAAGACAGCAGTCGCTCGCCGCAAGACGGTATGCAGCAGGCCCTCGATTACGCACACACCCTTGATATCCCCTTCGTCTTTGCCAGCAACGGCGATGCCTTTGTTTTTCACGACCGCACCGGTCAGAGCGCACAGCTTGAATCCCTTCTGGAGTTGGACGCATTTCCCGGTCCGTCGGCACTATGGGAGAAGTATCGCGCCTGGAAGGGTTTGAACCCGCAGCAGGAGCGGCTGGTGCTGCAGCCGTACTATGACGACGGCAGCGCCAAGGAGCCACGTTATTATCAGCGTAACGCCATCAATGCCACGATCGAAGCCATCGCCAAGGGGCAAAATCGCATTCTTCTGGTCATGGCGACCGGCACCGGCAAGACCTACACCGCCTTTCAGATCATCTGGCGTCTGTGGAAGGTTGGGGCGAAGAAACGTATCCTCTTTCTCGCCGACCGCAACGTCCTCATCGATCAGACCATGGTCAACGACTTTCGCCCTTTTGGTGCGGCCATGGCTAAACTCAGCACCAACAGCAAGACCATCGAGCGCGATAATGGCGAGACCATCGACCTGCCCATCGCCCTTGACCGCAAGCGCCGCATCGACACCGCCTACGAAATCTATCTCGGCCTCTATCAGGCGATCACCGGCCCCGAGGAGCGACAGAAGCTCTTCCGCGAGTTCTCCCCCGGCTTCTTCGACCTTATCGTCATTGACGAATGTCATCGCGGCAGCGCCGCCGCCGATTCCGCCTGGCGTGAAATTCTGCAACATTTTGCCAGTGCCACCCAGATCGGTCTGACCGCCACGCCGAAAGAGACGGAATATGTTTCCAACATCCAATATTTCGGTCCACCGGTTTATACCTACTCGCTTAAACAGGGGATCAACGATGGCTTTCTTGCCCCTTACAAGGTGGTCAAGGTGCATTTCGATGTTGATGTCGAAGGCTATCGCCCCGAGCTTGGGGATGTCGACGAACTCGGCAACGAGATCGAGGATCGCATTTACAACAGCAAGGATTACGACCGCACCCTGGTGATCGATGAACGCACCCGGCGAGTCGCCAGCTGGATCTCCGATTTTCTCAAGACGAACAACGAGCGCATGGAGAAGACCATCATCTTCTGCGTCGATACCGAACATGCCGCCCGCATGCGCCAGGCGCTGGTCAATGAAAATGCCGATCTGGTGCAGAGATGTGACCGTTACGTCATGCGCATCACCGGCGATGACCCGCTCGGCAAGGCGCAGCTCGACAACTTCATCGACCCGCAATCCCCCTATCCGGTGATCGTCACCACCTCGCGCCTCCTCTCGACCGGCGTCGATGCCCAGACCTGCCGGCTCATCGTCCTTGACCGGATCGTCGGGTCGATGACCGAATTCAAGCAGATTCTCGGCCGCGGGACCCGGGTCCACGAGGAGAGCAAAAAGTTTTACTTCACCCTGATTGACTTTCGCGGCGCCACCAACCACTTTGCCGACAAGGATTTTGACGGTTTGCCGGTGCAGATTTATGAACCCGCCGAGGGTGACCCGGTCGAACTGCCCGACAGCGTCCCTCTGGTCGACGACGGCGAAGAGCCGTTTCCCGAGGTGCCCGGCGGCGATGAGCAATGGATCGACGGCTTTCCGCCGGATAGTTCCCTGCCGCCAAAAGTCGGCGAAAAACAGCACAAGTACTACATCAAAGGAAAGCCCGTCGCGGTCCTCGCCGAGCGGGTTGAATACCTCGATGAGAACGGCAAGTTGATCACCGAGAGTCTGCGCGACTACTCCCGTAAGGCGATTCGCGCCCACTATGCCAGTCTGGAGAAGTTTTTGGCCCGCTGGAAGTCAACCGAGCGCAAGGAAGCGATCATCGAGGAGCTGGCCGAAGAAGGTTTGCTTCTCGATCCGCTGCGGGAAGAGGTCGGCAAAGATCTCGATCCCTTTGACCTCATCTGTCACATCGCCTTTGATCAGCCGCCGCGCACCCGCCGCGAACGTGCCAACAACGTCAAGAAGCGCGACGTCTTCAGCAAATACGGCCCGCAAGCCCGTGCCGTGCTCGAAGCCCTGCTGGTCAAGTATCAGGACGAAGGGCTCGTCAGCGGGCTGGATAACGTCAAAGTCCTCGAAATCCCTCCCTTCAATGCCATGGGGACACCCCTGCAACTCATCAAACAGTTCGGCAGCAAAGCCAGCTTCGAGACCGCCGTTCACGAACTGCAAGCTGCCCTCTATCAGGAAATCATTTAACTTATGTCCGCACGCAATACCGTCAAATCGATTCAGGATATCATGCGCCAGGACGTCGGCGTCGATGGTGATGCCCAGCGTCTCTCGCAGCTCTGCTGGCTGTTCTTCCTCAAAATCATCGATGACCAGGACCAGCAGCTCGAAGTCATGCAGGATCACTATCGCTCGCCGATTCCCGAGCCGTTTCAGTGGCGCACCTGGGCCGCCGACCCCGAGGGGATGACCGGTGAGGCGCTGATGACCTTCATCAATGGCGAACTCTTCCCGACCCTCAAAGAGCTGCCGACCAGCGGTGCCACTGCCAGCCGCGCCCGCGTGGTCAAGAGCGTCTTCGAGGACGCTTACAACTACATGAAGTCCGGTCAGCTCATGCGCCAGGTGATCAACAAGATCAGCGGCGTCGACTTTAACGATCTGGCCGAGCGCAAGCACTTCGGCGACATCTACGAGCAACTTCTCAACGATCTGCAGAGCGCCGGCAATGCCGGGGAATACTACACTCCCCGCGCCGTTACCGCCTTCATGGTCGATCGCATCGATCCCAAGCCGGGCGAAATCCTCTTCGATCCCTCCTGCGGCACCGGCGGGTTTCTCACCTGCGCCATCCGCCACATGCGCGAGCGTTACGTCAAAAAAGTGGCCGACGAGCAGGCGTTGCAAGCCGGACTGCGGGCGGTGGAGAAGAAGCAGCTGCCGCACATGCTCTGCGTCACCAACATGCTGCTGCACGGTATCGAAGATCCCAGCTTCGTGCGCCACGACAACACCCTGGCGCGGCCTTATATCAGCTACGGCCAGAGTGACCGGGTCGATATCATCCTCACCAATCCCCCCTTTGGCGGCCGCGAGGAAGACGGCATCGAATCGAACTTCCCCGCCCACTTCCGCACCAAGGAGACCGCCGATCTCTTCCTCGCCCTTTTCATCCGCCTGCTCAAACCCGGTGGCCGCGCCGCCATCGTTTTGCCGGACGGCTCCCTCTTCGGCGAAGGGGTGAAAACCCGGCTGAAAGAGCATCTGCTGGAGGAGTGCAACCTGCACACGATCGTCCGTCTCCCCAACAGCGTCTTCAAACCGTACGCCAGTATCGGTACCAACCTCCTCTTCTTCGAGAAGGGCGAGTCGACCCAGGAGGTCTGGTTCTACGAGCACCACGTCCCGGCAGGGCAGAAGGCCTATTCGATGACCCGGCCGATCAAGGTCGAGCATCTGCACGGCTGCGTCGAGTGGTGGGGCGGGATGGAGAGGCAGAACCGGCAGGGGAGCGAGCAGGCATGGCGGGTCGGGATCGACGAGATCAAGGCGCGGGGCTACAACCTCGATTTCAAGAATCCGCACAGCGTCGCCGCCAATCACGGCGACCCAACGGAGCTGCTGGCAGAGCTGGAGGCCGCCGAGGCGCAGGCCACGGCGCTGCGCGATCATTTGAAGGGGATACTTGCGGAGGCGCTCTGTCGATGAGCGAGCAAGGGGGGCAAACCATGACGACACCCGCGATCCGCCAGGACGATTTCAGCGAAATCACCCGCCTGATTATCGCGGCGCGGCAGCGAGCCGTGCAGGCCGTGAATACGACGCTCATCGATCTCTATTGGCAGGTCGGGCAGACCATCAGCCGCAAGATCGAGCAGGCCGAATGGGGCGATGGCGTGGTGGCGCAACTGGCCGATCACCTAGCGCAGACCCAGCCGGGCCTGCGGGGTTTCACCCGTAGCAACCTGTTCCGGATGCGCAAGTTTTATGAGACATATCAGGAGGATATAATTGTCGCGCCACTGGTGCGACAATTAACCTGGTCTCATAACATTATCATCCTCAACCAGAGCAAGCGACCGGAAGAGCGGGAGTTTTACCTGCGCCTCGCCATTCAGGAGCAATGGAGCAAGCGTGAACTCGAACGTCAGTTCAAGGTTGCCCTCTTTGAGCGCACCGTTCTCAATCCGGTAAAAGTGACACCACTGGTGTCACAAATACACCCCGAGGCTTTGAGCATCTTCAAGGACAGCTATCTGGTCGAATTTCTTGACCTGCCGCATGGTCACGACGAGGCGGATTTGCATCAAGGCTTGCTGCGGCAGCTCAAGGATTTTTTGATCGAGCTGGGGCGGGATTTCTGTTTTGTCGGCAGTGAATATCCGCTGCAAGTCGGCGGGCGGGATTTTAGCCTCGACCTGTTGTTCTTCCATCGCGGCCTGAACTGCCTGGTCGCCATCGAATTGAAGGTCGGGCGGTTCGAGCCGGAATATCTCGGCAAGCTCGATTTTTACCTCGAAGCCCTCGACCGCGAGGTGAAGAAGCCGCACGAGCAGCCGTCCATCGGTGTGTTGCTCTGCGCCAGCAAGGACAACGAGGTGGTGGAATACGCCTTGAGCCGCAGTTTGTCGCCGGCTCTGATCGCCGAGTATCAGACGCAGTTGCCGGACAAGGCGCTGCTCCAGGCCAAGCTGCACGAATTCTATTTGCAGAGCGCGCCCGCTGACGAGCTGGATGGTCTGCCGGACGAGGGGGCCAGCGCATGAACGCCGCAATTCTGCTCAAGCATTACGACCGCATCAGCGAAGCGCCGGACGCTATCCCCCGGCTGCGGCGATTTATTCTCGATCTGGCGGTGCGGGGGAAGTTGGTGGAGCAGGATTCGCAGGATGAGCCGGCAAGCGAGCTGCTGAAGCGAATTCGGGCGGAGAAGGCGAAGACCGGTGGCACGCCAAAGCGCCAAAGTGCCAAGGAAGGCGAAAAACCTGGCGACTTGGCGGCTTGGCGTGAGGAAGACTTTGAAGTACCGACGAGCTGGGAAAGAGTTCGTATTCGGCAAATAACATCAGACCGAGGTCAAACCGTACCAAAGACTGACTTCACTTATATTGATGTGACCGCCATCAATAAAGAACAAGGTTGTCTTGGCGAGACCAGCATTCTTTCAACTTCTGAGGCACCAAGCCGCGCGAGGAAAATCGTTCGGCAGGGAGATGTAATATATTCGTGTGTTCGGCCATATTTACTGAATATTGCCATCATTGAAAGTGAGATATTTCCGCAACCGATAGCAAGCACGGCATTCGCTGTATTGAACGGTTTCGGTCTGACTCTGCCCAGATACATCTGGATTGTACTGCGTAGCCCATTTATCGTTGAAGCGGTCGAGTCGCTTATGCGCGGACAGGCTTATCCAGCTATCAACGATTCGGATTTCGCCCAACTTCCTTTTCCTCTCCCCCCTCTCGCCGAACAACAGCGCATCGTCGCCAAGGTCGATGAACTAATGACGCTCTGCGACCAGCTCGAAGCGGCGCGCAACGAACGCGAAGCCCGGCGGCAGCGGCTGACAGCGGCCTCGCTGCAACGGCTGAATCAACCGGCCGACGCCGCAGCGCTGCGCGCCGATGCCCGTTTTTACCTCAACAACCTGACTCGCCTCACCACCCGCCCGGAGCAGATCAAGCAACTGCGCCAGACCATCCTCAACCTCGCCGTGCGCGGTTGCCTTGTTCCGCAAGACCCGAAGGATGAACCGGCGAGTGAGTTGTTGAAACGGATTCGGGCGGAACGAGTTATCGGAAAAAACATTAAAACTCCAGCAGAAAAGCCTAGTGAAGGACTACCGGTCGGCTGGAATGCTGCTAATTTATCCGATTACGCATTGGATGTTTGTACCGGTCCTTTCGGATCTGCCCTGCATCAGAGCGATTACATCAATGGGGGTATTCCGCTCGTAAATCCATCACATATGATTAATGATCGAATTATTTCAGATGAGAGGGTTTCCGTTCCGCTAGGCATTGCCGAGCGGCTTAGTTCGTATCGACTTGAATCAGGTGATGTTGTGATGGCAAGACGAGGTGAAGTTGGGCGTGCTGCTCTAGTCGAACCACATCAAAAAGGATGGTTATGTGGTACCGGTAGTTTCTATTTGCGTTTTTCACAAGAAATCAATCGCCATTATTTCTTACTGCTGCTGAGAAGTACACAGCTCAGGTCGTACCTCGCAGGAAAGGCTGTCGGTACGACGATGGTTAATTTGAATCACAACATTTTGAATAAAGCGCGCCTCCAAATACCTCCTCTCGCCGAACAACACCGCATCGTCGCCCGAGTCGATGAACTGATGGCGCTCTGCGACCAGCTCGAAGCCCAACTCACCACCACCGCCAGCGACAGCCGCCGCCTGCTTGAGGCGGTGCTGCGCGACGCGCTGACTCCGAGCGAAGCACAGGTCGCTTAACAGGTACAGGACTGCGGACTGCAAGAGGCAGACTACTTTTAATAGACCGGCAAGAACGAGCTAGATGAGTATTCTCGGCTGGATGCGCTGGCTGAGTACTGAAAAAAGTTTCTGCCTTTGGTAGAATCCCATAGCAAAGCTTGTATGTTAATCACGAGGTGCCTGATGGATCGAATCATAATCAATACAGCGGAAGAGTTCCCCCACCTGCCAAAAGCTCCAATTGTCGAAAGTGTCATCGACATTCGTTCCGTGGCGGCAACGACCTTCGATGAAGAAGCCTTGCGTGCCGCCGTCGAACCACGATTGCCCGGTTATCATTTTCTGGATGCACCACGCGAATTTCGCCAGGAGTTTCGCGTGGGCGTAGGCGTGGCGCCGGAGCAGAACTTTCAGGATTTGGGTCTGAAGGGACTTCGCTTCCAAAATGAAGATCAAAAGCAGATAGTTCAATTTAATCGTGATGGCTACGTTTTCAGCCGTCTTGAGCCTTACCGTAATTGGGCCGAATTCGTGGGTGAAGGCTTGCATCACTGGCAGAGCTATCGCGAAGTGGCGCAGCCGGGAGAAGTCAATCGTATCGGATTGCGTTTTATCAATCGCATTCAATTGCCGGTGAATGAGGTACGTTTCGAGGATTATGTCCAGCCTGCGCCGGTGCCTCCGCGTGGTTTGGAGTTGCCATTCCACGGCTACATGCATCAGGAAACTTTGGCGGTGCCAGGGCACAATTACGCGATCAATGTTGTTCGGACTATTCAGTTGCCTCAGCCAGACAGCACTACCGGGCTTGGCTTGATCCTGGATATCGACGTTTTTACAACTCACGGCTTTGACCTCGATGAAGGTCGTGTTATACAGTGTCTGCAGGAAATGCGATGGTTGAAGGACAAAGTTTTTTTTGGCAGTGTCACTCCGAAAGCTTTGGAGCTTTTTCAATGATTCTCGCGATGACAACATCTGCGGTTATCTTCGCCGGTGCTCAGGCACTGCCATCACGCGGCAGCAGTGACGCGGCCCGATATGTGTCACAGCAGACCGAAAGTGGGCTCAATCACCTGAAAGATTCTCATGCCTTTGGTGTCCCCATTAACGAGCTGTGGGAAGTTTTTGCCAACTGTCGGGCCGCGAATTGGGACGGGTATCAAGCCGAGCCCGTCGAGTATCCAACTCTCCAAATGGCAACTCAATTTCTTAAGGCTTTACCCCTCGGGACGGCAGCACCTTCCATTGGTGCCGAACCGGATGGCCATTTGACCATGGAGTGGTACCGTTCTCCTCGTCGTACTCTTTCCGTGAGCATAAGTCCTGAGGGGGAGCTTCACTATGCGTCGTTGCACGGAGCCAGTCGTGTTTATGGGACGGAGCCGTTTTTCGGTGACACGCCCGAGTCGATCATGGACTTGATCAAGCGGGTAGTCACTGCATGATCGGCGAAGCCCCTTTGGTCGTTGTGCGCGAAGAACAACTTGCCCGATACATTTTGCATAACTCCCATGTTCGGCAAGACAATACCCTTAAAGCCGACCCCTTCATCCCTCACCCCCGCGCCGACTTGTCCGTTACCCGCCACCTGCAACTGAGTGAACCAGAAATCTGGGCGTTGGGTGAAGATGTTGCGCGGCAAACTGGGAAAGCCCTCAAGGGCCGAGGCGACACGCTAGCTCAAACCTATCTCGGGCAGAAACTGCGCATCCTTGCGGCTCCTGCTCCGGGTAATCCTAACCACGCAAACATTACTGGTTGGCCTGCGGACAAACCCATGCAGAAAATCATCGCTCTGGAAAT
>MGTO01000013.1 GCA_001799485.1 Desulfuromonadales bacterium GWC2_61_20 | reverse complement strand
TGTAGCTGGAGCCGTCGATGAGATAGAGCCGTTTGGGCTGGTCGGACATAGGTGCCTCGCGCTGCAAAAAGGATGGGCGGGATTATTCCACAGCGGCGGGGGGTGTGGGAAGGGAAAAGGGGAGAAGCTAGGTCGGTTGGTCGAGGAGTTGTTCGGACAACAGACGGCTACCATGCACGACTGTTATCACATAAACGGTGTCGCTCTGTTCATCGTGATGATAAATGCAACGATAGGCGCCGGAGATGGCTTCGTGAAGAGGGCGTTGCGGAAATTCCGGCAAGGAGCGGCCAGCTTCAGGAAAGATTTTAAGATGCTCGACCGATTTGAACAGCCGCTCGATCTGGATGCGAGCGTACCAGGGGGAATCGGCGGCGATATAGTCGAAAATCAGCTCCAGGTCGCCAACCGCCTTGAGCGTCCACTTCAGCTCTGCCATCGCCGGGCAAGCCTCTCAACGGCTTCGTCATGCAACACGACTCGCCCGTCACGCAGATCCTTTTCGCCGGCCTCGATTTTTTCGAGGAGATAGAGGCGATACATGACCTCTTCGGAATCGACGGTTTCGGGGAGGGAGGTGATGCAGGATTCAATAGTCGAACGTGCCATGAGCATGGGAAGCTCCTTCTTCTTTTGACTGCGGTCACAATAACATGACGGCCAAGGTCGGTCAAACGTGCGGAGACAACCAGTCAGATGTTGTCGGCGACGGAATTTCGTTCTTCGGCGATGGGCAAGATTATTCCACAGCGGCGGGGGGTGTGGGAAGGGAAAAGGGGATGCCAGGGTCGTAGCAGGAACAGAACCAAGGTCCGGGGGTTGCGCCCCCCGCCAACGCCTTACTCTTTTACTGCGCGGTAAAAGAGTCAGCAGAAAAACGCGCCCCGCTGCCACGACAGAGGGGATCAAACTTCTTCATTCAAATTCATAGACCTTCCCCCCCTTCAAGCTCGCCGCGCGGAGGGGTTTTCATCTGGGGCCTTCCGGGACGAGTGTCTGAGCGCAGCGAGTTTTCGTCCCGGCCGGATGAAAACACCGCAGGGAGGGAACCCGCCGTCGCGAAGCTATGGCGGGCGGGCTTGTTGGGGGTGCCTTTTCTTTGCTTCCTTTCTTTGGGCAAGCAAAGAAAGGAAGGCGCCCGGCCGGGCAAGACCGGCCAAGTTTGTAATCTACCCCCGCGTCAGATAGTTAAGGACTTCATCCATCAGAGCATTGATCCCCCGGTAAGCCTCGGGCGGCGCGGCGAGGAGTTCCCTTTCGCTCTGGACGAAGCGCCGCGGCCGCAATTCGTGGCGGCAGTTGGCGATGATGGCGGCGACACTCTCCGGCGTCATTTCGAGGTGGAACTGCAAACCGAGGACCCGCGGCCCGACCTGAAAGGCCTGATGCCGGCAGCCCGCGCTGCTGGCGAGGTGGATCGCCGTGGCGGGGAGATCGAAGGTCTCGCCGTGCCAGTGCAGGACCGGGACGCTGGCGGGAAAACGAAAGGTCTCGCCGGAGGCAACCTCGGCCCGGATGGGAAACCAGCCGATCTCCTTCTCCGGGCCGGGATAAACCCGGGCGCCGAGGGCACTGGCGATGAGCTGCGCGCCGAGACAGATCCCCAGGACCGGCTTGCCGGCCGCAACTGCATCCCGGACAAAGCGCTTCTCGTCCTTGAGCCAGGGGAGCTCGTCCTCGTCGTTGACGCTCATGGGGCCGCCCAAGGCGATGACGAAATCGACCGCAGCGAGGTCAGGAAGGGGCTCCGCGGCGAAGAAACGGGTCCAGCCAACGGTTGCTCCCCGCTGTTCGAGCCAGGGGGCGATACTCCCCAAACCTTCAAAGGGGACGTGCTGCAAAACGTGGACGCGCATGGAGAACTCCCGCCATCAGGATCAGCTCCGCCGATCGACACACCACTTGACCCCGCCGCGGCAGGCGAGGTAGAGAAAGACAAAAGAGTAGAGGACGGCGAGTTCGCCTTCGTTGATGGTGGGGAAGAACTTCGGTCCGAGCTGGAACTTCCAGTGAAACTGGAGGTAGGCCACCGCCATCATCCCGCTGCCGAGGAACGCGGCCAGACGCGTGTGATAGCCGAGGAGGATGGCAACGCCACCGACCAGCTCGATGATGCCGCCAAACCAGAGCTGCGTCCCCGGCGGCGGCTGGAAGGTGGAGAGAATCCCGAGGATCTTCTGCATGCCGTGAAATGCGAACATCGCCCCGGCCACGATGCGCATCAGGGCATAGACCTGGTCGGCATAACCTGTGAGCCATTTCATCGCTACCTCCCGTCAAGAAACCTGTCCCAGACACAGGGAGAGGAGAACAACCTGACACCGATTCCTATCCAGTGGATGAGAATATACCATATTCGCCGGCCCGGAGGAGACCGCTGTCCTGCGATTTTTTTTGAAGATCGCGGCAATTACTTGATATTTGGCGACTTCTCCGGTATTTGATGTTAGACTGTCGGGCGCGCCATATTCCCCTCGCATCCAAAATATTGAGTGGTTTCATGATCCTGGTCCTGCAGCGTTACTCCGGAGCCCTGTTGCTCCTCCTCACCACCCTCCTCGGTGTGGCCCTCGGCCAGCTGGCGGCGACCATGCTCGAGCTGCGCCTCGCCCCGGCTCTCCCCCGTCCTGCCGCCGTGGCCGCGCCCGCCCCCGCGCGGACGGCCCTGGACAACTACGAAATCGTCGTGCAGCGCAACCTCTTCGACCCGAGCCACAATCCAAATCTCTCCCTGGCCACAGGTGTCGCCGGAGCCGGGGCGGCGCGCGCCGATTTCACCCTCCTCGGCACCGTCACTGCCGGCAGGGCCTCCCTCGCCCTCATCGACAGCGGCGGCAAAAGTCTCCTGCTGCATCTCGGTGACACCCCTCCGGGCGGCGGCCGCGTCGTCGCCATTGAGCGTAGCGCCCTCCTCCTCCGCCGCGACAACGGCCGCGAGGAGATTGTCCCCCTGCGCGACGCCCCCCTCCTCGGCGACGCCAGTAAACCCACCGTCGACAGTGGCGGCAGCAGCGCCATCCGCGCCGTCGGCGGCAATCGCTATGTCATCCCGCGCCAGGAAGCGGAGAAGGCGCGGAACAACATCAACGAGCTGCTCAAGCAGGCCCGCCTCGAACCGAACATCGTCGACGGCCAGACCCGCGGCTTCGCCGTGCGCATGCTCCGCCCCGGCTCCTTTATCGCCAACCTCGGTCTGCACCTCGGCGACGTCGTCATGCAGGTCAACGGCGTCCCTCTCGATACCCCGGAAAAAGCGCTGCAGATCGTGCAGCAGTTACGCGAATCCCGCCACATCGCTCTCGACCTCGAGCGCGGCGGCGCGCCGATGAGCCTCGCATATGACCTCGAATAGGAGAACCCTGGGGATGCGTACCCATTTGTTGACCGGCCTGCTCGCCGCCACCCTCTTCCTCTCCTGCGGACTCGCCCTGGCGGCGCCGGAGAAACCGACCGCCGCCCGCTCCCCCAGCGGCGTCACCCTCGACTTCAAGGAGGTCGAACTGGTCGATCTCATCCAGACGATGAGCGAATTGACCGGCAAGAACTTCATCTATGACGACACCGTCAAGGGGAAGGTGACGATCATCTCCCCCCGCAGCGTCTCCCTGGCCGAGGCTTATCAGGTCTTCCTCAGCGTCCTCAACGTCAAGGGCTTCACCGTCGTCCCGGCCGGCAAGGTCAACAAGATCGTCGCCACCCGCGACGCCAAGGAAAACCGCCTGCCGACCGTCACCGACGGGGAGATGCCGGGGGCCGAACAGTACGTCACCCGCCTGGTGCCGTTGCAGAATGTCGACGCCAACGTCCTGGCGACCACCGTCCTGACCCCGCTGATGCCGAAGACCGGCAGCATCGTCGCCTTCGCCCCGACCAACACCCTGATCATCACCGACAGCGCCGGCAATATCGATCGGCTGCTGGAGATCATCCGTCAGCTCGACAACCCGAGAGCCTTCGATCGGGTCGAGGTCATCCCCCTGAGTGCCGCTACGGCCGAGGAGATGGCGCAGGTCGCCACCCAGGTCCTGGCCATGAGCGCCACCCGGCCACGGACAGCGGCGCCGGGGCAGGCTGTGGCGGCGGGAGGGACCAAGGTCCTCGCCTATCCCCGCGCCAATGCCCTGGTCGTCATGGGGAGCGACAGCGACCTCGAGGCGGTACGCAGCCTGGTACGCGAACTCGACCGTCGCCCCGAGCAGGGACGCTCCGACCTCAATGTCTATTATCTGGAGAACGCCGACGCCGAGACGTTGGCCAAGACCCTCAACGAGATCCTCACCGGGGTCAAGAGCCAGGCGCGCGCAGGCAAGGCGGCCCCGGGGACGGCCCCGGCTGCCATCACCGAGGCGGTCAGCATCACTGCCGACAAACCGACCAACGCCCTGATCATTAACGCCTCCCCCGAGGATTTCGCCACCATTCGCGCCATCGTCCGCCAGCTCGACGTCAAGCGCAAACAGGTCTACGTCGAAGCCCTCATCCTTGAACTCTCCATGGACGCCACTCGCGACCTCGGCGCCTCCATTGCCGGTTTCATCCCCACCGGCGACGAAGGTTTCATCTACGGCGGCATGAATCAGGTCGCCCCGGCCATGGGGGTCCTCGCCACCCCCGAAGGGGGGATCGTCCCAAGTCTTTTGACCCAGAGCATCTCGGGGATCATGGCCGGCGGCCTCTTCAACATGATCACCATCACCGGACCCGACGGCACATCGATGACCGTGCCGTCGATCTCGGCCCTGATCAACCTGTCGAAGACCGACACCGACATCAACATCGTCTCGGCCCCGCGCCTCCTTACTTCGGACAACGAGGAGGCAGAGATCATCGTCGGTTCCAACGTGCCGATCATCACCTCGCGCCTGACCAACGCCGTCGGCAGCTCCGACCTCGCCCAGAGCGTCACCGTCGAGCGCAAGGACGTCGCTCTGACCCTGCGTTTCACCCCCCAGGTCACCGAGGGGAATCTGGTCCGTCTCAAGGTCTTCCAGGAGATCACCGACCTCGCCCCGTCCAGTGTCGGCGATGTCAATGAGGTCGGTCCGACCCTGACCAAACGTCTGCTGCGTAATACCGTCCTTGCCGAGAATGGCAAGACCGTCGTTCTCGGCGGCCTCATCGGCACCAACAGCCAGATCAGCGAAACCAAAGTCCCCTTCCTCGGCGATATCCCCCTCCTCGGCTGGCTCTTCAAAACCCAGAACACCAGCAACAAGAAGACCAACCTCCTCATCTTCATTACCCCGCGCATCATCCGCGATGCCGGCGATCTCGCCGATATCACCCGGCGCAGCCATGACGCCATGCAGAGCTTCCGCATCGAGTCCATGGGCCAGGATTCGGTCGAGGCCGAGCGCCGTCTGGCCCCCTATCTGGATATCGACCCCGAGGGTCCGCCCGCCGCCCCCGGTCCCATGCAGCAACCGGCCGGCGAAGTCCCTGCCGCCGGCGAGGTCGGTCCGTGACGAGCTGGCGCCGGCTCGGCGAAATCCTCACGGCGGAGTGCGGCCTCGCCACGGAGCGGCTCGAGACGGCCTTGCTGACACAGGCACAAGGGCCGGGGCAGCGCCTCGGCGAGCTCCTGCTGACGCAGAAAGCCCTCGACGGTGCCACCCTCGCCCGCGCCCTCGCCAGCCAAGCCGGCCTCCCCTACTGTGCCGCCATCCCGCCCGAGAGCGACGCCGGCGACCTTCTCGCCCGCGTCCCCCTGGCCTACGCCAAGGAGTGCCGCGCCTACCCCTTGAGCCTGGTCGACGGCCTTCTCACCCTGGCGGTGGCCGACCCCTACGACCCGCGTCCGGCCAACGATCTCGCCGCCCTCAACGGCGTTCCGGTAGCGCTGGCCGTCGCTCCCCCCGAGGAGATCCTGCGCGCCATCAACCGCGACTACGAGCGCCGCGCCGGCGCCGCCCGCGAGATGGTCGCCGACATCGGCGGCGACAGCGCGGCCGGCCAGCGCCCCTTCGAGCCGGCCGACCTCCTCGACACCGCCGACGAGGCGCCGGTTATCCGTTTCGTCAACAGCCTCATCACCCAGGCCTACAAGGAACACGCCAGCGATATCCACCTCGAGCCCTTCGAGGCCGAGCTGGTGGTGCGCTACCGCATCGACGGCATCCTCTACGAGGTCCTGCGCCCGCCGCACAAGGCGATGGCGAGCATCATCTCGCGCCTGAAGATCATGGCCGACCTCAATATCGCCGAGAAGCGCCTCCCCCAGGATGGCCGCTTCCGCGTGCGCATCGCCGGCAAGGACCTCGACGTCCGCGTCTCCACCCTGCCGACCGCCTTCGGCGAGCGCGTCGTCCTGCGCCTCCTCGATCAGGCCGCCAACGTCCTGCAACTCGAAGAGATCGGCATCGAGGCCGAACTGTTACAGCAAATTGACGGGATGATCCACAAGGCCCACGGTGTCTTCCTCGTCACCGGACCGACCGGCGCGGGCAAGACCACCACCCTCTATGGCGCCCTGACCCGGCTCAACCGCCGGGAAAAGAACATCATCACCGTCGAGGACCCCATCGAGTACCAGCTCGCCGGCGTCGGCCAGATCCAGGTCAACGCCAAGATCGGCCTGACCTTCGCCAACGGCCTGCGCTCCATCCTGCGCCAGGATCCCGATATCATCATGGTCGGCGAGATCCGCGATGGCGAGACCGCCGCCATCGCCATCCAGTCGGCTCTGACCGGACACATGGTCTTCTCCACCCTGCACACCAACGACGCCGCCGGCGCCCTGACCCGCCTGGTGGAGATGGGGATCGAACCGTTTCTCGCCGCCTCGGCCATTGTCGGCATTGTCGCCCAGCGCCTGGTCCGGCGCATCTGCCCGCACTGCCGCGAGGGCTATCATCCCCCCCCGGAGCTCCTCGTCGAGGCCGGCCTCCCGGCCGGGACCGAACTCTTCCGCGGCCGCGGCTGCAAGGAGTGCATGGAGATCGGCTACCGCGGCCGTACCGGCATTTACGAACTGCTCCCCGTCGACGAAACCGTGCGCGAACTCCTCCTGCTGAAAAAGGATGCCGCCCTCCTCCGCGCCGCCGCCGTCGGCCACGGCATGAAGACGCTGCGCGAGGCCGGGCTGGCCAAGGTGCGCGCCGGCGAGACCAGCCTCGAAGAGGTTTTGCGGGTGACCCAGGAGGAACTCTAGGTGCCGCGATTCGACTATGCCGGCTACGATAGCACCGGGCGCAAGGTCACCGGAACGGTGGAGGGGAGCAGCCGCCGCGCCGCCCTCGAGCAGTTGCGCAGCGACGGCATCTTTCCCGGCACTCTCTCGGAAGAAGACCCCCGCCGGAGCGGCAGTCTCTTTTTCGCCCTCCGCGAGCGGGTCGGCAGCGCCGAACTGGCCGTCGCCGCGCGCCAGCTCGCCACCCTCCTCGGCGCCGGCCTCCCCCTCGACGAGACCTTGGCGACGGTCGCCACCCAGCTCGAGCACCCCCGGCTGGCCGGCACCTTGAGCCAGGTGCGCGAGGCGGTGTTGCAGGGGGCGGCGCTGCACGCCGCTCTCGGCCAGCATCCGCGCCTCTTCCCCCCCCTCTTCATCGGCATGGTCGAGGTCGGCGAGAGCAGCGGCACCCTCGATCAGGCCCTGGCCCGTCTCGCCGATTTCCTCGAAGATCAGGCGCGGCTGCAGAGCCGCATTACCGCCGCCCTGACCTACCCGCTCCTCATGGCCCTGGTCGGCAGCGCCGTCCTCTTCTTTCTCATCGTCTTCGTCGTCCCCAAGATCACCCGCATCGTCGAGGATCTCGGCCAGGCCCTGCCGCTGCCGACGCTGCTGCTGATCCAGGGGAGCGCCCTGTTTGAGCGCTACTGGTGGCTCCTCCTCCTTCTCGCCCTCCTCGGCGGCTGGCTGCTGCGTCGTCATCTGCGCACCCCGGCGGGACGGCGGCAGTGGGACCTCTGGCTCTTGCGCGCCCCCCTCTTCGGCCGCCTCAACCAGATGATCGCCACGGCGCGCCTGACCCGCACCCTGGCGACCCTGCTCAAGAGCGGCATGCCGCTCTTGCGGGCGCTGGAGGTCACCGCCGGCCTGTTGACCAACAGCGCCCTGCGCCGCGCCCTGCAAGAGACGGCGACGAGCGTGCGCGAGGGGGAAGGCCTGGCCGAGCCGCTGCGGCGCAGCGGCGTCTTCCCGCCGATGCTGACCCAGATGGCGGCCATCGGCGAAAAGAGCGGCGAACTCGAAGCGATGCTCCTGCGCGTCGCCGAGAGCTACGAACACCAGTCCGACCTGCGCATCGCCGGCCTTCTCGCCCTCCTTGAGCCGATGATGATTCTCCTCATGGGCGGGATCGTCGGCTTCATCGTCCTCGCCATCCTCTTGCCAATTTTCCAGGCAAGTTCGGGCATGGGCTAAGCGAACGCCCCCTCCCCGACCCTCCCCCTCC
>MGTO01000012.1 GCA_001799485.1 Desulfuromonadales bacterium GWC2_61_20 | reverse complement strand
GTTTGCTGCATCTGGCCAATATGGAGCATCCATGCAACAAAATCTGAAAGAGCCGTCGCTCCCTTTGTGGTTCATCATGGCAACGACCATGATTTGCGGTGCCATGGTCATGGTGGTCGAAGTTCTTGGTTCGCGGGTCATCGGTCCGTTCTTCGGGGTCAGCTTGTTTGTCTGGTCCTCCCTGATCTCCGTCGCCATGATCTCCCTCGCCATTGGCTATTACGGTGGGGGGATCTTCTGCGATAAGAACAGATCTCCCAAATATCTCTACCTGATCATCCTTGCCGCCGGCATTCTGGTCCTGTTGATTCCGGTCGTCAGGGGCCCGGTCATCAAGTTGTGTCTCCCCCTGGGGCTACGCCTGGGGACTTTTGTCTGCAGTCTGATTCTTTTTGCCCCATCGCTGGTTCTTCTGGGTGCTGTTTCGCCCTTTGTCGTCCGTCTGGCTGCACTGGAGATGGGCAAGCTCGGGCGGACAGTCGGCGGCTTTTATGCCATCTCGACCATGGGGAGCGTCGCCGGCACGCTGTTGACCGGTTTCGTACTGATCCTCTATCTGGGGGTGACGAAGATCTTTGTGCTGGTCGGGTTTGTCCTGATTGCCTTGGCGGTTTTCTACTTTGTCTATATCGGCAGGAAGTACCTTTGTCTGCTGCTGCTGGTTGTTCCGGTCATCGGTTATCAGTTCACCGGCAACACGCTGAGAGCGGTCCCCCTCGCCGGCGGCACCGTGGCGCAGGTCGTGGAGAATCTCGACGGGCACTACGGCAATATCAAGATCGTCGAGTACAAAAATGCCCAGCGGGGGATCCGGGAGATGCTGGTGGACGGATGTGTGCAGACCGGCATCGATCTGCGCACCGGGCAGTCGGTCTACCCCTATCCCTATCTGCTCAGTATTATCCCCTTCAACATGAACCCGAGCGGCAAGCGGGCGCTGGTCATCGGGCTCGGCGGCGGAGTTATCCCCGCCTGGTATGAGGCGCAGGGGGTCAAGACCGATGTCGTCGATATCGATCCCCACGTGGTGCGTTTCGCCCGGGACTATTTCAACTTTAATAGTTCGGGAACGGTCAACATCGAGGACGCCCGCACCTATCTGGCGCAGACCCGCGAGATGTACGACTTTATCGTCATCGATGTCTTCACCAGCGATGCGGCGCCAGCGCACATCGTCTCCACCGAGGCGCTGGCCCTGGTGCGACAGAGACTCAACGCCGGGGGGATACTCGCCCTCAACTTTATCGGTCGCTCCGGCGGCGACGATTTTGTGGCGAAGTCGCTCTTCAAGACGCTCAAGGTCCATTTTGCCAATGTCGAGGTCTACCCCTGCTTCGACCCGTCGCAACCAGGGATTGGCAATCAGGAAATCATCTGTTACAACCAGCCGAGGGAACATCTGCATGCCAATCCGCTGGCTGCCTTTGCCGTGCACCCGTCGGCAAAAACCATGGTCGCCAAAGCCTATGCCTGGAAACACGCGGCAGTGATGGCCGATACGGGTATCGTGCTGACCGACGAATATAATCCCTTTGACTGTTACGATGCCGCCACCGCCAGATTTGTGCGCAACTGGATCTTGCAAGATACGCCTTTTGAAATCCTGCTGTGACCGGGTGGTTCCAGCCCGGCGCGCCTTTCCCGGAAACCTGCAGATGGCGTCCCTAACTCCTGTCCTCGACCAAAACCCCGGCGGCTACCGCTATTCCCTCGACCCTTTCCTCCTGGTCGGCTTCGCTGCCGCCGAATCAGGGCGGCGCCTGGTCGACCTCGGTTGCGGCTCGGGGGTGGTGCCGCTGCTCCTGGCCGCGCGACGGCCGCAGGCGCTTGTCAGCGGGATCGAGCTCCAGCCGCGGCTGGCGGAGCTGGCCCGGAGCAATGTAGCGGCGAGTGGCGTGGCCGACCGGGTGGAGATCATCGCGGGGGACCTGCGACAGATCGGCCCACTCCTGCCGCCGGCGGAATGCGACGCCGTCCTCGCCAATCCGCCCTACCGCCGGGTCGGCAGCGGGCGGTTGGCGCCGGATGGCGAGCGGGCGGCGGCGCGGCATGAGCTCAACGGCACCCTGGCCGACTTTGTCGCGGCGGCGGTTTATCTGCTGAAAGCGGGGGGGCGTTTCTATCTGGTCCACCTGCCGGAGCGCCTGTCCGAAGTGCTGACGCTGCTGCAGACGGCGGGACTGGCGCCGAAGCGGCTGCGCTGCGTCCATCCGCAGCCGGGAGCAGCGGCCTGTCTGGTCCTGGTCGAGGGGCGTAAAGGCGGGCGGCCTGGGCTGGTCGTGGAGACACCGCTGCTGGTGCGCGACGGTGGCGGCTATTCGCCAGAGATGGCGGCGCTTTACGCGTCCTGCGCCGGCGGCTCGCCCTGACTTTCCCGCCGCTGCAGCCGGGCGAGGCGGGCCTGCTTGCTGAGGAGACGGCGCAGCGGCGCGCGCAGCTCTTCGCTGGCTAGAGGGGAGAGGGTGGCTTCGATGCGGGCAGCGTCTTCGGGGGCGAGAGGGGGGAGGTTCGGGGCTCCGACGGGGGCTTCGCGGGCGAAGAGTTCAGCCACGCTGCCCTGCCGCCAGAAGATGTCGCGAATCGTCTCCTGGCCGAGGCGTTCGTTGAGACGGATGAGGATCTTCGGTTTGAGGAGTTGCAGCTGCTGCATCCACACCGCCTGATCGACCCGCACTTCGAGAACGCCGCCGCGGATGCGCAAGGGCGCGGTGCGCGCCGCCACTTGCGGCCCGACGACTTCGCCCCAGACGATGAAGGCGCGGTACTGCTCGAGCTTTTCCCCCAGGCCCAAGCCCTGCACCAGCTGGTCGAGGAGGGCGCCGGTGCGGGCCGGGCGCAGCATCCGCCGCCGCGTACTCACGGTCGGCTCCGCCGCCAGCGGCTGCCGATCATCTGCCCGGCGATGGCGCAGCCCAGGGTCAGCGGGATGAAGCGCCAGCTGATGCCGAAGTGCAGGCGCAGGGCGACGATGAAGGGGATGGAGAGGTGGATGTAGAGGAACCAGCGCCAAGAGAAGCGCTCCGTGCCCTGGCGCAGGTAGCCCAGGGGGATGTTGGCCCCGAGGGAGAAGATCAAGAGCAAAAGGAGGGCGGTGCTGGGAGTGGGTGCCAAAGGGTTTTTGCCTTTCGCCGGGAAGATCCGGCAGGGGCTGCCGACGCATGAAACGCCGCGCAAGTGTAGTCGCATGAGGGTTTCGCTGTCAATCGAGTGTTGAAAATCGTCTTTATTCAGGAGTCAGACAAATGGTTGCGGAAAATGATCTGGTCGCCATCTTTCACAGCATTCACCGGGTCATGAAGGCGGAGAAGCTGCTCAAGCTGGCTGGTCTCGATATCCTGCTGATCCCGGTGCCGCGGCAGCTCAGTTCCGACTGCGGCCTTGCCATCCGCTTTGCGCCGGAGGTCGGCGCCGCGGTGCTGGCGGTGCTGGGGCGGGAGGAGTTGCTGCCGACGGAGCTCTATCGGCGCAGCGGCAAGGGCTATGTCCGGATTCCCCTCACGGCCCCGCCGGAGGGGTGAGTCCGTGAGCTTTTTCCTTGACATTTGCCGGGGCGCTACACTAAAGTTCCCATTTCGCGCGACCACCCCCCATTCGGACCGTGCATGTTTGACAACCTGACCGACAAGTTCGAAGCGGTTTTCAAGAAGCTGCGCGGCCAGGGGCGCCTCTCGGAAGAGAATATCCAGGAGGCCCTGCGCGAGGTGCGGCTGGTTCTCCTCGAAGCCGACGTCAACTTCCGGGTGGTCAAGGATTTCATCGCCGCGGTGCGTGAGCGGGCTGTGGGGCAGGATGTCCTCAAGAGCCTGACCCCCGGACAGCAGGTGATCAAGGTCGTCCGCGAAGAACTCGGCCGCCTCATGGGGGAAGGGGAGGCCAACGGCCTCGACCTCGCCGCCCGCCCGCCGGTGCCGATCATGCTCTGCGGCCTGCAAGGCGCCGGCAAGACGACGACCTGCGGCAAGCTGGCCTTGCGCCTGCGCCAGGAAAAACGTTCACCGCTCTTGGTCCCGGCCGACATCTACCGGCCGGCCGCCATCGAACAGCTCATGACCGTCGGGCGTCAACTCGGCATCCCCGTCTTCGCGGCGACTTCCGGGGACGACCCGGTGGCGATCTGCGCGGCCGCCCGACATTACGCCGAGCTCAACGGCTACGATACGCTGATTCTCGATACCGCCGGTCGCCTGCATATCGATGGCGCCCTCATGGACGAACTGGTGCGGATCAAGGCGGCGGTGAATCCGCGCGAGATTCTTTTCGTCGCCGACGCCATGACCGGCCAGGATGCGGTGACGGTGGCGCAAGGCTTCCACGACCGTCTCGATCTGACCGGGGTCATCCTGAGCAAGCTCGACGGCGACGCCCGCGGCGGCGCCGCCCTCTCCATCCGGGCGGTCCTCGGCAAGCCGATCAAGTTCGTCGGTCTCGGCGAAAAGCTCGACGCCCTCGAGATCTTTCACGCCGACCGCATGGCCCAGCGCATCCTTGGCATGGGCGATGTCCTGACCCTGATCGAGAAGGCGCAAGGGGCGGTCGACCGCGACCAGGCCGCGGCCATGGAGCAGCGGCTGCGCAAGGAGGGTTTCACCCTCGAAAATTTTCGCGACCAGCTGCAGACGATCAAGCAGATGGGCTCGATGGATTCCCTCCTCGGCCTGCTTCCCGGGGTCGGCAAGGCGCTGAAACAGGCCCAGGGGATGCAGCTTCCCGACAAGGAGCTGAAGAAGATCGAAGCGATCATCAACTCCATGACCCGGCGGGAGCGCCGCGATCACCGCCTCCTCAACGGTTCGCGTCGTCTGCGCATCGCCCGCGGCAGCGGCACCTCGGTGCAGGATGTCAACCAGTTGATGAAGCGTTTCACCGAGGCCCAGAAGATGATGAAGAAGATGCAGCAGCTTGGACCCAAAGCCCTCAAGGGCATGTTGGCGAAGGGCGGCCGCCTCCCTTTTTGAACCGTTGTGGCAGGAGCCGAGCGCCAGGCCTGCACAGATATTCGTCACTTAATCGATTGCTTTTAAGCCCCACACTCAAAGAGCATCAAGCCGGAGGAAAAGCACATGGCAGTGAAAATTCGTCTCGCCCGCGGCGGCGCCAAGAAAAAACCTTTCTATCAGGTCGTGGTGGCCGACGAGCGTTGCCCCCGCGACGGTCGTTTCATCGAAAATCTTGGCCAGTATGACCCCCGCCAGGATCCGCCCATGGTCAATCTGCAGGAAGAGCTGACCATCGAGTGGCTGAAAAAAGGCGCCCAGCCGACCGCGACCGTGCGTCAGCTGCTCCAGGCCAAAGGCATCTGGGCTCGTTTCACCCAAGCCTGAACATAGCAACGGTCAGGCGGGCATTGCCGCAGGGCACTCCCCCCCTTCCAGGCCAGAGCACCCCGCGTCTTGACGGCGGGGGGTGCAGCAGATTGTAAGGCGATGCCGGCAGCGGACGAGAAACTCTTGGAAGTCGGGGTGGTGGCGGGAACCCACGGGTTGCGCGGCGAGTTGCGCGTGCGCCCTCTTTCCGGCAACACTTCGGCCCTGCTCGATGCCACGCGGGTCTCCCTCGCCAGCGGCACTGCCGAAGCGAAGGTCGAGCACAAGGTGCTGCGCGCAGCGCTCTACAAGGCGCAGATTCGTTTGCAGCTGGCCGGCCTCGACCATATCAGCGCCGCTGAGGGGTTGGTGGGGAGCCGGGTCTTCATGCGCCAGGCCGATCTCGGCGAGCTCCCCGACGATACCCGCTACTGGTTTCAGCTCGCCGGCCTGAATGTGGTCGACAGGCAGCGCGGCCCCCTCGGCACTCTCGATGATCTCTTTAGCACCCCGGCCCATGACATCTATGTCGTCAACGGGCCCTATGGTGAAGTGCTGATCCCGGCGGTCGATGCCCTTGTCGTTGCCGTCGATCTCGAAGCCCGGCAAATGACTGTCGATCTCCCCGAGGGGCTGGTCCCCGATGCCGATGACCTTTGATGTCCTGACCCTCTTCCCGGGGATGTTCACGGCGCCCTTTGCCGAAAGCATTCTGGCCAAGGCCGGGGAAAAGGGTCTGATCCGCATCGCCGCCCATTACCTGCGCGATTGGGCCGAAGGCCGCCACCAGATCACCGACGACGCCCCCTACGGCGGCGGCGACGGCATGGTGATGAAGCCGGAACCGGTGGCGCGAGCCCTGGCTGACCTGAAGGCGCGCATTCCCGGGGCCAAAGTCCTGCTCATGACTCCCCAGGGCGCCCCCTTCACCCAGAAGGTGGCACAGAAACTGGCGGGTGAGCCGGGACTGATTTTCGTCTGCGGCCGCTACGAAGGGTTTGACGAGCGGATTCGCGGACTGGTCGACGCCGAGTACTCCCTCGGCGACTTTGTCCTGACCGGCGGCGAGCTGGCGGCGATGGTCATGATCGATGCGGTTGCCCGGTTTCTCCCCGGGGTATTGGGTAACAGCGGCAGTGCCGCTGGCGATTCCTTCGCCGACGGCCTCCTCGAATTTCCCCATTACACCCGGCCCGTCGATTTTAACGGGGAGCGGGTGCCCGATGTCCTCCTTTCCGGGCATCATGCCGAGATCGCCCGCTGGCGCCGGCGCGAGCAGTTACGCCGCACTTTGCAGCGCCGGCCCGACCTGCTGCTGACAGCGGCCCTGACCGACGAAGACCGGCGGGTACTGGCGACGTTGCGGGCCGAAGAGGAAAGCTCGCGCCAGTAACCCCGTCCCCGCGCGCGCTCTGCATCGGGGAGGGGACCAAAACAGCTCTTTTTGTCCGTGCGGCGGTGAGCCCCCTTCGCCAGCTCCACGCTTTATCAACTGCATCGCGGTCCCTTACCGGGCCGAAAAAGAAACCGACCGAACAAGAATCGGCATAAATCAGGAGGACGTCATGAATTTGATCAATCGGCTGGAAATGGAACAGATGCGCAAGAACATTCCGGTCTTCAAGGCCGGCGATACCCTGCGGGTCCATGTCAAGATCGTCGAAGGCGACAAACAGCGCATCCAGATGTATCAGGGTGTCTGCATCAAGCGGATGAACAACGGCCTCGGGTCGAGCTTCACCGTGCGCAAGATTTCCGGTGGTTTCGGCGTCGAGCGTATCTTCTCGCTCCATTCGCCCAACGTCGACCGCATCGAGGTCGTCACCAGCGGCATGGTGCGCCGCGCCAAGCTCTACTACCTGCGCAAGCTGCAGGGGAAAAAGGCCCGTATCCGCGAAAAGCGTCCGGTCTGATCCCTTCACAACAAGAAAAGCCCCGGCCTTGCGGCCGGGGCTTTTCTTTATTCCTAGGGGGCAGAGCGGTTAAGCGCCCTGCTTTTCATTAGTGGTGCATCGCCGGAGCAGTCATGAGAGCGGCTTCGGGGCAGGCCACGACGAAGACAAGCAATACTGCCAGTCCGACAAAGAAGACGCCGGCGGCCCACCCACCCTGCTTCATGACGCCGCGGAACTCCTTGCCGTCGACGGCGAGAAAGAGATAAGCGAGCAGGGCGAGAACAAAAATAGTGCCTCCCATAACTTTTTCCTCCTTGGATAAGTGATCAACGTAGCAACCGAGGCGCATCTTATACCAGGGCCGAGTGAAAAATCCAGCTTGTTTTGTCATCTGGAGGGGCCGATGAACTTTGAACTCTTTCCTTCCCCTGAGGCCTCGACCCTGCACTTCGAGCAGCTGGCGCAAGCCCAGGGTTATCGCTGCATCGCCGGCATCGACGAGTCCGGGCGCGGGCCGTTGGCCGGGCCGGTGGTGGCGGCGGCAGTCATCCTCCCCGACACCTTCGACCTCCCCGGCCTGACCGATTCGAAAAAACTCTCCCACCGCCAGCGTGAGCATCTCTTCCCCCTTATCCGTCAGCAGGCTTTAGCCGTCGGCCTCGGTCTGGTCGATGCTGCCGAGATCGACCGTCGCAACATCCTCCAGGCCACCCTCTTCGCCATGTCTCTGGCCGTACAACGCCTGCGTCTCCCGGCTGATTTCCTTCTGGTTGACGGCATCTTTCCGGTTCCTCTGGCCACCCCGCAACGCACCCTCAAGCAGGGGGACAGCCGCTCCCTCTCCATCGCCGCCGCCTCCGTCGTCGCCAAGGTCGTGCGCGACCGCATGATGGCAGGCTACGAGCGCCGTCATCCCGGCTACGGCTTCGCCGCCCACAAGGGCTACGGCTGCGCCAGCCACCTCGCCGCCATTGCCGCCCTCGGGCCGTCGCCGCTGCACCGCCGCACCTTCCGCGGCGTGCGCGAGCACTGTGCGCCATGACCGAAGAGCGCCTGAGTCTCGGCCGCTGGGGGGAAGAGGAAGCGGAACGCTACCTGCGGCGGCAGGGGATGACCATCGTCGAGCGCAATTTCCGCACCCCGGTCGGAGAGATCGACATCATCGCCCGCTCGGGGAAGATCCTGATCTTCGTCGAGGTCAAGACCCGGCGCTCCCTCGCCTTCGGCACCCCCCAGGAAGCGGTGGGACGGACCAAGCAGCGGCAGATCGTTCGCACCGCCCAGTGGTATCTCGGTAACGGCCAGGGCAAGGGGCTGCAGCCGCGCTTCGATGTCATCGCCGTGCGTCCCGGCGACAGTGGCGCCATGATCGAGCATATTGTTGATGCCTTTGGTTTGTAGCCGCCGGAAGGATTCATTGGATGTCAAACTGCAACGGTGACCGGGATAGCATGATCGCCTCTCTCTCCCCCAGATGGATTATCGCCGCGTTACTCGCCGCCGCGTATGTCGTCTTCGTCCCGACCTTTTCCCTGCCGTGGATCTATGACGATCTGGTGGTGATCGTCGGCAACCCCGACGTGCAGTCGATCTCAGCTTTCTGGCGCGACAGCTACCCCGGTCGCCCGCTGCGCGAGGTGACCTTCCTCCTCGATCATGCCCTCTTTGGCCTGCAACCGGCCGGCTGGCACCTGCAGCACCTCCTCTGGCACGGGCTCAACGCCGGCCTGGTCTTTCTCCTCGGTCGCCGCCTGACCGGGAGTCCTCTGGCCGGGGTCCTGGCGGCTCTCTGCTTTCTCGTCCATCCGTTGCAGGTCGAGGTCGTCGCCAATCTCTCCCACCGCAAGGACAGTCTGGCCCTCTTTTTCATCCTCGCCGCGCTCCTTGCCTATGCCCGCAGTTTCGATGCCGCGGTGCCTCTCTGGCGCTGGCGGCTGGCGGCGCTGATCCTGGGCAGCATCGGAGTGCTGGCGAAGGAGAATGCCCTGGTCGTCCCGCTTCTCTGGCTGGGCTACGAAGGCCTCTATGTGCCGCCGGCAGAACGTCTGCTGTTGCGTCGTCCGCGCTGGATCGCCGCCGCTGCTGTCGCCGCCGGCGTTGCGGCCGTCATCTGGTGGCTGGCCGGTGACGGGAGCGAACTCTACCGCGAGCCGCTGTCGGGGCTGATGGCGAAGATGAACAAGAGCTTTGCCGGCGATACGCTTCTGCCCTACTGGCTGATGATGCTCAAAGGGTGGGCCTGGATGTTTCTGCGTCTGGTCTGGCCGGCGGCCCTGGCCGTGGAATACACCTATGTCGCACCGTCCGGCTGGGGTGACCCCTGGGTTCTGGCCGCCCTCGTTCTGACCCTGGCCAGTTTGGGATTAGGTGTTGTCACCTGGCGCCGGGATTGGCGGCTGGTCGGCATGGCCCTCCTCTGCTTCTGGTGTCTCTGGCTGCCGACTTCGAACCTCTGGCCCTTGTCCTATTTTGCCGCCGATCGCTATATCTACGCACCCTCCGTCGGGGTTTGCCTTGTGGCAGGTTGGGCGGGGGGATGGCTGGTTGGCCATTGGCGTCTGGCTTTGCTGCCGCTGGCGGGGCTGCTCCTGCTGCTGGCAGTGCTTTCCTGGCGGCAGTGCGGTGTCTGGCAGTCCAACTTCACCCTGTGGAGCCGGGCGGTGGCGGTCAGCCCAACCTCGACCACGGCCCTGAACAATCTCGGCCAGGTCCATCTTGACCTTGGCGAGCTCGATGAGGCGCAGGCCTATTTCCAGCGCGCGGCGGCCAATATGACCGACCCCATCCCCTTTTACAATTTGGGGCAGCTCTTCGAGCGGAAAGGGGATGCCGAACGGGCGCTGTACAACTACCGGCTCTTTCTCTCCTTCAACGATCCGCGCTATCAGCAGAAGGCGCAAGCCCTGCGGCAGCGGCTGATGCCGAATTACTCACCGCCGGGTCGGTGAAGATGTGGGTGCTTGACTGAAATTAGTTGACGCTAACAGTTGATTTCGGCTACGGTGCCAGCGTCGAACTCTTCATCACGGCGGGGGCTCCAGGGATCGAACGCCAGACATCAACGTGTTCCACCGGCGTCAGCCGGATTGCCAAAGCGGGGGGCTGCGGCATATGCTTCAAATTGCCACGCCCGCTTTCGCATCTGAGAAGCCGGGCGTGTTTTATTGTGGTGGGAAGTAAGCAAAAATTGTATTGAGTTTAGGATTTTCAACATCTGCGAGGGGGAGGTAAGAGATGAGAAGATGTTTCAATCCGTTGGTTATTTTGGCAACCGTGATGCTGGGCTTGGTCAGCCCTGCGGTCGGTAGTGAGTTGGTCATAATTTATGGCCCCAAAGATTTTGCCGTTGACAAAGGCAAGCCGGTCAGCGTGACGCAAGTATTCAAGGCTGCTGCCGGGGAGGCAACCCTGACGGTAAGAAACGGCAATCCGACTGGCGACAAGCGGGTCTCCACCGGGCAAATTGCCATCAATGGTGTGGATGTCATTGCCCCGGCAGATTTCAATCAGCAAGTTGCAACAATTGAACGAACAGTTGTTCTTCAGGACAACAACGAACTCGTCGTGCAAGTCGGCGGTAAGCCAGAGAGTTTTATTACCCTTACCGTTGCCGCCACAACGGCTGCTCCGCCCCCCGATCTACCCACCGCGACCCTGCTGGCAACTCCTGCGACGATCGTTTCAGGCGAGCCTGCGACCCTTGCCTGGACGACGATGAATGCCGAGCAGGTCACGCTTGAACCGGGCTTCGGCGTCGTGCCCTTCTCGGGCTCTATTGAAGTTCGCCCGACTCAGACCATCCTCTATCGCCTGATTGCTACCGGACCCGGCGGGCAAGCCGTTGCCGACACCACCATTACTGTGACCGCACCGCCTGCCCCACAGGGGATTACCTTCGATACCTACAAGGGCGGAGCTCTCGATGGCGCGGCTATCGATCAACCCGATCTCACGGTAAATGGGAAAATAGTCGTGGGTAATTCGGCAGAGGTCGGCGTGGTTGTGAATGGCGTGGTTGCGCAAGTCGACAACGGACGTTTCGTCGCCAACAATGTCCCTCTCGTGGCCGGGCTAAACACACTTACGGCTGCCGCCACTGACGTCACGGGCCAAACCTGGTCCACCAGCGCCCAGGTTTATTGTCAACCGACCAGCGAGTCCGTCACTCTCTTGGCCGATACGCAGGCGGGTCTCGCTCCGCTGACAGTCACCCTGTCCGTTGACGGCGACCTGACACGGGGCGTCGCCAGCGCCGAACTGCTCTGCGACGGCCCCGCCCAACGAACACCGGTCCCAGCGGTGGAAATGAATACTTACACAGTTCCTCTCGACGTACCCGGTCTCTACACCTGCCATTTCAAAGTCGTCGATACTTTTGGGACCACCTACACCGACAGCGTCGGCATCCTCGCGTATTCCACGACGGCTCTGGATGCTCTGCTCAAGGCGAAATGGACGGCCATGACCGCCGCCATGCAGCAAGGCAATGTCACTGCTGCGGCTACCCTTTTCTCGCCGCGTACACGGGACGCTTACTCCCGGCAGCTGACGGCCATGAGCAGTGTGCTGGGGCAAATTGTTGCCGACATGAAGGGACTCACTCTGGTGAAAATCGAGGGGGACAAGGCCATTTACGATCTTCGGGTCGAAAAGGCAGGAGTTCCCTATTCCTTCCAACTTGAATTTATTCTTGACGAGGACGGGTTATGGCGAATCAGAGCGTTTTGAAAATACCTTCACGGGTTGTCGGTGTTTTTGCGGTCCTTTGCAGCATCATGTTTTTACATGGGTGCATCATCTATTCAAAACCGGCCTACAGCGGGAGAGTTGTCGATATCGAAGATGGTAAACCGATTAAAAATGTAGAAATAACTGTAGAATACTGGGTTGGTCATCAGACATTTGTCGAACAAAATACGAAAAAAATCACAATGTTTACGACAAAAACGGATGAAAATGGGTATTTTTTTATACGTGACATCATAACATTAAAAGATCCGTTTTCTTGGGATGATGCTGTGGTCTTTTCCGTAGAGAAGAAAGGCTATACATACATAAATATGTTAGACATTGCCGATTGCCTGTCAGAAGGTTGCCAGGAAAAGACCTATGATTATTTACACGATAACAATAAAAAAATCATCGTTTCCAGCCACCTGATTAAATTGTCAAAACTATAGGTTACATTCGATACGGGGGGAACTATAAATGGATAAAAAAATTATTTTCATTTTATTGATAATGTCAATTATATCAACTGATGCATCAGCCTTTAGAGACAAAACGCATGTAGAATTAAACAATGAGTCCCAAAAGAAAATAGGGACAACCCCTTTCGATTTAAACGAATTTCTTGCCGGTAGTCTCGGTTTCGATCGTGGAATAAAAGAACCATTGAACTATTCTTTTAACTTTCAGTTTTGGTCCTTCCAGCCGATCTCAGCAGGTCAAATTTTATCGAACGGTGGAACACAAGAGGATGAAACACCGCGGTATTTCAGTCACTTTCATGACGGACTTGAGAACTTCGGCCTATGGAATCGCTACGATTCGGCCCTCCTTTGGGCACAGGCCCCATTTGGTGGGCAAGGTTATTCATGGAATGATGCCAGACACTATTACTACATCGCCCTCACCTCCCCGACGACCGACCGCCGCAATGAGAATTTTGCCCGCACTTTACGCTCCGTAGGGCAGGTCATGCATCTGGTCGAAGATATGGCAGTTCCCGAACACACGCGCAACGATGCGCACCCGTTTTCGCCGGGAATTGAGATCTACATCGAAAACAAGCTAAGAAAGGATACAAATGCCTTCTCCGGTTCATTGGCTGCGCCTTTCTTCTTTGACTTCAAAACCCTCCAGACCACTCCCAGCGCCTTTGCCAACGCTGGCGCCCCATTACCGATTGCTAATCTTTTCGATACGGATATCTATACAGGCAACAACCCCGACGCCACTGTCGCCAACACGGTTGGGTTGGCCGAATACTCCAATGCCAATTTTCTCAGCACCGACACCAACCCGGTTACAGCAAGCATCTCAATTCCACCCCGGCTTGTTGAGAGTACAACGTTGCGGGAGATCGAAATCCCCAACCCACTCTTCCCGTGGCAAACAATTAAGCGCTGGTACCATGTGAAAGATCGAGCAGGAGAAAACGCAAACGGAAATGGATATAAGCTTACCGCGGCATCGGTACTTTATATTTACTGGCAGAACGTTCATGGAACTCTTGACGGTAAACCAATCCCCATTTTGGACGAACATGTTTACGATGATTACGCCACACTGCTGTTGCCGAGAGCCGCCGGTTATGCCGCCACCGCTTTGCACTACTTCTTTCGAGGCCAGCTCGAACTGAGCCTGCCGGCGCGTGGTCGCTACGCCATCGCGGCCCCCGACTCGGGCGGTTTTGACAATATCCGCATCAAGGCACGTAACCTCACGCCAAACAATGAAGCCTTGTCTTTGGGCACCGTCGAACTGGTCGTGAAGTACAAGACTGCCCTCGCAGATCCCTTTCAGGGGGTGCCCGTTCCGGTGAGCGCCGACTTCAGTTATATCGTCGTGCCCGAAGCAAACGGTATCAGCAGTATTCCGAGCGACAGCCCCATCGAACTTGCATTCAACCTCGGGGAACAAAAAATTCCCCTCAATGCGACCGACCTGACGGTGCAGGTGGTCTATCACGGACAAATGGGTTTCCAGACCGCCACCGGTTTTGCCGGCGAAACCAATGGCGTCGCCGTCGGTCTCAAGGACATCAGCGAGCCAACGCCCATCGACTTTATGAACAGCATGGATGTTGTCTGTGTCAATGACCAGATCCTGCCGGCCGGGAGCGCCGAGGCGATCGATACCCTCGACGTCAACGACAGGTCCATTGCCGAATACGTCGATGTCTATCCCCATGTGCTGGAAAACAGCTACCTCAAGCATGCCCCGCAAAATCTCATCAGCTATGCCTCGGCGACCAACTACGATGCGTCCATCGCCGTGTTGGCGGCAGGGCATTACGCGCGCCATTTTATCCTGACCGAACCATTTGGCACGCCCGTCCTTCTGAACAACCAAGTGCGAATTGCTCGCCTGGACAGCCGGGATCCATACACTCACCGGATCAAAACGTTCACAATGTCGCTTCAGGGGATGATCAACCAGGTTGCTTACAAAGACGGGGTTAAAACCCGCTATATCTCGGGAATGAAAGATACCCGCGGCATCAAACTCTGGACGGGGATTAACTGGGTGAATATGAAGTATCCTGCCAACTCGACCTGTAACGAAGCTTCCAGCAGCATTCCGTTCATCGGCTCGGAAACAATGAGCCTTCAACCCTAGGAAAAGGAGATGATGATGATTCGCTACGGCCTGTTCCTTGCGATTTTTATTCTAAGCGCCATGCCCGTCTGGGCCCAACCCTACGAGGTCGTTTCCATCCTTGCCGGTAGCGCCGAGATCAAGGACGTCGCCACAAATACGATTGTCAAAATCAAGGTCGGCGAACCGCTCGGCGATGGCTGGAAGGTCGTCACGATCGAAAACGAAGCCGTCGTGATCGAAAAATGGCTCAGCGAAGATGAGTGTATTCGCAACATTCTGCCGAACATGATTGTGCGTGAGAGGAAGCAGTAGCCCATGAATTTCAGCAGGAACCTGGAGGGGCCAGCAACTGGCCCTTCCAGGTTCCAACATGTCAATTGACACACCTCCCCCTTTCCATTAGCCTTACAACCATGCAAACACCTCTCTCCTCCCTTGGCATGCTGCGTCTCGCCGTCGTCTCGCCCGAGCTGCGCGTCGCCGACATCGACTTCAACCTCGCCGCCATCCGTCAGGCGGTGAACGCCGCCGCCGGTGAAGGGGCGCGCTTCCTCCTCTTCCCCGAACTCTCTCTCACCGGTTACAGCTGCGGCGACCTCTTCTTCCAGCAGTTGCCGTTGCAGCGGGTGCGCAGCGCCTTGGTCGAACTCGCCGAGTTCTCCGCCGCCAGCCAGAGCGTGCTTGTGGTCGGGGCGCCGCTGGCGCAAGGGGGGCGCCTCTTCAACTGCGCTGTCTTCATCGCCGGCGGCGCCATCGTCGGCATCGTCCCGAAGAGCTATCTCCCCAACAGTAACGAGTTCTACGAAGAGCGCTGGTTCTCCCCCGCCGCCGAAAGCTCGAGCGCTACTCTCGACCTCGGCGGTTGCGCCATCCCCTTCGGCACCGATCTCCTCTTCTCTCCCGACCACCTCCCCGAGTGCCGCATCGGCATCGAAATCTGCGAGGATCTCTGGGTCCCGGCGCCGCCGAGCGCGCAACTCGCCCTGGCCGGCGCCACCATCCTCCTCAACCCTTCGGCCAGTCCTGAAACCCTCGGCAAGATGGAGTACCGCCGCGAGCTGGTCCGCTCGCAGTCGGCGCGCTGTCTCGCCGCCTATGCCTATGCCTCGGCCGGGCCCGGGGAGTCGAGCACCGACCTGGTCTTCTCCGGTCATTCCCTCATCGCCGAGAACGGCGCCCTCCTCGCCGAGAGCGACCGTTTCAGCTTCGCCACCACCATGGTCGTGGCCGATATCGACGTCGAGCGCCTCCTCAACGAACGCCGCCGCAGCAACAGCTTCGCCGCCGCCGCCGGCTTCACCCCGCGGGTGCTTTCCTTTCGCCTCGCCGACACCGTCGCCGACAGCGCCCTGCGCCCCATCTCCGCCACCCCTTTCGTCCCCGCCGACGACAGCGAACGCAGTGCGCGCTGTCGCGAGATCTTCGCCATCCAGACCACCGGCCTCGCCCGCCGTCTGCGCCACACCGGCGGGAGCAAGGCGGTCCTCGGCATCTCCGGCGGTCTCGATTCGACCCTGGCTCTGCTGGTGACGGTCAAGGCCTTCGATCGTCTCGGCCTGGCGCATGCCGGCATCGAGGCGGTGACCATGCCCGGCTTCGGCACCACCGCCCGCACCCGCGGCAATGCCGAACGCCTGGCCAATCTCCTTGGTGTCAGTCTCAAGGTCATCCCCATCGCGGCGGCGGTGCGTCA
>MGTO01000011.1 GCA_001799485.1 Desulfuromonadales bacterium GWC2_61_20 | reverse complement strand
GGATCTGCATTCAGGTGCAGATCCCTTTTTCTTTTTGCGGTGGGCGGCGGATAAAATCAGATGGACTTTGGGATTCGCACCTGATTAGGCTGCTGAAAAAATAACACTTTTACCTTTTGAGCCGCTCCGCCCGTCATGCAATCCGACCGCCACGCGACCACACCCATTGCCAGCATCGCCGACATTTCCGCAAACTCGCCGGTTACGACGCGGTGACTTGTCCTTGACCTCGCGCCTCGATTTCGTCCTCGACCAGCATCAACCAGCCAACGAAAGGTCGCGGTTGCTTGCCGAAGGCCTCTTCGAGGCCGTCCAGAGATCATGCGCAGGGCTGATGGCTTCCTCGGTGCGGTTGTTGAAGTTGTTGCCTATCCCACCGGACTTTTCAACTCGATGGCCGCGATCAGCTCCCCTTTGTGTAAATAACCAGCAGATCCCAGATCTTTGTCGGGCGGAAATAGCCGGGGAGCGTCAGCATGGCCCGGTTCCGATAAATCTCGGCGTGGGCCAGCCCGTTGGCCCGTACGATGTCGAGAACCAGAGCCAGAAATCCCCGCACATTTTAGTTGAGTAAGTCGCCATGAAAAGGCGGGTAACGGCGGAGAGGAGCACCGCCTGCAAGGCCCGCAAGTCCCATGAATCGGAGGTGACGTAGTACAGGTTGTGCTGCTGAATTTGACATCAAGATCATTTGACAATCCTCTGCCCAAGAGGATTTTTCTTCAGTCGGCGATCCCTGCCCAGAAAAGTCAGCGCACCTTGGTAAAATCACTGCTTGATTTCTTTTTCGGCTTTGTTTATCGTGCGCGCCATGTCGAAATATCTGGTTGTCATCGTCAGTCTGCTCTGGGCCTGCCTGCTCCTCGTCTCCTGGAGCGGCCCGGCAGAAACCCGCACCGCTCCCGACTCCGTCGTCGCCTCCGGTCAGGGTTACTGACCGTCCCGGTCGCCCTCTCCCCGCCGCACGTTTCCGTACCGGCGCCGTTTCGGCGTCATCTCTCCCCGTCTATCCGGCAAGCCACCCCCTGAAAACTATTGCGTCGCGCCAGTTCGGCATCGATGGCGTTGAGCACCTCCCATTTGGCCAGTGACCACAACGGCGCCAGCAAGCGTTGCCGTGGGCCGTCGCCGGTGAGGCGCTGCACCAGCGTCGCCGGATGCAGGCGTTCGAGAAATTCGACGACCAAACTCACGTACTCTTCCTGCCCCAGCACCGCCACCTCCCCGCGCAAAAAAGCTTCCCCCAGTTTTGTCCCCGTCAGAACATGCAACAGATGAATCTTGACGCCATCGACACGCAGCCGTGCCAGTTCGTCGGCCGTCGCCAGCATCATGACGCGGTCTTCCCTTGGCAGGCCGAGGATGACGTGGACGCAGACCCGCAGCCCGGCCTCCTTGGCCCGGGCATAAGCGGCGAGGAAGGTGGCGTAGTCGTGGCCGCGGCGCAAGTGGGCGAGGGTGGCATCGTGGCAGCTTTGCAGACCGAGTTCGAGCCAGAGGTAGGTGCGCTGGTGGTAGTCGGCGAGGAGGTCGATGACGGGGGCGGGGAGGCAGTCGGGGCGGGTGCCGACGGCGAGACCGACCATGTCGCTGACGGCGAGAGCTTCGTCGTAGAGGGCACGCAGCTGCGCCGGCGGGGCAAAGGTGTTGGAGAAAGGCTGGAAGTAGGCCATGAAGTGGCGCGCCTTGTATTTGCGCACCATGACCTCTTTCCCCTGTTCGAGCTGCTCACCTACCGACAGCTGGCGCTCGATGCCGACCGACCCCGAGCCGTCGGGATCGCAGAAGAGACAGCCGCCGCCTTGGCGGCCGCCGTCGCGGTTGGGGCAACCGAGGCCGGCATCGACGGAGATCTTGTGGACGCGGCCGCCGAAACGCTCCTTGAGGTGGGCAGAGAAGAGGTTGTAGCGTTTGTCGGTGGCGGCGCAGGGCATCCGCGACTAACCCTGGCGGCGCAGACGCACGGCGTAAAAGGCATCCATGCCGCCGTGGCGGTGGGGGAAGGTGCGCAGGGCGCCGGCGCTGTCGAAGAGCTCGGCCCAGGCGGCGGGGAGGTCGGGATGCGGGTCGTCGCGACGGAAATCAGGATGGTCGGCGAGGAAGTTGTCGATGACGTGATCGGTCTCCTCGGGGGTGATGGTGCAGACCGAATAGAGGAGAATCCCGCCGGGGCGGACTTTGGGGGCGACGTTGGCGAGGAGTTGGCGCTGGATCCGGGCCAGCTCGAGGATGTCGGCCTCGCTCCGGCGCCAGCGGCTCTCGGGGTTGCGCCGCAGCACGCCGAGGCCGGTGCAGGGGGCGTCGAGGAGGATGCGGTCGCAGGCGCCGTCGTCGAGAAAATCGGGGATGCGGAAGAGATCGAAGGGGCGACACTCGATGGCGGTGCAGCCGAGACGCGCCGCCCCCTGCCGCACCAGTTGCAGGCGTTTGGGGTGAAGGTCGGAGGCGATGATGCGGGCGCCGTTGCCGGTGAGGGCGGCGATCTGGGTGGTCTTGCCGCCGGGGGCGGCGCAGCCGTCATAGATCAGTTCCCCCGTTTGCGCGCCAAGGAGATGGGGGATGAGCATGCTCGCTTCATCCTGCACCTGAAACCACCCCTCATTGCTGCCGGGGAGGGGGGCGTTGCCGCGGTGCAGCACGGTGATTCCTTCCGGGGCATAGGTCGTCGCTGCAGCACTGTGGCCGGCGCTATTCAGGGCTTCCAGAAGTTCCTCCCGCGTGCAACGCAGGGTGTTGGCGCGCAGGGTAAAGGGGGCGCCTTCCTGCATCGCCGTCGCCAGGGCCAGGGCCTCGTCCACGGCAAATTCATTGAGCCAGCGCCCTGCCAGCCAGGGGGGGAGGGAAAGGGCATGGACGAGGTGGCCGCGGGGATCGAACTCCGCGTCGGGCCAGGGGATGACGTTACGACCCCGTTCGAGGGAACGCAACAGGCCGTTGATAAAGCCGGTAGCGCGTTCGAGCCCGAGGGCGCGGGCGAGTTCGACGGTGGTGTGGACGGCGGCCCGCGCCGGCACCCGTTCGAGGTGGAGGAGCTGGTGGGCGCCGAGGCGCAGCAGCCAGAGGACGCGGCTTTCGAGCTTGGCCAGGGGCTGCCGCGAAAAGTGGGCGAGGGCGAAATCGAGACGTCCTTGGCGGCGCAGGACACCATACACCAGTTCGGTGGCGAGGCCGCGGTCGCGGGGGTCGGCGAGAGCGGCAGCGTTGAGGGCGCCGTCGAGGGCGAGGTCGGCATAGCCCCCCTCTTCAACCCGGCAGAGGACGTCGTAGGCGAGGCGGCGGGGATCGGTCTGTTTCACGGGGCTCCAAAAAAAGGCGGGGGCGTGGTGGCCACGCCCCCGGCGGAAGGTGCGACGGAGGAAGGAATCAGACGCGAAGCATGCTTTCGAGACGGCGGACCCGCTCCTCGACCGGCGGATGGGTCGAAAAGAGGGTGCGCAGGCCGCCGCGCAGGGGATTGACGATGAACATGTGCGCGGTCGCGGCATTGGGCTGATGCATGGGGATCTGCTCGTTGGCCCGCTCCAGCTTGCGCAGGGCGTTGGCCAGGTCGTGAGGATTGCCGCAGAGCTTGGCTCCGCCACTGTCGGCACCGTATTCACGCGAGCGGGAGATGGCCATCTGCACCAGCATGGCGGCGATGGGGGCGAGGATCATCATGGCAATGAGGGCGATGGGGTTGCTCCCCTCGTCGTCGTCGCGGCCGCCGCCGAAGATCATCGACCACTGCGCCATCTGGGCGAGGAAGGAGATCGCCCCGGCGATGGTGGCGGCGATGGAGGAGATGAGGATGTCGCGGTTGACGACATGGGCCATCTCGTGGGCCATGACCCCGCGCAACTCCTCGCGGGTGAGAATCTGCATCAGCCCCTCGGTGGCGGCAACCGAGGCGTGCTCACGGTTGCGGCCGGTGGCGAAGGCGTTGGGGGTCGGTTGCGGCAGGATGAAGACCTTGGGCATCGGCAGCCGGTTGCGCTGGCAGATCTCGGCGACAACCTCGAAAAGGAGGCCCGATTGCACCGGCTGACCACGGTACATGGAGATGACGATGCGGTCGGAGAACCAGTAGGAGACGAAGTTCATGACCCCGGCGATAATCAGGGCGAGCATGGCACCGCCGGTCCCGCCGAGGGCCCCGCCGGCCCCGACGAGGATCAGGGTGAGGATAGTGAGAAAGAAGAAAACGCGCAGGCTGTTCATGATTCGTTGACCTCGCGGCCGCGCCCGCAGCAGGCGAACGGCATTGATGAAAGTTGTGAACTGGAGCGCCCCGCCCGGAAGAGCGGGCGCCTCTTCATCATAATAACGGGACCGGGTAAAATCAAGGGCGCCTAAGGGAGGATGTGCTCGGCCAGGGCCTTTTCGACTTCGACAAAATCGATGCTGGTGTTGAAGCAGGGGCCGTAGGGACGGTGGTTGAGCAGACCGATGACCGGCAGGGGATAGGCATCGCGAATCCCTGCGGTCAGATCGCGTTCGCAGGCGACGGCGAGAATGAATTGGGGGCGGCGCTCGACGATGATCTTGCGCGCCAGGGTGCCGCCGGTGGCGACGGCAACGGCGATGCCGTGACTGCGGGCGAGTTCGGCCAGGGCGCTGATGTCGCAGCGGCCGCAGCGGATACAGTTGTCGACATTGCCGGTGATCTTGATGGCGCAGTCGGCCAGCTGGATGCAGTGGGGGAGCAGGATCAGCGCCCGCTCCGCCGGCACCCGCAGCTTCTTGGCGCGGACCAGCTGGTTGTTGAGGGCGATGAACGATTGCTGCAGGGTGTCGCGGTCGATGCCGACGAGGCGCCCGAGGCCGATGATGGCGGGGAAGAGATAGCGGATGACCAGACCGCGCAGGCGCTGGGAAAAGAAGAGATCGCGACCGGTCAAAAGGGTGAGGATGAGGAGGCCGAGGCTGCCGACGATAAAGAGGGTGAGGCTGCCGAGAATGCCGCCGAAGAGAATCGGCAGGAACGGATGGATGTTGACCAGGCCGATGCTCGGCACCCACCAGAGGAGAAAAGCTGAAGTCAGGATCAAGGTGCTGGCGAGGGTGAGCATGGCGATGAAGAGGCGCTTGCGCGGCTGCTCATGGGCTCCGCGGTGCACCGCGTTCATGGTGCTACCAGGACGGTGCCGGGGGGGAGGGGGCGGCCGCGCAGGAAGTCGGCGGCGCTCAGGCGCTTCTTGCCGGGGAGCTGAAGTTCTCGCACCAGCAGCACGCCGTCGCCGCAGGCGATACGCACGCCCTCGGCACTGGCGCTGATCACGCTGCCAGGCGGCGCCAGTGCCGCTCCCGCTTCGGGGCGGGTGCGGGCGAGTTTGAGGACCTCGCCGGAAAGGCCGGTGTAGGCGCCGGGCCAGGGGTCGAGGCCGCGCACCTGATTGTGGATGGCCATGACGCTGGCGTGCCAGTCGATGCGGCCATCCTCTTTTTTCAGCATCGGCGCATAGGTGCTCAGGCTGTCGTCCTGCGCTTCGGCAACGAGAGTGCCGGCGCAGAGGCGCTGCAACGTCTCGTCCATGGCCTCGCGGCCGAGCAGGGCGAGGCGATCATGGAGCTCGCCGGCGGTCTCTTCCGCGCCGATGGCGGTGCTCCGCTTGATCAGCATCGGGCCGGTGTCGAGTCCCGCCTCCATGACCATGGTGGTGACGCCGCTCTCTTCTTCGCCATCGATGATCGCCTGGTTGATGGGGGCGGCGCCGCGGTAGCGGGGGAGGAGGGAGGCATGGACGTTGATGCAGCCGTAACGGGGAATGTCGAGCACGCGCTGGGGGAGGATCTGGCCGTAGGCGACGACGACGATGAGATCGGGGGCGAGGGCTTGCAGCTCTGCGACGACTTCGGGGGCGCGCAGCTTCAGCGGCTGGAAGACGGGGAGGGCGTGGCGCAGCGCCCACACTTTCACCGGCGGGGAGGAGAGCTGGTTGCCGCGCCCCTTGGGGCGGTCGGGCTGGGTATAGACCCCGACCAGATTAACCCCGGCGGCATGGAGACCATCGAGAGTGGCGAGGGCAAACTCCGGCGTCCCCATGAAGACGGTGCGCAGGTCGCGCGGTGCGATCACAGCAATTCCTTCTGTTGTTCCAGCATCTTCTTGTAGCGGCGCTTGAACATGCCGCGTTTCAAGGGGGAGAGGCGATCGACGAAGAGGATGCCGTCGAGATGGTCGATCTCGTGCTGAAAGGCGACGGCGAGGAGGCCTTCGGCGACGATCTGGCGCGGGGTGCCGTCGAGGGCGCAGAAGTTGACGGTGACCTTGGCGTCGCGCTTGACCGCGGTGTAGTAGCCGGGGACCGACAGGCACCCCTCCTCCTCGCAGACCGAGCCTTCGCGGGCGACAATCTGCGGGTTGACGGCGACAATGAGGGCCGGCGGCGCCTCCTTGCCGGCGCAATCGATGACGACGAGGCGCTGCGAGACGCCGACCTGCGGCGCGGCGAGGCCGATGCCGGGGGCGGCGTACATCGTTTCGGCCATGTCGCGGGCGAGGGTGGCGAGGGCTTCGTCGAAGAGAGTGACCGGAGCCGCCGGGCGGGCCAGGACCGGCTCGGGGTAATGGTAAATGCGTAAAAGGCTCATGATCCGACTGGGGGGAAAGGGTTTCGTCAAGGCCGGGGGGCATCCCCGCCGCAAGGATTCTCATCATAAGGGGTGGCAGCGGGCAAAGTCAATTGCAGGGGGAAGGAAAAAGAGCAGAAAGCTGCCGTTTGAGGCGGCAAAACAGGCCTTAGCCGATGCGCACGCCGCGCATGGAGATGGAAGCGAGGACGATCTCCGCGGCGAAGAAGGTGGCCGCCTCTCCCGGCTGCTGCTGGGCCAGGGTGTAGAGGAGGGGGAGATAATGCTCGTTCGTGGGGATGGCGAGGCGAGCCGCCTCGCCGAGGGAAGGATAGTCGATCAGCGCGGCGTGGTCGCCGGCACTGATGAGCTCCGCCGCCCGGCGGTCGAATTCCGTCGCCCAGGGGTAGGGGGTGGCATCAGCGTCCCAGCGCAAACGGCCGAGATTATGGACAAGGTTGCCGCTGCCGATGATGAGCACTCCGTCCTCCCGTAGCGGGGCCAGACGCTGCGCCAGGGCGTAATGTCCGGCGGCGCTCTTGCCGCGGTCGAGGCTGAGTTGGATGACCGGAATGTTCGCCTGCGGATAGAGGTGGCAGAGAACCGCCCAGGTGCCGTGGTCGAGCCCCCATTCGGCATCGAGAGCGACGTTGTCGGCACCGAGGAGTGCTACCACCTGCGCCGCCAGTTCGGGCGAGCCCGGCGCCGGGTAGCGCTGCTCGTAAAGGACCGGCGGGAAGGCGTAGAAATCATGGATGGTGCGCGGCTGCGCCACGCTCGTCACCTTGGTTCCGCTCGTCTCCCAGTGCGCCGAGACGCAGAGGATGGCGCGCGGCACCGGCAGCTCTTTCCCGAGCTGGCGCCAGCAAGAGCTGAAGGCATTCTCCTCGATGGCGTTCATCGGGCTGCCGTGGCCGACGAAAAGGGCGGGGTGGCGGGGTTTGGTAGGCATGGCGGTGCTCCTTGGGAGGGACAACGTAAAGGCGAACGCTGTCCGCTAAGCCTTTGGTTATGTAGCCTCGATGATCACGATGATCACAAATATCCCACACAGAACCCATCACTGGGCAACATCAAACCTTTCTCCCGCGATTGTAACCGCCGCCGGCCTCTGTCGCTAGAGTTCGATCCGCGCCTCGGCACAGGCGGCGGCGAGTTTTTTTTGCCAGGTGACGCCGCGCTTGAGCAGGTCGGAGCGGGCAAGGTCGAGTTCGCCGGGCCGCTCGTCTTGCAGCAGGGCAATGAGGCTGGCGGCCTGGATCAGATCTTTGCGCCGTTTGTCGGCTGCCGAAGCGTCGCGTTCCTGGGAAAGGATCAGCTTGTGCAGGGCGAAGCGCGCCGGCTGCGGCACGCCGACCAGGCACGGGGTGCCGGCCAGCATGACGGCACGGATCGGCTTCTCGATCAGGTAGTCGAGATATTTGAGCGGGGTGGCGGCGGCATTGAGGCGGCGGATGAAGACCGGCGCCGTCGCCCCCTTGCGGGCGGGAGTGAGGAGATCGACCCGTAGGGTCTTGCCGCGAATCGCCCACGAAGTCGAGGGTTCCGTGTGCGACAACCGCGGCACCGGAAAGAATCCCATCTGCAGAGACTCGATGGCAGCGGGGACGTCGGCGCTCAGTTCCGGGACGGCGATGGCAATGTGGTTATCCCCGGCCAGATCGATATCCTGGGTCATGCGCGCAGCGTTCGCCCAGGCCACGCCGAGATGGGTGCCGAGCACCTGGTAGGCGACGGTCCCGACCAGCACCCCGCCGACGCGAAAGACACCGCTGTCGGCCAGACGATTGACGATGCGCGCCATCTCCGCCGGCAGTGGGACGCCGCCGCCAGCGGTAATTTGGGCCGCGAGTCGTTGGAACATGCGCGCGTCGGCGAGGTTTCCCTCAGCGGCGGCAGACCGGGCTGCAATCAGCCGACTGACGGTGTCGCTGTCGGGGCCGATGTAGATCTGGGTCCGTCCGCCCGGCAGTATGGTCTGGAAGTAGTGGTAAAGTGTGCCTTTGATGGTCTTGCTGGTGAACTCCCCGGGGAGGCTGGCAATGCTGCGCATCGCCTCGTACGCCTCCAGGCGCTCGCGAAGATCGGCGTACAGTACCTGCGTTTCACCTCCGATGCGCTCCATCCGGCAACACCCTTTCCCTGGTTATACTCACTATTAAACAAGAGTGAGTATAACCTTCGTATCGACAACGCGCAAGCTGACTTTCCCGGAGCAACGAGCCCTCCGGGATCGATAAAAAAACAGCGGCGGATTCGTGAGAATCCGCCGCTGATCATTCGATGGCTCGCCGGGACGGATGGCACTGGGCACTGGGCGGAAGTCATTGAATGGCGCCGGCTGATGTACCACTCCTTGGATTGTCCCCTTAAGAGCCAATCTTTAGTCTAATCAACCGACCACAAACCACTATAGTGAATATTTTCTTGCAACCGCAGCAATAATAGATCACTATAGTGAACAATAAGCGCGGGGAGGGGTCTTTTTAGACCACTATTGTGAATCAAATGAATTGCCACATCGAAATATATCTCGAAGGTCGCTGGCAGACCGCAGCGACATTTGAGCCCTACACATCATCTTTAGAGAAAGGTGCCGAAGGGGCGAGTCGACTGGAATACGATGTCGACTATGCTGTTGCGAACCTCAATTCCCCAAACGCTGAACTCATCCCAGGGTTGACAGTCGGTTTCGAGCTGTTTCGTTTTGCTACCTGGCCACCTTTTTTGATCGACCTGTTACCTTCCGGAGCAGGCAGGCGCGCCTGGCTCAGAAGGATGCAGATCGCCAAGGACGGCCCCCAGGTCGACTGGCACGTGCTCGTCAAGGGGACCGGCTGCCCGCCCGGCCACCTGCGCATTGCAGAAGCAGCCCAGCCCCCGCCTCCCGACCAGTTCAAGAACGGGTTCCCTCGTACCGATATCCTTGAGCAGCGCGAAGATTTTCTTGAATATGCCGCAGAACGGGGCGCACATGTCGCAGGCGCCTCCAGCGTTCAGGGCGAGGCACCCAAGTATTTGCTGGTCGAGGATGCGGCCGGGATGTTTCACGCCGAAGGGGCGTTGTCGGATGACAAGGCTGCTCGTTTCTGGCTGGTTAAATTTCCCCGGGGGGAACGAACGAATGCACGCAATCAGCAGGTCTTGAGAAATGAAGCTCCTTACTTGGAGGTCGCCCGACAATTCGGCGTTCGCACCAGCGCTCCGCTGACATACGAGAACAACACCCTTTTTGTTCCCAGATTTGATCGGGTTGTCGAACACGGCAAGGTCATCCGTCATGGCATGCACAGCCTCTACGCTCTGGCAGCTATCCCCGGGTTCGGTGCATCCGTGAAACACGATGTTTTTTGCCGGGCACTGGCCAGGTTTGTCTCCGATCCTGTTCAAGAATTGCGCGAATACATCCTGAGAGACGTTCTGAACTTGGCGCTGCGCAACACCGACAACCATGGTCGCAACAGTGCAGTCCTGAGAATTGCTGGCCAGATTGCGCTCTCGCCCGTTTATGACATCGCGCCGATGTTCCTGGACCCGGAAGGGATCAATCGCGTAACACGCTGGGAAGATGAACGTCCCGGCAGCCAGCCGGAATGGGCGAGAATCTGCGAAAAGCTCAGCTTCTCCCTCGATCCCCGGGAAACCAGAGCCTGGATCGCCTCCCTGAGCGACAATGTCAAGGCTCTGCCGGATGTTATGCGCGCCTGTCAGGTTGATGACGAGATTATTGAACGGCTGGCAATTTGGATCAATGACGTTGCAGGAGGGTTGGCAAACGCCAAGCCATAAGCCTCTGGCGGGAGAGTCAGATGAAACGCCCCGACAAAAATGACATGACCGAAATGAAGGAAGGTCTCTACAAGGACCTCGCAGCAGGTGTTATCGGGATAAGGGAGGCGACACGCCTGATGCGCAAGATTCTCGGGATGACGCAAAGGGATTATGCTCAGAAAATTGCCGGTGTTTCTCCCCGCATCCTCTCGGAATTTGAAAACGGTTCGGGAAACCCTACGCTGGCGACACTGGAGAAGATCGCTTCTCCTTTTGGCTTGAAAGTGACTTTCCTGCCGCCTGAAGCTTGGCGCATCGACCAGCCGGATTAATTGCCACCATCGTCCCTTGCCACAAAAAAAGTTGTGGCCCTAGAAACTAGGACCACATCTTATGTGGTTTGGCTCCCAGGGACGGATGGGACTGGGCAATGGGAAGAACGTATAGATTGGACATCCCCCCAAAAGAGCTAGCACGAAAAGCAATTCATAAATTGCTTTTATGGCGATCCTGTGTTTACCTGAGTCAAAAGAAATATATAGGTTGCTTTTTTTGGCCCTTGTGCAGCAAAAGAATCACAAGTGTCGCTTTTTTACGAAAAAGAAGCTAATATGCTTCCGTGAAAATAAAAAGCAACACAGGAGCTTACAATGGAAAACCCTCTACTGAAGCAGCTCAAAAAAAGACGAATAGAGCTTGGCCTCAAACAAAATGACATGATGATGCGCGTCGGTGTTTCCCGACAACAATACCAACGCTTGGAATCAAAGGGGAATCCGCGACTCGATACCCTGGAACTGGTTGCCAAAGGATTGAACAGCGAACTGATGCTCATTCCCAAAGAAAAACTCAATGCTGTAATTGCTGTGATCGAAAACGTCGAATCAGATATTGCGCCTGGGAGAAAAACGTCCAGCCAGGCAATGGCTAGCAAAAAGAAAAACTTATCTGACGATCCCTGGCAGAATCTCCTTGAGGAAGATCAATGAGCGATCACGACACCGATAAGGTCAATGTCCTGAAACTCACCCTGCACGGAAGACTGGTTGGCTATCTGGCCGGTTTCCAGGACGGTCGTAATATATTGACCTTTGCAGAAGAATTTAAGTCGGATGCAGATCGTCCTACCTTTAGCCTGATCACCCACCCCGGCTTCCCTCGTGCAGAGAAACTCATGGCGGAGCCTTGGTCACGCAGCCAGAAACTGCATCCCACGCTATCAAATTTACTCCCGGAAGGATCATTAAGGGAGTTGATCGCCCAAGGCCTAAAGGTACATGTCGATAGCGAGTTCCAAATCTTTTCATATTTGGGGAGAGATTTGCCCGGAGCCTTGGTTGCCGAGCCAATGGACCCGGAAGAGATCCCGGCTAAGCTCTTGTCTGCTTATGGCAAAGCGAAAGCCGTTAAGTTTGAAATGGGTACTCCGGAAAACAAATTTTCTCTCGCCGGAATTCAGATGAAGTTTTCCATGAAGAAGCAAGATGGCCGCTATAACCTGTCCAAGGGAGATGCCCTTGGCGACTGGATCGTCAAGACTCCCTCAACAAAGCACAAAGATGTGCCGGTCAATGAGTTCTCAGCAATGTCATTGGCAGCTATGGTCGGCGTCGTTGTGCCTGAAATAAAATTGGTGGACATTGACAAACTCGACAACTTGCCGCCGATCAATCTGCCCAATGAAAAACTCGCTTTCGCGATAAAACGCTTCGACCGCCACAATGATCGGCGAATTCATATGGAGGATTTCGCGCAAGTCCTGGTGAAATACCCACACGAAAAATACAAATCCGCAAGTTACGAGCAGATAGCCTACATTCTCTACAACTACTCAGGAGACGGCCTGGCAGACACGCAGCAACTCGCCAGACGCCTGCTGGTGAACATCCTTCTAGCCAATGGCGATGCCCACATAAAGAACTGGAGCTTGCTCTATTCTGACCAAGTCACGCCACGACTTTCCCCAGCTTACGATATAGTCACAACGAGTGTTTACATAGAAAACGAGAGGCAATACGCGCTCAACCTCGGGAAGACAAAAGAATGGTATGCCGTCACATATGAAAACTTTGAGGCGTGGGCCAAACGAGCCGGGGTACCATGGCGTGCCATAAAGCCACACTTGGATGACGTCATGGAAAAAGCTCGCAGTTTATGGCCCGGGGAAATTAGAGATTTGCCCATGAACGATGGCCACAAAATGAAGCTTCAGACTCACTGGGCTAGCTTACAAAAAGATTTTCGGATTCATGTGTAAGGTTGACCGTTTTTCGATGCCCCCTCTTTGATTTTGGGCCACGACTACCGCTCACTCGTCGTCCTCCGGTAGCGGTGCGTTGAGATCAACCTCCAGCTCCCCCACCAGCTCGTTTGGGTTCAGATAGTCGTCTATCTCAGAAAACCGCTCAATATCCCTTTGCGGAACCCCACAAGCCTGGTACGCATTACGCCATCCGGACACTGCCGTAAAAACCTGCCCGACGATTTCTTCCGCACCGGAAATACCCCATGTGCGACCCAACCGTTCCAGATTCGGCCGTCCCGGATATGTGGGATCGAGATCAAAGAACAAGACATGTTCGCCACGCTGACCAATATCCGGGATCAAATCGAAAGACGGGGAGAGGCGCCACCCCTCAGCGCTGGTACATGTCATCCAGAAGTTTTTCAGATGATCGTCGGTATTATGTATCACCGCATTGAAGACCATGTGCCGGAATAGGCGTTCCGAATCCCCTTTCGGGTCGGCACTGACTTTGCGCACCACGTTCAGGATATCCACATACCTAGCCTGATAGTACCCGGTCGCCTTGAGCAGTGTTTGCATGCTGATCATGTGGCGCCGTCCCTGCGGCACAATATCGAAACGTTTGACCAGCAGGACCGAGCGGTTACCACATTCGACCAATTTTGTGCCGGGAACTTCCAGCCCTGCCGTTTCCGCCAAGTTCATCGTCGCTGCCTCGATGCTCACCACATCGACAGGGTCCTTGATACTCGGAAATTTGGCGAGATAATGCACATCTGCGCGTTCGTCGTAAACCAGAGCCTTTGGACGTGCCCCACCAGGAGAACTGCCCGCCCCGAGCAACAGATTGATGTCGGCATCGCTTTTGTCACCGCGCTCGAATGCTTCAGCAGCCTCGACCAGTCGATCGAGAACAATGACAGAAGCCTCTTCTGATGTTTGCGGAGGCACGCCCGTCTCAATAAAGGAAAGTGCTCCAAGACCATTGGCCCCTATCGCCAACAGGAGATTAGGAAGATTTTGCTGATGTAAAGGGATGCGATGCTTGCGCACCAGCAGGCGCCGCCCCCAATCGTCAGGCAGACCGTCCTCGAACACTCCGAATATCCCCGGATGTTCGACATTAAATTCTCCCTCGCGTAACGGCAGCGAAATCGGGTCCAGCGCAAAGGCCCACTTGCGGTTCAAATAGTCTGGCGCATATCGGAAAGCACCGCGCCCTCGGCCATCGGTCCCAATCTCGCAGACCATATCTCCGACTAGGACCTGTTTCGCCGCCAGAGCAATCCAGACTTCGATTCGATAGATCATTTCCCGCCTTTACGAGATGCGCGCTGGCGCTGCGGTCGTTGAGCCTTTTCGTACTTGACGAAAAGGCTTTCTTTCGGCATCAGCAGCCGATCAATATCCTCCGCGTACCCGAGAAGTTCCAAGACCACGGCCCAGTGCCCAAGCTGTACCCGGTGGTCACCATTTTCCATCTTATACAGTGTTGGGACGCTCACACCGATGCGGGAGGCAAAAACCTTCTGCGATTCATTGCGGCGCAAGCGTTCCTCACGCAGCCGTGCGCCAAGGTTCTTTAATCTATCCGTAACTGAGCCAGACACGATCATCTAAAAGTCCTAATAATAATTATATTTTGCATTATCTATAAATATGAGCTTTTTTACAAACTATATTTTGCATTAGTTATCCGCCTCGTCTCTTTGATTTTGGGCCACGACTACCGCTCACTCGTCGTCCTCCGGTAGCGGTGCGTTGAGATCAACCTCCAGCTCCCCCACCAGCTCGTTTGCACGATTGTAGAGGGCGTAAAGGCGCTCAGCGTTTCTTTGGTCCTTGGGATCATTGCGAGCAGATCGTCGATTGGCGCCGATAACCCGGCTTCGACCTCGCGCAGTGATTCCAGGGTCATCTTGCTCGACCGTGAGGCGCAGTTCGGCAAGGCTTATCTGAGCATGCTGGTTGAGGAAATCAGGGTAGAAGGGCAGGAAATACGTATAACGGGGCGCAATTCGGCTTTGATTCAGGCGGTGGAAAAAACAGAGGCGGGCAACTCTTTCAAGAGTGCCCACCTCTGGTAGTGTATGGCTCCCCGGGACGGACTCGAACCATCGACAAGGCGGTTAACAGCCGCCTGCTCTACCGACTGAGCTACCGGGGAATGTGAGAACGGCGTGAAATATACGGGAAGGCCGAAACGCTGTCAAGGGGTTTTTGCGGCGGGTTTGCCACCCGCGAACAGGCATTTCAGACGGTAAAGGCGCCGACCTCGGCTTCGAGCACGGCCGTCTGCCTGGCGAGGATATCGACGACCTGATCCATCTCGGCGGTGCGCGAGGCGGTCCCTTCGGCGATCTGGCGGATGCTCGACACCGCTTCGACCACCTGGCGGCTGCGCAGGGTCTGCTCCCGCGTCGCCTCGTCGATGCGCTCGATCATCG
>MGTO01000010.1 GCA_001799485.1 Desulfuromonadales bacterium GWC2_61_20 | reverse complement strand
CGGCCAATTCGGCCAGGGCAGCAGCCAGGGCCTCCGGGTCGCCCGGGGCAATACGGATAAGACCACTGTCGCTCGGCGGCAACTGCGCCGGATAGGCGGGAGCATCGCGGGTAATAACCGGGCGGCCGCAGGCCAGGGCCTGGTAGACCTTGTTGGGGATGACCCGTCCGGCTTTTTCCGACGTTCCGAAAATGCCGAGGACGATATCGGCTCGGTGTATCTCGGACGCCAAACGCTCATACGAGACCCACGGATCGAAACGGACCTGCTCCAGCCCGGCGGTCAGATTGCGGCATTCCGCGAGAAGCGGACCATTCCCGACAAAGCGCCAGCGCAGCGGCCGGCCGCGATAGAGGGCCGCCGCACGGGCGATGACTTGCGGCCCCTGCAAGGCAATAAAGCTACCGAAAAACAAGACCTCCAGCGGCTGGTGAGCGGGGTTTGCGGCGGGACGGAATAACGCCTCCTCCGCCCCGACCGGGACGACGGCAACTTTGCTCGCCGGCAGGGCAAAAGTTGTGCGGAAAAAATTCGCGTGCTCCTCGGTGTCCGCCAGGAGCAGATCGGCCCCTTGGTAGAGCTCCCTTTCCCAATGCAGCAGGCGCTTCGCCATGAAGCTGTCGGAACTGAACTTGGCCTGTTCCTGGATCCGCTTGTCATAGGCGCTGATCAGCGGGTCGACAAGGAGAGGGACACGGTGTCGTCGCGCCCAGCGCGCTGCCGCCGCAATGTCGCGCTGGCGGAAGCAGGGGACCCAGACCAGCTGCACGGGTGGCAGCCGACGCAATGCGGCCTCCACATCACCCAGGAGACTCAGTCTCGGGGAGAAATCATACAGGCTGAATCCAAGTTCGGCCAGCCCCTGCCGGACGATACGGTTGCGCGAATAATGCGAATCCGAGCGACCCCACCAGAGAACGCGCCCCTCAGTCATGGCACAGCGATCGATACGACATTTCACCACTTCCTGCATCAGTGATGCACATCATCAACCTGCGACGGACAAGCCGCACCATTGCGCCGTCGCCGGGTCGTAGCGCTTGACGATACGGGCCGGAGCCCCGGCAACGATGCACCCGGGAGGGACATCTTTGGTAACCACCGCATTGGCGGCAACGATCGAACCCTCGCCGATGGTGACTCCGGGTAGGATCGAGACGAATTCGCCAATCCACACTCGATCCCCGATAATGACCTGTTTATTGCTCGTGAGGAGACGTACGCTTGGTACCTCGGCCGGGTCGCTTTGCATCCGCCCGCTGTAGGTACCATGGTTATGGTCGGAGATGTAGATCTTGCTCGCCATCAAGACATCGTTGCCGATTTCGACATAATTGACCGCGCCGATGTGCACAAAATCGTTCAGACAGACATTGTTCTTGATGACGATTTCCGGGGCATAACGACAGCCGTCGTAGCGGGAAATGGCCTCCAGACGCAGATGCTCGCCGGCGACGAAATTGTCACCAATTTTCATATGTGCCAGACCGGTGATTTTCGCCGACGGATGTACCAGCAACCCCTTGCAGGAACGTCCCTGAAACTTGCGAATACTCCTGTTCAGCCAGAAATTGTAAATTTTCCGGATACGCTTATCGAACTTGCCCTTGAGTTTCAGAAAAAACCCATTTTCCTTTTTGTGCTGTTTCTTTTTATTATCAAAAACCTTGTCGATAAGCTTAATAATTTTGACGGTTTTCCTATGCCAGAAATTGGCAAGAGCAACCGGCAACTTGATAACCGGGACAGTTACCAGCCAGAAATAAAGGTTTTTATTGTGGATAGGTCTCAATAATTTCAGAAAATCGTCATTCGAAAACTTACCTTTATTACTTTTTTGCCGGACGATAAACAATGGCAAAAAATCACCGAGAATAATTTTTCTAAATTTCCTATCGACCCTATCAGACAGGCCCTTGCCTTTAAAGTACTCAAGGGCGGTTATCAAGTGGACGCCAAAGACCGAGCAAACAGAGTATCCGCCGGTATTTTCTGCCTTTGCAGCCACACAATAATCATGGATATGAAGATTCTTCTTGGCGTTTAAAGCTGCAGAAATAATCCAATAAAATTGGATAACCCCTGAACTGAATAAATTTTCAGAATCAATGTCTTTATCAACAAGTTCTTTATTTATAATATTTCCTGAAATAAAAGTATGCATCAGATTAATATCATAAATGAATTCATTATAGTTTTTATATACACTCATATTGTATTTATTTTTATTTTTCTTGAATTTTTTACTTTCAAGCCCTTCTATATAATTATTTTTGAACGCATAACTGTTCAAATAAACAATACCATAATCGTCTGAAATAATGTGTGAGATGATTAAAGATAATGCACCAGGCAAAAGAACATCATCATCTCCGATTAAAAGCAAATATTTTCCTGTAGACTTATTGAAACATTGAAAAAAATTCCTATCTGCCCCTATATTTTCCGAATTTTTTATATAATTAATACTGTTGCCTGAACCAATGTATTTCTTTACTACATATTCTGTTCCATCGGTAGAACAGTTATCTGAAACAATAAGCTCAATGCAGTCAGCGTACGTATCGATTTGGCTACAAATACTTCGCAAGCATAAATCAAGAAAATCTGCCCGGTTGAAAGTAGGCACGGCAATGGTCAATAATTTTCCCATATCTTCCCCAGAAATTTAACAGTCAGGAATCCCTAGAATTAATTCAATTTCACTTCGCAGACATGTCAGAGAATCGTACTTTGGCTGGTATCCGATTTCCATGGCACTGGTATTGCGAGAATAGTAGTGGTCCTTCATGCCCGTAGCGCTTACGATTTCGACGTCACTTGCCACCCGATATTTGAGACCGAACCATTCGGCAAAACATCGCAACAACTCAAATTTTGAAATTGGGTTGAGACTGTAGACGTCGTAAGCAGCATTTAACGAGCGCCGCGCAATAATGAGTTCAACCAAGGCGAGCAAATCCTCAGGGTGAACATAGTCCCGAACGATGTCTGTTGGCGTTGTGAGGAATTCGTGATCTTGCTGAAGAGACACAACAATATCGCTAAGCAAGTAACGAGTATTGAGATCCATAAAACGGCTAAAATACGAAAATATGCGTAAATCGACAATATTAAGTGAACTGGCGGCCCGATGCTTGGCTTCGGCATTGAGTTTAGCGATGCCGTAGAAATCCGCGAAAGTTAGCGCATTAAGCGGGAACTGAGCCCGGCTCCCTGTCCCAACCGGCTGACTGAAATCAACCCCGTAAGCCGCTCCACTACTGAAATGGATATAAAGTGTTTCGGGTGCTCGCGACAAAAACTGGAGAATCCGGTTGTCCCAGGCTTCCGTCAAACGGAAAATTGTTTCAACTTCGTTTTTGAGTCGGCCAGGATCGCCAATACCGATGCAATTGATTACCACATCGCAGCTCTGCTCACCAAAGACATCCATGGGGAGAACTTCGCCCCGGCTACCCGCATAGCACTTTATGAACTCCTCTACCCGAACATGATTCCGCGCGTAGAGAAGTAGTACGTACTCCGGCCGGGCGGTCAACCCGGCAATCAAACCCTTGGCAATATGGCTGGTGGCACCGAGGATCGCAATACGCATCCGCACTACTCCGGCAGTGAGTTGAGCATCATTACCACCCAAAACTAGGACGGCATTAATCCCATCCAAAAAACACAGATAACTGAACGCACTTACCTGTTTTCAGGGGGAGGAGAAACGCTACCCCACAACAAGGAGAGAAGATCTTCTGCACAGGGGTTTTCAACGCCTGAATGCCCCCCGGAACCAGCGTAGCGATCGTTTCAGGGTTTCGTCGATCGGCACCTTGATCTCGAGTCCCAGGGTCGAAGAGACCAGTCCATTGTCGGGAACAAAGACAGAGTTGTCTGGGTGCATCTGCTTGATGACAACCTCAGCGGTCGTGTTAGCATAAGCCTTCACCTTTTCCGCCACATCCCGCAAGGTGATGCCGTAGGGACTTCCCAAGTTATAGGCTTGCCCGGACGCTCCATCGACGAGCATCCGTAGCAGCCAATAGGCCATATCACTGGGATACATATAACTGCGCACCGGCATGCCGTTGCTGATGATGCGAATGTCATTGTCGGTCAGGGCATCGCGAATGAAGTTATTGATCGCCCATGGTTTGTCCAGTGACTGATAGGGCCCGATAAAGGCAAAGGGACGGGCGGTGACAATCGGCAGCTTGCAACAGCTCCAATAGGCGCTGCAGAGTGTTTCAGCATACCGTTTGGCCTCAGGGTAGACTGAGGTAATGGTGTTACATGGAAGACTGCCGACAGCGTCCTCGGTAATTGTGGGTGTGGCACAGCACTGACGGCCATATATCTGGCCGGAGCTGATATTTAGAATTGCCGAGAGACTCTGGAGTGTCGCGGCCGCATCAAGGAGCGTGGCGGTTCCACGAGTAATGGTTTCCATCACGGCCAGAGGAGTCGACATGTGCTGCCGGTTGTCCGGGGTGGCAGCCGCATGGATGATATAGTTGACATCGGCGGGCAAGTCGATAATGTTCCGCACGTCGGAGCTTAACAGGCGGATCTCCTTACGCTCGGCCAGATGCGGTGTTTTAATGCGAAAGGCATCGATGTCACGTGCCAGAAGGATAAGGCTTGTCCCGAAGTTGTGATGATCATTAAGAAAGATCACAAGTTCAGCAATCCAGGTCCCGACAAAACCGGTGCCACCAGTGACAAACACCTGCCGGTTGCGCAGCTTGTCCAGCGCCTCCGGTGAGGGGCCGACCACTTCCTGACAGTCGGCAGTGATCATCTCGCGCAGATGGTTGTCCATGTCAGCCTCTCTTTATCTTCTGTTGAAGTTCCATCGCCACTTCGACGATCTTGTCTTCCTGCCCTCCAACAACCTTGCGAGCTCCCAGTTCGAAGAAAATATCCCGCGCATCGACATCATATTCTTTTGCCGCCAGATTGACATGCCGGGCAAAGCCGGAGAAAACCCCGGACAACCCGCTGACCAAGCTGACACTGCTTATGTAGGGGGTAGTTTCCATAATTTCCCTCTCGACTATGTCAGCGGCATCCAGCGCGCGGTAGAGATCAATCCCGGTCTCGATCCCAAGTCGAGCGAACACGGCCACCATCACTTCCAACTGGGCATTCCCCGCACCCGCGCCGAATCCTCGTGAAGCGCCATCGATAATTCGTGCCCCGGCTTCGACTGCGGCAACGGAGTTGGCGATGCCCATGCCCAGATTATTGTGGGCATGAAAACCTACCGGAACTTTCAGATTCGCGGCCAAATGACCGACACGGTCCTGAACGTCGTGGGGAAGATAAGCTCCGGCCGAGTCCATGATGATCACGGCTTCGGCTCCGTAAGCTTGCATTTTAAGGGCCTCATCAAGCAGTACTTCTTTATTCGCCATGTGACTCATCATCAGGACGCCATAAGCTTCCTTCCCCTGCTCGCGGGTATAGCTGATATGGCGTTCGGTGATATCAGCTTCGGTGCAGTGGCTGGCCACCCGCACGACATCAACACCATAATCGAAGGCAAAACGCAGATCGTTGTTGATGGTAGCGAATCCTGGAATCACGTGAATGCCCAAACGGGAACGGGACAGGTGCTTCCGTGCTGTTTCCAGCATCTCCCTATCATCCAGGAGACTCAATCCTACCTGCAAAGAAGAGGCTCCCAGACCATTTCCGTGGCCGACTTCGACTATAGGGATCCCGGCCGCGTCAGCAGCCAAGGCATACGCAACGATATGCTCCTTGGTCAGCTTATGAAACAGAGCATGCGAACCATCCCGCAACGTAGCATCACTTATAATGACCTTTTTCATATCATTGCCTCCCCTCAATCCGAGCCATAGCGAATTCTTCGGCTACCGCAATGGCGGCACAATTGATGATATCCAGATTTCCGGCATAACTGGGCAAGAAGTCCCCCATACCCTTAACCCGGACCGACATAATCACCCGATTGTTTTCGTAAGTTGGCGGAATGATCAGATTATAGCTGGGGACATAACGTTGGATTTTTTCAACCATGATCGCTATGCCTTCCTTCAGCGCCGGAAGATCGATCTTGGGTACCGTGGCATAGACTGTAGTTTGCATATCGATGCACGGTTCAGCGGGGTTCAGATTCAAAATGGCCTTCGCTTTTCCACAACCGGAAAACATCTTCACCCCTTTTTCAGTGGTCTCGATGTACTCGTCCAGATTGAGGCGGGTGGCTGGCCCCGCACTCTTGGAGGCGATGGTGGAAACGACTTCTATATAGTCCACCTGTTGCTGGGTCTGACCGATAACGTAGGCCAGGGGAATCGAGGCTTGACCGCCACAGGTGATCATGTTGACATTGACATCGCCCAGACAGGCATCAAGGTTGATGGCTGGGATACAGAATGGCCCAAGCTTGGCCGGAGTCAGGTCTATGACGATAATGCCTAGCCCCGCGAGAATTGGAGAGTGAATTTTATGGCTCATGGCCGAGGTGCAATCGAAAACGATATGACAGCATTCCGGGTTGTCCTGAATCGCCTGAATCCCTTTATCGGAAACAGAAATACCTAGACTGAGCGCCCGCGACATACCTTTGGACGATAGATTCCGTCCGACGAAGAGTGAACACTCCAGCCGCGACGAACGCAGGACTTTGTACAGCAAATCGGTACCGATATTACCGCTCCCCAGTATTGCGACTTTGAGTTTTTTCATAATTTCACCTTTAGGCCGTGGCCTTTTCGTCCTGAAATCAAATCGTTTTGTTTACACAATTATCGGCATATTCCTCACGCGGCAGAAACGGGAACATATCATCATAGGGCATGGACACCATGGTTCCGTCAGGCAATGCTTTGGAGGCCACCCGCGGGATCAAGAGTTGATTCGCGGGAGTGATGACTTCACAAATTAATGGACCACGATGGTTCTTCAGGCGTTGCAAGCTGCTTGACAACTCTGATGTCACAGCGATTTTCTGGTAAGCGATGCCATAGGCATTAGCAATTTTTTTCATGTCGGGGAAGCTGACTCCGGACGAGGGGCTCTCCCCGATCAACCGGCCATTCATGAAATTGTTCTGAGAGTGGCGAATCAACAGGTAACCATTATTGTTGAGGACAATAATCTTTATCGGCATCTGGTTATGAGCGATGGTTTCAAGCTCCTGAAGATTCATCTGAATGGAACCGTCACCCGTGATGCAGTAAACATCTCGACCCTGGCTGGCGGCCGCCACTCCGATAGCACCGGGCATGTACCCCATGGTTGAGAGGCCGCCGGTAATGATATGTCGCTGACCTCGCTTGACCTGAAATGCCTGAGCATGGACATGGAAACAGGAACCCGTGTCCAGGACGAAAAGATCTCCCTCTTCCATGGCATCCGAAAAGAGGCCCATGAAGTGGTAGGAGTTAATGCCCTCCGTCTCTTTTTCGTACTCCGGCAGATCTACAGGATAGCGACGTTTCCAGTCTTGGGTTTTGTCGACCCAAGGTTGATTGCCAAAACGATAATCCCCAAGTCGTTGCCTCAACAAGACAGTAAAATCAAGGGCATCAGCAAGGATCGCGATATCTGGAGTGACTGATGGCTTGTTCAGTTCTGCTGGATCGATATCAACGACTACCTTGCGGGCATGGGGGGCGAAGTTCTGATAGTCGTAACCGATTAGCCCCACACCCAACCTGCAGCCAACGACGATCATAAGATCGGAGTTCTGAACGGTGAAGTTCGCTGGACGATCACCGTAAGTACCGGGTCGACCGACGAAGAGCGGGTGGTCATTGGCCATCAGATCCATTCCCAGACGCGAGGCCAGCACCGGAATATTGGCGGAACCAATCAGGTCGGTGAGCTCAGCAACGGCGCCGGACTGCCGCACTCCTGCGCCAAGCAGAAAGCAGGGACGCCGGCTGGACTTGATAGCAGCGACAACTTCATCGACCTGGGCGAGCAGCGTTGTCCGATCTAGCTCCCGGGGTGGCGGGGTGAACCCTTCGCAAAGGTCGGGATCGAACAGTGCACCCTGAATATCGATGGGACATTCGATCCAAACAGGACCGACGGGATGGGCCATGGCCAGGTGGATGCACTTTTCGACCTCGTACCTGACCCGGCTGACATCGTCGAGCATCACGGCGTATTTCGTCACTTGCTCGAAGAGCGGAAGGGTGTTAAAGCCCTGCAACGCAAACTGCCGCGGTCCGGTGATTTTGGCCTGCGAGACTTTGGACTGGCCGGCAACGATGATACAGGGCGAACGGTCCACAAAAGCCCCGACAACACCGGTCAACGTATTCAGGGCTGCCGGGCCGGCCGTGACGTAAGCAACTCCAAGCGTACCAACATAGCGGCCATAAGCCTCCGCTGCCATTGAGGCGGACTGTTCGTGATGGCAGCAGATAAATTTCTGCTTTCCATGCTGCAGCAGTGCATCAGTCAGGTGCATGATCATGCCCCCGGTGATCAAAAAAGCATGCTCGGCGCCAGCACGATAGAGCCGGTCGACCAGATAGTCAGAAACTCTCATCTTCATCGTCAATACTCCCACTAAATATATTTCAACAAACCTGTTGCTATCGACCGACTCCATCCCGGACGGATTGAATGATAAATGCAAGCATTTCCTCACTCATCCCCGGATAGACGCCGACCCAGAAGGTATCGCGCATGATACGGTCGGTCGTCTCCAGCTCCCCTACCACGCGATATCCCGAACCGGTACGGCGCATGTCGTCGAAACAGGGATGTTTGATGAGATTGCCGGCAAAGAGCATCCGGGTCTGAATCCCCTTCCCTTCCAAATGATTGACCATCTTCTCGCGGGAGCGCCCGCCGCCGGGACGGACCGTAAGCAAGAAGCCGAACCAGGATGGATCGGAGTTGGCCGTTGCCTCCGGCAGGATCAAGCGGTCTTCGAGGGGAGCCAGACCGTCGCGCAGCCGTTGCCAGTTCCTTTTGCGAGCGGCGATGAAAGAAGGGAGTTTTTCCAGCTGGGCACAGCCGATGGCGGCCTGCATGTCGGTGACCTTCAAGTTATAGCCAAAATGGGAATAGACATACTTGTGATCGTAACCGAAGGGGAGTTCCCCGAACTGCTGGCCGAAGCGGTTGCTGCAGGTATTGTCCTGTCCCGACGGGCACCAGCAATCCCGCCCCCAATCACGAAACGATTCGATCAGCCGCTTGAGCCGCGGGTCGTCGGTATAGAGCGCCCCGCCCTCCCCCATGGTCATGTGGTGCGGCGGATAAAAGCTGGAGGTGCCGATATGGCCGACGGTGCCGGTATAGCGCCAGACTCCGTCGAAACAATAGCGGGAACCGAGGGCATCGCAGTTATCCTCGATCAGCCAGAGTTCGTGGCGATCGCAAAAGGCCTTGACGGCGGCGAGATCGAAAGGATTGCCGAGGGTGTGCGCCACCATGACTGCGCGGGTACGGAGCGACAGCGCCTCTTCCAGCCGACTGACATCGATATTGTAGGTCGGCAGGGTGACATCGACAAAGACCGGCACGGCGCCATACTGGACGATCGGGGCGACGGTGGTCGGAAAGCCGGCCGCCACGGTGATGACTTCGTCGCCAGGACGGATGCGCCGTTCGCCTAAACGAGATGAAGTCAGGGCCATGAACGCGAGGAGATTGGCCGACGACCCCGAATTGGTCAGAGAGCAGTGCTGGGAACCGAGAAATGTGGCGAATTCCGCTTCAAAACGCGCCGCGTAGCGGCCGGTCGTCAACCAGAAATCGAGGGAGGCATCGACGAGGGTGGCAACTTCCCGCTCGTCGAAGACCCGCCCGGCATAGGGGATGCGATCCCCGGGCGCAAACGCTTTGCGGTCGGCGTGGGCCACACGATAATGGGCAACGGCGGCGTCAATGGCCGCCTGGCGCAGCTGGGCTTCCTGTTCCTTGTTCATGACAACTCCTGCAACCGGGTTTCATATTGGGCGATCTGTGCCAGAGATACGGCACGAAGATCTTCGCCTTCGCGATAGGCCCGGGTCCAGACCACGATCGACTCCAGCGTGGTGCGCAGATTCCAGCACGGTTGCCAGTCGAGGCGGGCATGGGCCTTGGAGCAGTCCAGCTTGAGATAGTGGGCTTCGTGCGGATGCTCGCCGGCATCGACCCGGTAGCCGGCATGCTCCCCCCACAGCTCGCACAGCTGGCGGACGATCCACTCAACCGGTCGCGCATCGTCATCGCTGGGTCCGAAATTCCAGGCCTCGGCAAAGTCGTCACCTGCTTCGTAGAGACTGCGCGCCAAAGTCAGATAGCCACGGAGGGGCTCCAGTACATGCTGCCAGGGACGGATGGCATGCGGATTGCGGATGCGGATCGATTCACCGGCCAGCAGAGCCCGCAGGCAATCGGGAACGAGGCGGTCGGTGGCCCAGTCGCCGCCTCCGACGACGTTCCCGGCCCGGGCCGAGGCCAGGGCAAGGGGAGCTGCTGTCGTTGCCGAACGTTGAAAAAACGACGAACGATAGGCCGCCGTCACCAGTTCCGCGCAGGCTTTGCTGCTCGAATACGGATCAAATCCGCCCATCGGCTCATTTTCGCGGTACCCCCAGACCCATTCACGATTCTCGTAGCATTTGTCGGTGGTGACATTGACCACCGCCCGCACCGACGCACAGGCGCGGACCGCCTCCAGCAGATGCACGGTCCCCATGACGTTGGTGGCGTAGGTCTCCACCGGCAAACGGTAGGAATCCCGCACCAGCGGCTGGGCCGCCATGTGGATGACGATCTCCGGCGCGGTTTCGGCCATGACGCGCAACAGCGTGGCCGCATCGCGCACATCGGCAATGCGGGAGTCGACCAGTTCCCCCAGCCGCGCCAGTGCGAAAAGGGACGGATCGGTCGGCGGCGTCAAGGCATAGCCGGTAACCCGGGCCCCGAGCCGATGCAGCCACAGCGACAACCAGCTCCCCTTGAAGCCGGTATGCCCCGTGACCAATACCCTCTTGCCGTCCCAGAAATCCCGCTGCGGCGTGGTCATCGCCACACCTTCCAGGGGGCCGTCCCGGCCTTCCAGAGCTCTTCCAGATGAATCTTGTCGCGCAGGGTATCCATCGGCTGCCAGAAACCGTGATGCTTGTAAGCCATCAGTTGACCCTCGTTGGCCAGTCGCTCCAGCGGCTCCTTTTCCAGCACGGTGGTGTCGTCAGCGAGATAGTCCAGCACTTCCGGCTGCATGACGAAAAAACCGGCATTGATCCAGTGGCCATCACCCTTAGGCTTTTCCTGGAAGCCCACGACCTGGTCATTATTCGCAAGATTCAGCGCGCCAAACCTGCCACTTGGCTGGGTCGAGGTCAGGGTGGCCAGCCTGCCGCTGCGCTGGTGATACTCCACGAGTGCGCGGATATTCACATTCCCGACACCGTCGCCATAGGTCAGCATGAACGGTTCGCCGTCAAGGTAGGGAGCCACGCGCTTCACCCGACCGCCGGTCATGGTCTCAAGGCCGGTATCGACCAGGGTCACACGCCAGGGTTCGGCCGTGTGGCTATGAATGAAACGCTCATTATCCGAACGGAAGTCGAATGTCACATCCGATTCGTGCAGAAAATAATGGGCGAAATATTCCTTGATGCAAAATCCCTTATAGCCCAAGCAAATGACGAAATCATTGAAACCAAAACTGGAATAAATTTTCATAATATGCCAAAGAATCGGACGGCCCCCAATTTCTATCATTGGTTTCGGTTTGAGGTGAGATTCTTCGCTGATACGGGTACCAAAACCACCGGCCAGAATGACAACTTTCATACGCAGTCCTCGATTCTTTTGTACAGATACTCAAATTCATCCATATTCGGATTGCGACCAAGATTCCAGAGAGCCGGAGCTCGATGCATCAAATCGAAAAGTTTCGCGTTTACGCCAAAATCGTCTGCGCTTACCACACAATTACGCGTGTGGTTGACATGAAGGAAATATTTACGGGAGATTCTCTGTATCTCGATGATATATTTTTCAATGGTTTCTTTTGACATTTCTGCAAGACTATAGGAGTTGAAAGCAATATCTGATGATAATTTATGCATATTTTGAATCTCAAAATTCGGCATGATCACTGCTGCATAGTCATTTAGATTGACATCTACCAAACTGGCCTCTCCATAAAGCAATATTTTTTTATCAGTAAAAGCGGTCATTAAATAATATGCTGTCAAAGCCATGTTTTCAGGCAGATCAAAATCAACATAAGTAATATCGAGATTGTCGCGCAGCAGGTAATACGCCATCCCACCAAAACCACCCCCAACTTCCATGACGATCTTGTGCCGGCATACATCTTTTAAATATCTGGCAATAGCGACAGAATAATAGTGCAAGTAATCAGAACCACTTCTTACAAAAATACCATCTAATTCATATCCAAAAGGGTTGCCGATATCCGGCCCTGCCAAATCTGAAGCTGTATATTGACCTGCCAACTGGCGCATCCATAAATTGTATCTGTGGATCGTATCGGCAAGAAACGTTTTTTTATCCTTTTCACTGATGTTTTTTCCAAAATACTTTTGGTTGGCATCGTGACCAAAGCCAATTAAGCCAGAGCTGCATTGGTCGCGCCAAAAGTTACCATAAATTTTCTGCAGCCCGGGAAGATCGCCGTTTGACAACGTGTTGATAATTTCACCCATACAGCTTTCATAGATTGGTAACCATTCGTTACCGACCTGATACACCGATGCTGCAAGTTGCTGTGCGCGCTTAGCCTTTTGAAAAGAGACAACGATCCTGCGCAAGATTTCAGGATCGACATCCGGAGAGACTCTATCGATGAAACCTTTGGAAACGCGGTTCAGATCGAAATTTTGATCAAGTTGCAGTGATTTTTCCAGCAACTTTGCTGTTAACAGTTTGCTCAGCTTCTGCGCCTGTTTTTGGTTACGCGCAACCAGCAACGAGCTCAAAATTCTTCCCATATCCATTCTCATTTTACCCTCGATTCACAGGATCAATCACAATCCGACCAGATTGGCGAACCGTTGCTCATAGGTGCAATGCTCCCAGACATGGGCCGCACAACGCTCCGCCAGACGGCGCCGCTCTTCGTCGTGCGTCAGATAGTAGCGCAGCAAGTCCGGCAATTCCCCGGGCTGGCGGAAGGTGGCTACTTTGTCTTCCAACCCCATGGCCGCAAGTTCCGGCTGCCACTCACAGATTTGAAAGCCGCCGACAGACGGAATTTCGTAAAACTTCATATTGAAACCATTGTTGGTCAAATGATGATGGATATTCAGCGAGATTTTGGCCAGGTGGTGGACCTTGAGAGAATCGGGCATGCTTAACCGTCCACGCGAGTGCAATTGCCGGGATTTACGCCAACTGCGTCCCCAGATCGCCAGGTCGAGATCGGGGCTGGCGGCAATGGCGGTCAGGATCTGGTCGCGTTCCGGATAACGGGTGCCGACAAAGGCCACATCGACAGAGTAGCGCTTTTTCTCCACCGGAGATAAGGGGCCAAGCCGATGAAAAGCGGACGATACGCCAAAGGGGAAATAGGTCACCTTCGGACCAAGATCGCGCTGCAACCGCTCACAATCGCCGCGATACGAGATCAACACCTGGTCGACATCGTCATAGACGGCGGTGATGCGGGGCAGCGCACGATCGAAGAGGACATCGCCAAACCAAAAGACGACCCGCAGGCGCGGGTGCATGATCCGCAATTGCCGCAGGGTCGCCGCATCGATCTTTCCCTGGATACTTATCAGCACATCGAGTGGTCCGGCGGCGGCCATCTGCAACAATTGGCGGTTCGACCAGGCCGGCAGATCGGCGGGGGTGTTGCCGACCAGCCGCTGCAGCGGCCCCAGACAGCGATGGAGACGATAGGCCAGTGGTTTGACGTTGTGGTAGTGGAGCCGGGTCGTATGCCCGAGATTCTGCAAGGCCGCACAGACGATCTCCGACCACTCCCCCATCCAGTGCGGACCTTCCACCAGGACATTCACTGCGACACCTCACCTTGACCGAGGTCGGCGAGGACGGTTTGCGCCCGATGGCGGAAGGTATGACAAGCCAGCACCCGACGGTAGCCGGCATTGGCGATGCGTTGGCGCAGCGCAACATCGCCGTGGAGCCGCCGGGACTGCTCGTCAAATTCCTCCGGCGTGGCAAAGACCAGAACCTCGCGCTCCGGCTCGAAGTGACGCTCAAGATCTGCCACGGCATCGTGCAACAGCGGCACCCGGCAGGCACACGGATCGAAGCTGCGCTGATTCAGACCATGCACGACGTTGTCGGCATTCTTCAGGTTGAGCACCATGCGTGCCTCGCCGTAGATGCGACCGGTGGCGGACAGTGATTGTTTCCCGGGATGGCATCGATGGTTAGTAACATCGGCGGAAACCCAGCCGGGACCAAAAATCTCGACCGACTGTCGCACAGATTGCAAGAAAGCCACCCGGTTGGCCGTGCGCGAGGCGACGAACACACATTCTCGGTGCGGCGTCGCCGCCGGCGGCTGAAAGAGCGCGGGATCGGTGGCCAGTGGCAGATAGGTGGCGGACCAGGCCGACAATCTTTCGGCAAAGCCGCTGTCGGTGTAGTACAACCGGTCGAAGGTCGCCAGCCGCCGGCGGTTGTCATCATTGTCGGTCACCAGATCGCCGATCCATCCCACCAGCAGCGAACCGCTGGACCGACGATAATCGACCAGCGGTTCGTACAGGGCGCTGCGCACGAAGAGCGGGGCGACGACAAAAACCAGATCCGGTGCGAAGGCCGTCAGCCGGCGGCGCAAACGAAACGCGGTGAAACCGGGACCGACATATTTTTCCACGCGCCGGAATGGACGCAAATCAAAAAAATCGACGTGGTGGCCAAGCCCGGTGAAAGCCCGGGCCATCCCCTCGGTCAGCCCGCTGTAATCACTTTTGGCGAGACAGAGAATTTTCATGAACCACCCAAACGTTACAGTTGACCACGCGGCATTAATTGGTCGTGAGAGCCGCGATACAGTTGTTGGTAATATACATATCAAGGTACATATAAAGGTGTCAGAGCTACACCTTTGACAAATTATTCCGGATATCCCTGAATTATGTTGCCAGCATAGGCAATCACCTTGGGAACAGTTGCCAACAGCGCTGGGGACAAGGCCATTACAGCGATGTAGATCTCCGGCATTTTCTCGGTCGCGTATTCGTGAGCAATCAGATTCCTCAGCTCGCGGATCTTGATCAGATCGGTGGCGTTGGCCCAACCGCGCTTTTCGGCACGGTAAATACGGTCAAGGATAGAGCCGCCACCCGTTAACTCGACTTCGTCGATCAAACGAAAGAGACGCTGAATCAACAAGTCGGCCAATCGGGCAAAACGGCTTGTGAGTGATTCAAGTCGTTCGAGCTGTTCTGGGGGAAGATCTTTCTGCCCAATTAAATTGTGGCACCTCTCCATCGAATAACCAAGGTGACCGGCGGCTAGTTGCAGACCCATCAGTTCTTCTCGCAACAGTTCTATTTTTTCCCGCATCATAAACGCACTCCCTCTTGCATGACCATTCGGGGAAAAGGCCGAGTAGCATCGGGATAAATGGCAATGTCGATTTTGCGTTCACCCAGCTTTTGGTGCAGTTGCGCCAGGATGTCCAGCTTTGTCATCAAATCGATTCTTTTGGAAAGCACCAACAGGTCAATGTCGCCACCTTTTGCAGCATCGAAAACTCGCGACCCAAAGAGGTAGATCATTGCGTCGGCATCGGCCCGGTGAATGGTGTCACTGATGGCTGAATGTTCTTCACTTGCTAAACGCATGGACTCCTCCCTGGCAGTCTGCTCCCAAAAGTGTTCTTCGAGCTCCCGCGCCTCAACCTTCCTTGAGAACCACCTCACCAAAGGTCCGGAAATCCCCCAAACGCGTTTCGACAATATTCCTGACCACAGCCAGGTTTAATGCCCGGTAGTCATGCACAGCGATGTTGCGGAAACCGACCATAGCCTTAAGCCTAGTCGAAAGTTCCTCATCAATGATTCCCGCCTGACAGAGCATGGTAAAGGCTTCGCGGGACTCCTGCGGTACCCCCAGAGTTCTGACCCGAACCAGATGCATGGCGGCATCAATGGCGGCCTCGCAGGCTCGTTGGAGGTTGAGAATGATCGAATCCTGCCGGGTGAAATTTGCTTCCAGCTCGTTTTGATGCCCCTGATATTCGGCCAGCACTCGCCCCAGACAGCGCTCGATGGTGGCGACCTTGTTCAGCAAGACGTCATTGGCCATAGACGTTCCCCCTTTGCCGCACATCCTCGAGAATGCCGCGGCGCTCTTCGTTCAACCGGGCATAGCTGGAAAAGGTCATATCGGCAAACTGCTCAACCTGGAAAGGATCGGCACAGTAAAGGCGTTCACCATAAGCGACCACCTGCAGCCGCATGACCGTCGAGGCGGATAGCAGATCAACCAGATCGACGTCCCGGCCGGCGAGGGCGGCGAGGGTCTGGGCCAGCTCCCAGCGACGCACCGGATCGAGGGGTTGCGACGCCAGGACGGCAAGATCGATGTCGCTGTCGGCCCGCTGCCCCTCTGTCCCCCAGCTGCCGAAACGGTAGATCGCCCGGCAGGCGGGGATGGCCGCAAGGAGAGCGCTAACCAGGGCGTCTTTTTGTTTCAGGAAATCCGCTGCCATTGACTACCCTCCCCGCTTGCCCAGGTCCTGAGCAGATTTGAATGCACAGAAAACAGCAGCGTGGCAAGCACTGAAATTTTATTTAAGGGTGGAGCCATCAATCGGCTCAAAACCGTGCAACTGACGGTAGACGTCCAGCGTCTGCTCGACCATCCGTGCGAGGGTGAAATTGCTGGCGACAAAGGCGCGCAGACCGGCCCGGGGCAAGTCGCGACTCCGCTTGATGGCCAGGGCCAGGCTCGCCGCATCCCCGGGGGGGAAAAGAGCGCCGGTCTCCCCTTCCCGGACAATGTCGAGCATCCCCCCGTGAGCCGAAGCGGCGACGGGGACCCCCATGGCAAGGGCCTCGGCGGCCGAGCGGCCGAAGCTTTCCGGTTTCTTCGAACTGGAGACGACCACGTCGCTCAAGGCATAGATCTCCGCTACCCGCGACTGGCTGCCGACAAAGCGTACGTGTTGCTCAAGGACCTGAGACTTTATCAGCATCCGCAAGGAAGCGAAATAATTTTTTTTGTCCTCATGCACCCCGCCGACAATGACCCCGAGGACCTCGGGAATCTCCTTCCGCAAGAGAGCGATGGCCCGGATGAAAGTCTCGTAGTCCTTGAGTTGGGTGATCCGCCCGACACAGGTGACGACAAAACGCCCGGCCAAGCTATGCTCGGCGGCAAAACGGCTCATGAAATCGCGATCGAGATGTTCCGGATCGAAGTGATTCAGATCGACCCCGCGCGGGATGACGACGAGCTTTCCCTCGGGGACCGCATAGTGTTGCTGGACATGGGTCTTAATGGCGCCGCTGACGCAGATGACCCGCTCGCCGAAGGTCATGACCCGACTGTAGCGGTTGACGCTGTTGAAACCGTGCACGGTGGTGACAAAGGGCAACTTGAGGGGACGGTTGGCCAGCCAGGCGAGCCAGGCCGGAACCCGGCTGCGGGCATGGAGGATGTCGGGACGCAGCTCGCGCAGCAGACGCCGCAGAGCGATGACCCGCTGTGGCGCGGTGAAGGGGTTTTTCCCGGCGAGGTCGAAGGTGACGTGCCGCCCGCCATCAGCTTCGAGTTGTGACACCAGGCGTCCGCCCCGACTGATGACGATGCTCTCGACCCCCTGCCTGACCAGTTCGCGGCTGAGTTCGACGACGCCGCGCTCGACCCCGCCCTCATTGAGTTCGGGCAAAAGCTGCACTACCCGCATGGCAACACCCCTTTCAACCGCTGCGCCAGGTCGATCTTGCGATCGGCACTCCCGAGCGTGCCGTCGAAACGGTGAACGGCGCCCATCGCCACCAGGCTGTCGACGAGGCGGCCGTATTTGCCGACGGGAGCAATCGGTTGCAGGGGGATGATCTCGACCTTGGCCCTGCCGCAGGTCACCGCCTCGCTGATCATCGAGGTCGAATCGGCGGTGATGAAGAGATGGTCGCAGAGGGCGATAAAGTCGGGGATGGGGTTGGCCGGATCGCGCGAATAGATGAAGCTGGCGGCGAAAGGGCGCCGGGCGATCTCCCCTTCGATGGCGGCGGTTGTCCGTCGTGACGTCGTCACCACCAGCCGATGTTGCGGGAAGAGGGCGAAGATGCGGTCGAGGAGGGCGCCGAAGGCGACCGGGTCGAGAGTGAAGACCTTGTTCGGACCACCGACGATGATACCGACATAGCGCACGCCTGACTCCGTTCGGAAGACCCCCTTCCCTTCGACCCGGCTGAGGTTGACCGGCAGGGTCAGGATATTCTTCAGCTCCGGCGGGCGGTCATGCTCCTGGGCGACGATCAGGGCGAAATCGTAGCGATAGCCCCTGGGGAGCATGATGGCGACGACGGGGAGGCGCAGTCTGCGGGCGAGGAGCTTGCCGGCATAGTAGGTTTCCGAACCGGCACAGACGATGGCGCAACAATCGCCGGTGACGGGGGGGAGTTGCAGCAGGCCGGGGAGATAGAGATGGCAACGGTCGAAGAGATAGGAGAGGAGTTTGCTGGCCCGGTTGCGAAAACGCACCGGCACCACAGCGCCGGCACGGCCAAGGTAGTGAGCAAAGGCCAGGGACTGGTTGAGATGCCCCGGCTTGCCGTCACTGAGAATGAGGAGACGCGCGTTCATCCTGCTCCAGAGACTAAAGTTTTTGCGCTTCGTCGATAAGCATCACCGGGATGTCATCGCGCACCGGATAGCGCAAGGCGCAAGCGGAACAGACCAGGCTCTCCGGTTGCTCTTCGTAGCGGACGCCCCCCTTGCATTTGGGGCAGGCGAGGATATCCAGAAGCTCCTTTTTGATCATACGTACCCATCCTTTCGCAGAAGCGGCAAGAGCTGCTCTTCCAGGGCTGCTGCCGGCTCCAGCAGCAACTCCAGGGGAGCCTGGTAACAGGGGAGCGGCAGCTGAGTGGCGCGGAGTTTAACACCATCCTTTTCGGTGGTCACGAAGAAATCGGCCCCGGCCGCGACCCGGGCAATCTCGGCCAGCGCGGCCCTGTCGTAATCGGCATGATCGGGGAAGCTCAGGGTCGCGCTCAGATCCAGCCCCAGCCCGCGCAGGCCGGCGAAAAAGTGCTCGGGCGCCGCGATGCCGGCAAAGGCGACGCCGCGACGGCCAACCAGATCGGCGGCCGCCATTCGACTGCCGTCGAAGCCGAGAAACTGCCGCGCAAGCTCATGCCGACTACGCAGCAGCGGTCCCGGCAGGGGATATGGAAGAGAAGCGTCCCCAGGAGGACAGCGGGTCAGGATAAAGAGCTGGCCGCGCTGCAGGGCGTCGGGGAACTCGCGCAGGAGCCCGGCCGGCAGGAGGGCGCCGTTGCCGAAGGGATGTGTCGCATCGAGGAGGACGATGTCGAGATCGCGGGCGACGGCCAGATGTTGGAAACCGTCATCGAGAACAACCACCTCCGCCGCGAAGCGCGCAACCGCCAACGCGACCCCCGCCCGACGCCGCGGCGCGACCAGGACAACGGCCGTCGGGTTGCGCCGCGCCAGCAGAAAAGGCTCGTCGCCACACTCCCGCGGCGCCAGGGTCGGCGCCGCCCCCGAGCCGTCACTGACAACGGCGACGCCGCGACGGACGCGCGAGCCGTAGCCGCGGCTGACGACGGCGACTTTGACCCCGTGTTGCAGTAACAGGCGAACGACGACATCGACCGTCGGGGTTTTCCCGGTGCCGCCGACGGTGAGATTGCCGACGGAGACGACCGGCACCCCCGCCCGATAAACCGTCAATAGCCCGAGGCGATAAGCCCATAGCCGCAACCGTCCCGCCCCGCCGTAGAGCATTCCCAGCGGCCACAAAAGCAGCCAGAGCAGGCGTTCGGGAAGGTTGCCCGGACCGACTTCGGCAAAGTGGCGGAACCAGCGCTCAGACATGCTCGGCCCGGGCCTGGTAGAGGGGACGGAGAGCCGCCACGGTGGCGGCGGTGGCTCCGGCATTCTCCTTGAGAAAGGCGAAGCCGCGCTCGCCCATGGCCGCGGCCTCTTCCGGAGCAGCGAGGAGCTGCGCGAGAGCCGCCAGCAGTTCCGCTTCGTCGGCGACCTGGATCCCGGCGGCGGCGCTGCCGACCCGGGCGGCGATCTCGCGAAAGTTCTGCATGTGCGGTCCGAAGAGGACCGGGCGATGGACCAGGGAGGCTTCGAGGATATTGTGCCCGCCGGTCGGGACGAGACTGCCGCCGACGAAGACGACATCGGCGGCAGCGTAGAGGTGGAGCATTTCGCCGAGGGTGTCGCCGAGAAGGACGCTCCCCGGCGCCAGCAGCGGGGTTGTCGCGGAAAGTTGGCTGCGGCGGACGAAGGAAAATTGCTGGGCAGCGAGCACCGCGGCCACGGCAGCGAAACGCTGGGGATGGCGCGGCACCAGGACGAGGAGCACCTCGCGCCCGGCGGCGAGGAGCTGGCGATAGATCCGCAGCACCGCTTCTTCCTCGCCGGCGTGGGTGCTGCCGGCGACCCAGACCGGCACCTGCTCGGGGAGCCGGTAGTTTTGCCGCAATGCCGCCCGGTCGGCGGCAGCGGCGGCATAGGCCATATCGTACTTGATGTTGCCGGTGACCAGGATGTACTCGGGCGGAGCGCCGAGAGCGGCGATGCGCTCGCCGTCGACGACGCTCTGCATGCAGAAGCGGCCGATCTGGGCGAGGACCGGGCGCAGCAAGGGGCGCAGGCGCAGGTAGCGGGGGAAGGAACGATCGGAGATGCGGCCGTTGACGAGCACCACCGGAATTCCGGCGGTGCCGGCGGCACGCACGAAGTTGGGCCAGATTTCGGTTTCGACGATGACGATCAGGGTCGGGCGCAAGCGGGCGAGGACCCGGCGCACGACAAAGGAGAGATCGACGGGAAAGTAGATGAGTTCATCGACCTCGGCAATCCCTTCGGCGATGGCCCGTCCCGTTTCGGTGACACTGCTGAGAACCAGCCGGGCCTCGGGGAAGGATGCTTTCAACTCGCGCAACAAGGGGATGGCGGCACGGGTCTCGCCGACGGAGACGGCATGGACCCAGATCAGGGGACGGCTGGGGTCATGCTTGAAGCGGCCGCCGGGATTGCCGCCAAGGCGCTCGCGCAGTCCCTGACGCGCCTTGCCGCCGATGCTGCGGCGCAACAGATACCACGGGAGGAGAACGAGGGTCGCCGCCAGCAGGAGAAGGTCATACAGGAGAAAGGCCATAGCCCTCCAGGTGGGCGGCACCGAGCCGCTCGTTCTCCTGCATCGCCGCCTCGAGACGCAGGCGGAAGGCTTCCGCATCCTCGCCTGCGGCAAAGTAGAGGGGCGGGCCGTAGACATAGACCCCGCGGGCAAAGGGATAGGGAAAGAGGAACCGATCCCAGGAGGCGAAGCGGTAGCCCCGGCTGCACTGGAAGGTGTAGGGGACCACACCCCGTCCGGTGATGCGCGCCAGTTGCACCACCCCTTCCTTGATGCAATGACGCGGGCCGCGCGGACCATCCGGGGTAATGACCAGATCGACCGGCTCGCGCGCCAGGGCGACGAGTTCGCGAAACGCCGCCCGCCCCCCCCGATGCGACGAACCGCGCACCGCTTCCTGGCCAAAGCGCGCCATGGTCTTGGCAATGAGCTCGCCGTCCTTGGAGGCGCTGATCAAGATTTTGGCCCTGGGGCCCCGGTAGGCGTTGACCATCATCAGCAGCTGATCGTGCCAGAAGCTGAGAATGACAAAACGCCCCTCGCTCCACAGTCGACGCGGATATTCCAGGCCAAGGACGTCGCAGCGGACGGTACGAGCGAGAAAACGGATGACAAGGGCCGCCAGCCAGGGACCAAGGACGAGAAGAAGACGGTTGCCAAGGGAACGTTGCATCTCAGCTGTCCTGAAACTGCATGTCGTAGAGGCGGCGATAGAGTCCATCCTCCCGTAGCAATTGCTGATGGGTGCCGCAGCCGACAACGCGGCCGCCGTCGAGAACAATGATGCGGTCGGCATTCATGATAGTCGAGAGGCGGTGGGCGATGACAAAGGTGGTGCGGTTTTGCATCAGGTTGGCCAAAGCCTTCTGCACCATGGCTTCGCTCTCGGTGTCGAGGGCACTGGTCGCCTCGTCGAGAATCAGCACCGGCGCGTCCCGCAACAGAGCCCGCGCGATGCACAGACGCTGACGCTGCCCGCCGGAGATGCGCAGGCCGCGCTGGCCGACATCGGTGGCATAACCCTCGGGGAATTGCTGGATGAAATCGTCGGCATAGGCGAGGCGCGCCGCCTCGCGCACCTGGTCCTCCGTCGCTTCGGGAACGCCGTAGCGCAGGTTATTGGCGATGGTATCGTTGAAGAGGAATGTCTCCTGATCGACCAGGGCGACGTTGCGGCGCAGGCTCGCCAAAGAAATCTGCCGCAGGTCGTGGCCATCGAGGAGAATCCGCCCCGAGGTCGGGTCGTAAAAACGGCTGAGGAGGCCGACCAGGGTCGTCTTGCCGGCCCCGCTCGGACCGACAAAAGCAATGACTTCACCCGGTTGAACCTCCAGGGAAAAATCTGTCAGGACCGGGTCGCGATCATAGGCAAAGCTGACCGAGGCAAAGGTCACCGCGCCACGCGCCCGCCCCAGGGAGACAGTTTCGGCGGCATCGACAATCTCGGGTTTCTCATCGAAGACATCGAAGACGCGTTCGGCCGCGGAAATGGCTAGCTGCATGTAGTTGTTGAGTTTGGTCAGACGTTTGAATGGCGCGTACATGAGCATGATCGCCGCCAGGACGGAGAAGAGCTGGCCTTGGCTCATTTCCCCGGCAATGACGCGCTGCATGCCGTACCAGACGACTGCCGCCGCGCCGAAACCGGTCAATACTTCGATAAAGGGTGCAGCCATGGCATCGTATTTGATGACCTTGCGCACGGAGGAGAGGAAGCGGTTGTTCTCGAAAGAAAAGCGCCGGGTTTCCTGACCTTCGGTGCCGAAGGCCTTGATCACCTTGATGCCGGAAAAGGTCTGCTCCAGAACGCTGTTGAGGTCGCCGATGGCCGCCTGCCCCGAACGGGCATGGCGCTTAATTTTCTTGCCGATCTTGGCCGCCGGAAAGGCGGCAATCGGCAGAGACAGAAAAGCGATGGCCGCCATCTTCCAGTCGGTGTAGAAGGCGACACCGATCAGCACGACGAGGCTGACGGCATCGCGCATGACCCCGACCAGGACTTCGGCCGTCGCCGACTGCATCGTCCCGACGTCGTTCATGACCTTGGACATGAGGACGCCGTTGGGGGTGCGTCCGTAGAAACGCATCGACAGCCCCATGATGTGTTCGAAGAGATGGTTGCGGATGCGCTGGATGGCGAGCTGCCCGGCCGATTTGATGTAGTACTCCTGGGCAAACCGGCTGATCCCCTTGGCCAGTTGCAGGCCGATGATGAGAAAGGGGGCCAGAATCAGCATCTCGCGTTCGCCGGCGACGATAAGGCGATCGACAAAGGGCTGCACCAGCTTGACCATGGCGCCATCGGTCGCGGCAATCCCCAGGGAGGCCACCATGGAGAGCGCTACCCGCCACCAGTGCGGGCGGATATAGACATAGAGACGCTGGTAGAGTTCCCGGGTCGTGATCATGGCGTCACCGCCCTGCGCACCTGACCGCGACTCATCTCCACCACCATCGCCGCGACGCGCTCGGCACAGCCGGGAGGACCGATGCGCTCACGCACCTGTTTCAGGCCGTGCCGCATCGCCTGCGCGTAGGCCGGATCGTCGAGAATCCTGAGGATCTCGCCGGCGAGGGCCCCCGGTGTCGCTTCGTCTTGTAGAAACTCGCGCACCACCTTGCGGCCGGCGACGATGTTGGCCAGGCCGAAACAATCGACCTTGATCAGGTGCTTGCCGATGGCGTAGGTCAGCGGCGCGGCCCGGTAAAAAATCGCCAGCGGCGTTTCGACCAGGGCCGTTTGCAGGGTAACGGTTCCGGACACGGCGAGGACGGCATCGCAGGCATGAGCCAGGTCATAGATATTGTCATGGGCAAGTCGAATCGGCGCGGGGCAACTCTTGAGACCTTCGGCAAAATCCGTATCGCGGAGGGAAGAAGCAACCGGGAGGAGAAACTGCACCGACGGTTTGCGCTTTTGAATAACCTCGGCCGTGCCGAGGATGGTGCCCAGGTTGTAGCGCAATTCGTTATGGCGGCTGCCGGGGAAGAGACCGACGACGGGACGGGTCGGGTCGAGGCCGAGCCCGGTGAGGACAGCGGCGCGGCTCGTCCGCACCACGGCCTCGTCGGCAAGGGGATTACCGACATATTCGGCATCGATGTCGAGCCCCTGATACAGGGGGGGCTCGAAAGGGAGGATGCAGGCGAGTCGGTCGACGACCCGGGCGATCGCCTTCACCCGCCCCCGCCGCCAGGCCCAGACCTGGGGACTGACGTAATGGAGGACCGGCACCCCGGCGCGCTTGGCCACTGCCGCCAGACGCAGGTTGAAATCGGGAAAATCGATGCAGATAAGGACGTCCGGGCGTTCGGGACCGTGCAGGATGGCCTTGAGTTTCTGGAAGGCCCGCCAGATCACCGGCAGATGGCCGAGGACCTCGAACAGCCCCATGACGGCAATCTCTTCACCACGGATGCGGATGTCGCAGCCGGCAGCGGCCATGCGCTGGCCGCCGACGCCAAAAAAACGCAACTCGGGATCGATCTGCTGCACCGCCCGGATCAGATTGGCGCCATGCAGGTCGCCCGAGGCTTCCCCGGTAACGATGAGGGCTCTGCGTCCCCGCGATTCAGAAGTCAAGGGGGTCAAGCCTTTCCCTGTGAGCAATGTGCTTCCGATCTGAAATCAGGCTTAGCGGGCAATGCCGCGTTGGCTCTCTTTGATGAAATTGACGAAGACAGCCAGTTCGGGAAACTTGGCCGCATCGGCGGCGAGTTGCTCCAGGGCCTCTTCCATGCGCAAGCCGGATCGGAAGATGACCTTGTAGGCATTCTTGACCGCACGCATCGCCTCTTCCGAAAATCCGCGGCGCTTGAGGCCGACGAGATTGATGCCGACCGGCTCGGCCCGATCCCCCTGGGCGATGGTGTAGGGGGTGATGTCCTGATTGACCATGGAGCCGCCGCTGATCATGGCATGGGTGCCGATGCGGGTGAACTGGTGCACGGCCGAGAGCCCGCCGAGGATGGCGTGATCATCGACCTGGACATGGCCGGCCAGGGTCGCGGCATTGGCGAGGATGACATGATTGCCGACCCGGCAGTCGTGGGCGACATGGGCATAGGCCATGAAGAGATTATCGTTGCCGACGATCGTCTCGGCGCCGCCATCCTCGGTCCCGCGATGGAGGGTGACGAACTCCCGCACCGTATTGCGGTCGCCGATGCGCAGCCAGGACTTTTCCCCATGGAACTTCAGGTCCTGGGGGACCGCCCCGACGGAGGCGAACTGGAAAATTTTATTGTCCTTGCCGATTTCACACCAGCCTTCGATGACGGTATGGGGCCCGACCGTGGTGCCGGCGCCGATGACGACGTTATCGCCGATGACGGCATAGGGGCCGATCTCGACGCTGTCGGCAATTTTCGCTCCGGGGTGAACGATAGCGGTCGCATGAATCATGATGATTATCCTTAACGGTCGGCAAAGGTCGCTTTGAGTTCAGCTTCAGCCACGAGAACACCCTCAACAAAGGCCTTGCCCTCAAAGGTGTAGATCCCCCGGCGCAAATTGGTCAGGTCGAGTTCGATGCGCAGCACATCCCCGGGGAGGACCGGCTTGCGGAAGCGGCACTTATCGATACCGATGAAATACGTCACCTTGTCATCGCCGATGTTATTGCTGATCATGGCGAAAGCGCCGCCGACCTGGGCCATCGCCTCGATGATGAGCACACCCGGCATGATCGGGTGGCCGGGGAAATGTCCCTGGAAAAACGGCTCGTTGATGGTGACGTTCTTGATCCCGACGACCCGCTTGCCGGCCTCCATTTCGACAATTTTGTCGACCAGGAGAAAGGGATAGCGATGGGGGAGAACCTTCATGATGTCGATGATGTTCATGTTCATTGCAATTTCTCCTTGATCAGAAGTTCGAGTTCTGCGAGCTGACGGTGCAAGCGATTTAGCTCCTTGCGCATTTCCGGCAATTTATTGACACAGAGGGAGGTCTTCAGCCAGTCCTTATGCGGGATCGGCGGCATGCCGGAGAGGATCTGCGGGGTCGCGCCCCCCTCGATGTTGCCGGTCACGCCGGCGCGACCGCCAAAGGTGAGATTGTCGCCGACCTTGAGATGCCCGGCCACGGCCGATTGACCGCCGAAGGTGCAGTGTCGGCCGACCTGGGTGCTGCCGGCAATCCCGGCTTGGGCGGCCATGACCGTCGCCTCGCCGACAACGACGTTGTGGGCGATCTGCACGAGGTTGTCCAATTTGCTGCCACGACCGACCCTGGTCACGCCGAGGGCGGCGCGATCGATACAGGTGGCCGCCCCGATCTCGACATCGTCGTCGATGACGACAATGCCGATCTGCGGGATCTTGAAATATTGGTCCCCGTCCGGAGCAAATCCGAAACCATCGCCGCCGATGACGGCGTTGGGCTGGACGATGACGCGATGGCCGAGACGGCACCCCTCACGCACGACCACGCCGCCGTGGAGGATGCAGTCGTCACCGACGACGACATCGGCATAGAGGATGACGCCGGGATAGAGGCAGGTCCCCCGCCCGAGACGGACGTTGTCGCCGACGACAACCCCGGGATAGACCGTGACCTCGTCGCCGAGGTGTGCCGAAGGAGCGATGTGCGCCCCGGGCATGACCCCGCACGGCGCCGGCCGCCGGGCATGGAGATGGGTCAGGACCTTGGCGAAGGCGAGATAGGGGTTGTCGCAGATGATATGGGAGACCCCGGGCGGCACGGCGACATTGCGACCGACGAGAACAGCGGCCTTGGTCTGCGCCAGCAACGGCAGATACTTGGGGTTGGCGAGAAAGGTGATCTCTCCGGCTCCGGCCCTGTCGATAGGCCCGAGGGCACGAATTTCACCATCGGCACCGACCATCTCGCCGCCTACCAGCTGCGCCAGCTCTTTCAGGGTGGCCACGGCAACCTCTCCTTACTTCTTGCGCGAAGCGTCGTAGGCCTTGATCAGGCTGTCGGTGACGTCGAACTTGGCATCGGCGAAGAGGACGGCACTTTCGGTTTTCTCGAGGATCATGGCATAACCTTCGCGCGCCCCGAAATCCTGGATGACCTTGGAGAGTTCCTCGAGGATGGCGCGGGTATAGTCGGCATCCTTCTGTTGCACTTCTTCCTGGGCGTCCTTGGTCGCCCGCTGGAACTCTTTGAGGCGTTGATCGAAGTCGCGCTGTTTGGCTCCCCGGGCCTCTTCGGAAAGGAGGAGCGCCTGCTTCTCCAGGTCGTCCTTGAGTTTTTTCAACTCCTTCTGGCGACCATCGAAAACCGTTTCATGCTCCTTGACCCGCTGGGCGATCTTCTCCTTGGCGGCCTTGCCGGCCTCGGACTGGTTGAGGGCCTTCTGCAGATCGATATAGGCGATCTTGAAGTCGCCGGCAGCAACGGCCGGCAGGGCGGTACAACAGATCAGGACTAGGGCCAGAACCAGTTTCCGGGTCATTTTCGTCATCTCCTAAAAGAGGGTAATGGGTTAGAAAAAACTACCGATGGAGAACTGCAGTTCGGACGACTTTTCACCTGCGATCGGAGCAAGATTGTAGCCCCACTCGAGGCGCAAGGGCCCCAGGGGGCTGGCCCAACGGATCCCCGCGCCGACACTGCGCCGCATCGTACTGAAGTAGGTTTCGCTTTCATCCCAGGCATTACCGATATCGAAGAAGAGGACCCCCTTGATATTGGCTTCCTTGACGATGGGGAAGAGGTACTCGAAATTGAAATAAGCCGCCTTGTTCCCCCCGGCATATTCGAAGAAGCCGGAGCCAACGGGTACTTCTGTACGCGGACCGACGGTACGCGACTCGAAACCGCGCAACGAATTCAGGCCGCCGAGATAGTAGCGTTCGTCGATGGGGATCGGTTCGCCGCCCACTTCGGCGATGTAGCCGATGCGCCCGTGCGCCATGAAGACCGTCGACCAGAAGAGGGGGTGGAAATAGCGCCCGTCCAGATCGAAACGGGCAAACTTCTCGGTGCCGCCGATGCCGGCGAACTCCGTCGAAAAGGAAGATAGCGTCCCCCTGGAGGGATCGAGGCGATAGTCCGTGGTGTCCCGCACCAGCGTGGCGGAAATCGACGAGAGGGTGGAATAACCTTCCTGACTTATGATGTTCACCGAAGCAAAGGGGCTGACGTCGTAGATCTCTTTCTGTTCGTAGCGGTAGGTCAAGCCGATCCGGGTCTTGCCATCGGGAGTCAGGGGATAACCGGCGCGCAAGGCTCCACCGGCGGCACGCTTGGAATAATCGCTGAACTCCCGGTCGGTATTGTACAGGTCGAAACCGAGGCTGACTTTGCTGTCGAGAAAGTAGGGATCGGTGATGCCGACCTGGTAGGTCGTACTACTCGAACCGAAGGCGCCGGAGAGATTGAGCTTGTAGCCGCGACCGAGCCAGTTCTCCTGGGTCACCGACCCCTGTCCGACGATCTTGTCGACGGAGGAATAACCGAAGCCGAGAGAGAAGGTCCCGGTCGGTTTCTCCTTGACCTCGATATCGAGGTTCATCTTGTCGGCCGTCGCTCCTTTCGCCGGGGTCATCTGAATCTCCTCGAAGTAACCGAGATTTTTCACGCGGCGCTTGCTCTCCTTGAGCCGAGAGGCGTTGTAAAGATCGCCTTCGACGACCTGCAATTCACGGCGGACGACCTTGTCGCGGGTCTTGACATTGCCGCGCAGACGGATCTTGTCGATATGGACCTGGCTCCCCTGCTCGATCTCGAAAACCAGGTTGATCAGGCGTTTTTCGACATCGACACTGGAGAGGGGGGAGACATTGACATAGGCGTAGCCCTGGTCGGCGTAAAAATCGCTGATGGCGAGAACCCCATCGCGCAAGACCTTGCGGCTGAAGATATCGCCGGGTTTGAGCCTGGTCAGGGCCAGGAGTTCTTCACGGCGGCCGAGGAGATCGCCTTTGACATCGAGTTCGCCGACGCGAAACTGTGCCCCCTCGGACAATTCGATAACGACGTCGAGATATTCATTGTCGTGGATGAGGTTGACCTGGGGTTGCTTGAGTTTGATCTGGACATAGCCGCGATCGAAGTAACCGTCGGCAATGACCTCAAGGTCGCGCTGCAGCATCTCCGGCTGGTAGGCGCCGCGCCCGGTAATCCATGAGGTCAGCCAGAACTTCTCCTTGGTTTCCATCTTGTCGAGGAGATCGTCGCTTGCGAAGACCGTATTCCCCTCGAAGCGGATGGAATCGATGAGGACCTTCTCCCCTTCACTGACAACGAAGGTCAGGACCCCCTCGTTTTCCGGCATCTTCACATCGAACTTCGTCGTAATGGCGGCCGCGTAGAAACCTTCGTCGGCGTAGAGCTTTTTCATCGCTCCGACGCTTTTATCGATGGCGGAGGGGTTGTACAAAGACGGGGTGCGCTGGGTCACGACGGCTTTCAGTTTATCCTCGCCCAGCTCGTCGTAGCCGGAAAACTTGAGACTGCGCACCAGGGGCTGCTCGACCACCCGGTAAACCAGGATCTGCTTGCCGTCCCGCTCCTCGTAATCGACCTGGACATCGACAAAACGGGCCGACTTGAAGAGGGCGACCACATCCCGATCGATATCGGCGGCGCTGACCGTCGTCCCCGCCTTGACGGTCAGGAGACTGGCGATGGTCGCACTGTCGACCCGCGAGTTCCCCTCGACGACGACGGCATCGATGGGGAAGTCCTGGGCGTTGGCGCCACTGCCGCACAAAAGAATCGAGAAGAGGATAAGGGGCCATCTTTTCAGCATTATAGTCAGTAAACTCCACAAGCAACCGATGAGAAGTGCCGCATTATAGGAAACGGGGAAGGACGTGTAAACCGTAATCTGGCCGGTACTCAACTGTCGATCTGGCCGTCGCGCATGCGGATGGTGCGATCGAGACGGGCGGCGAGGCGTTCGCTGTGGGTGACGATGACCATGGTCAGCCCACGGCTTTGATGCAGACGATCGAGCAAGGCAAAGATATCGTCCGAGGTGCCGCTGTCGAGATTCCCCGTCGGCTCGTCGGCCAACAACAGGCGCGGCGCCCGGATCAAGGCCCGGGCGATGGCGACCCGCTGCTGCTCCCCCCCGGAGAGTTCCCCCGGCTTGTGATGCAACCGGTGGCCCAGACCAACCTCGGCAAGGAGTTCGCCGGCGCCGGTGGCGGCATCGTGTCGTGACTGGCGGGCGATGAGGGCCGGCATCATGACATTTTCCAGGGCGGTGAACTCGGGGAGGAGCTGGTGGAACTGGAAGACAAAACCGATGGTGCTGTTGCGAAAGGCATCGAGGGGACGCCCGCGCAGGGAAAAGATGTCGGCTCCGGCAAAGTGCACCGTGCCGCTTGTCGGCGCATCGAGTCCGCCGAGAATATGCATGAGGGTACTCTTTCCCGCCCCCGAGGCCCCGACCACGGCGACCCGTTCGCCCTGGGCAATGGCGAGATCGAGACCGCGCAGGACATCGACGCGGACACCGGCGGTGGCGAAACTCTTGGTCAGCCCGCGCACTTCGATCAATGTCTCAGTCATAGCGCAGCGCCTCCGCCGGGTCCATGCGCGAGGCGCGGTAGGCCGGATAGATCGTCGCCAGCAGGCAGATGGTCATGGCCATGAGGGCGACGAGAAAAACGTCGCTGGCGTAGACCACCGAGGGGAAGCGCTCCATGCCGTAGACCGCCTGGTCGAAGATGCGGATGCCGAAGAGACGCTCGATCCCCTTGATGATGTTGTCGGCGAAACGCGCCAGCACGGTGCCCAGGAGGGTGCCGAGGCCGGTGCCGAGGGTGCCGATGACCAGTCCTTCGAAGACGAAGATCTTCATGATGCTCTCCGCCGTCGCCCCCATGGCGCGCAGAATGGCGATATCCTTGTGCTTCTCCATGACGACCATGATCAGGGTGGTGGCGATATTGAAGGCGGCGACCAGGACGATGATGCCGAGAACGATGAAGAGCCCGAGTTTCTCCAGCTTGAGGGCCGAGAGGAAAGAGCCGAAGAGATCTTCCCAGGAACGGACGACATAGGGATAGGGGAATTCGCGGCGCAGGTCGAGAGCCACCCTTTTGGCCTGTTCGAAGGTGGCAACCTCGACCTCGATGCCGGTGACCCGATCGGGACTGGCGAGGAGGCGCTGGGCCTCGGGAAGGGAGATGTAGGCGAAGTAGGTGTCGAGAAAGCCGCCGCGCTGACGGGAGATGCCGACGATGCGAAAGGCCTGCATCTTCGGCATCATGCCGAAGGGGGTGATGCTGAACATCGGCGGGATGACGCTGATGCTGTCGCCGAGGGAGACGCCGAGGGTGGACGCCGTATCGAGGCCGATGACGATCCCCGGCGGCGCCGTGACCGACTCGGCGAAGAGGAGCTGTTCGACATTACCGCCTTCAAAGGTGCGATAACGCTGGGCGAAAATCTTGTTGCCGGGCGCCACCCCCTTGACCGTCACCGCCGCCACACTGCCGCGGGCAATGAGCATCCCCTCCTTCGACATGAAGGGGCTGACCGTCAGCACCCCGGGGGAGGCCTTGCGCACCCGCTCGGCGACCTGGCCGTAGTCGGCAAGATCCTCGCCGTAACGCTGCACCAGCAGATGCGGGATGTTGCCGAGAATCTGCTGGCGTACGCCATCGTGGAAACCGGTCATGACGGCGAGGACGACAATCAGCGCCGCCACGCCAAGGGTGACGCCGGCGATGGAGATGAAGCTGATGACCGAGATGAAGGTCTGTTTGCGCTTGGCCCGCAGATAGCGCAGGGTGATGAACCATTCGTAGGACATGAGGTCGCTTATTTTTCCGGCCGCAGCTGCGGAAAGAGGATGACGTCGCGGATCGAGGCCGAATCGGTCAGCAACATGACCAGCCGATCGATGCCGATCCCCTCCCCCGCCGTCGGCGGTAGGCCGTATTCGAGGGCGCGGATGTAATCCTCGTCCATGGCATGGGCTTCCTCGTCGCCGGCGGCCTTTTCGTCGAGCTGCCGGAGAAAACGCTCCTTCTGGTCGATGGGGTCGTTGAGCTCGGAGAAGGCATTGGCCAGCTCGCGACCGACGACGAAGAGCTCGAAGCGATCGACCAGCTCCGGATTCGCATCGTTCTTGCGCGAGAGGGGCGAGACCTCGGTCGGGTAGGCGGTGATGAAGGTCGGATGCCACAGGTGCGGTTCGGCGACCTCCTCGAAGACGGCGGTGAGGAGCTTGCCGTGGCCGACCGTCGGCTCGAAGTCGAGGCCGAGCCCCTTGGCGACCTTGAGCAAGGCGGCATGGTCGTCGAGGGTCGCCGCGTCGAGCCGGCCGTACTTCATCGCCGCTTCGCGCACGGTGAGACGGTCCCAGGGCGGGGTCAGATCGACCTCGCGGCCGCCGTAGCTGAACTTGAGACTGCCGACGACTTCCTTGGCCACATGGCAAACGAGCTTTTCGGTGAAGTCCATCAGGTCGCCGTAGGTGGCGTAGGCCTGGTAGAACTCCATCATGGTGAATTCGGGGTTGTGGCGGATGGAGATCCCCTCGTTGCGGAAGTTGCGGTTGATTTCGAAGACCCGCTCGAAACCGCCGACCACCAGGCGCTTGAGATAGAGCTCCGGGGCGATGCGCAGGAAGAGCTCCATATCCAAAGCGTTATGATGGGTGATGAAGGGACGCGCCGTGGCGCCGCCGGCAATCGGTTGCATCATCGGCGTCTCGACCTCGAGGAACTGGTGACCGACCATGAACTCGCGGATCAGGGCGACGATGCGGCTGCGCTTCTGGAAGACCTCGCGCACCTCGGGGTTGACCATGAGATCG
>MGTO01000009.1 GCA_001799485.1 Desulfuromonadales bacterium GWC2_61_20 | reverse complement strand
GGTGCGGGACTTCTTCGCCACCATCGGCATGAGCGAGGGAGAGGAATATCTTTGTGTGACCTGAAAGCACCCTCCCCCTGCCCCCCCATAAGGGGAGGGGAGCTATCATTCCCTCTCCCCTCGTGGGAGAGGGCTAGGGAGAGGGGGGGGGTGATTCACCCCGCAACCGCCGCCGCAGCTCCGCGACCCGCGCCTGATGCACCAGCCCCTGCCGCTCGGTCGGGGTCAGCGGCGGGATGCCGGCAGCGGCATCCCCTTCGAACTGCTCCGGACGGATGCCCAGCTCCCGCGACGACAGCCGCGCCGCCGCCACCGCCGTCTCCCACCCCGGCATCACCCCTCCCCGCCCGCCATCGCAGGCCACCAGCAGCGGCAACAGTTCCGTCGTCCCCGCCTTGACCGCCGCCTCCGCCAACGTCACCCTGGTGCCGTCGCGCAGCTCGTCCCAGCGCCGGGCCTTGCCGTGGTCGCGACAGAGGGCCGCCAGGGCGGTGCGCCAGACGGCGGGGAGGCGCAGGCGCTGGCAGAAGGTGAGGGCCAGGGCAGCCCCCGCCTCTTCGTGGCCATGATGGCGCGGGTAAAGGGCGGGATCGGTGGCGAGCTTGCCGAGATCGTGAAAAAAGCCGCAAAAGCGCGCCAGGGGCTCGGCCGACTGTGCCGTTACCGCCGCCAGGGTCTCCAGGGCGTGGCTGAAGAGATCCCCTTCCGGATGGTACTCGGGCGGCCCCGCCACCACCGCCGGCATCCGGAAGAGTTCGGGGAGGAGACTCTGGCCGACGTCGAATTCGAGCATGGCGGCAAAGAAGCGCTGCGGCGCGGGAAACGCCAGGGCCTTGACCATCTCGCCACTGAAGCGCTCGACCGGGCAGCGGGCCAGCGCCGCCTCCCACCCTTGCGCCTGGATCAGTGCCACCGCCGCGGGACTCAACGTCCAGCCGGCGCAGAGGAGGCGAAAGGCGCGAAAGAGGCGGATCGGATCGTCACGGAAGGACTCTGGCGAAGTCGGAATGAGGAGACGGCGGTGCAAGGCGGTGACCCCGTCGAGGGGATCATAAACGGCACCACCAGTGATCGGCAAGGCAAAGGCGGTGGCGGTGAAGTCGCGCCGGCGCAGATCGTCCGCCAGTGCCTCCGGGGCAGGGATGAGGACGATCTCGACCTTGCCGACACCGGGACGATATTTAAAATGGATCGCCGCCCCCTGCGTCGTCGCCACCGGACGAAAACCGAGGGCCGCCAGGTCGCCTGCCGCCACGGCAGCGACGAGGTCAAGATCGTTGGGAACGGCACCTGACACCAGATCGCGCGCCGTGCCGCCGACGACAAAGAGGCGCGGCCACAGGGCGGGCGGAAAGAGCCGCCGCGCCGCCAGCAGATAGGGGTGGTCAAAAGGGATCGAGGGTGGCGGAGTGCGGTCGGGCATGGGCAATCCCTCTTTGGGAAGATGACGGTGTATCAACCATCATAACGGCCGCGGCGGCGGCAATTCAACCGTAATTACCTTAATTACTCGCGCAGCAAGATTTTGCCTGATGACCAACGGGATTGTAAATTCAACAACCCACAACTAACAGCTTCCAAACATTTCTGGGCTATGCTTCGCGAGTCAACTTGAACCCGTGGAGAAATTAGATGCCCGTCCGCTGGAAACTCTTCGCCACCCTGCTGCTGATGATGTTGGTCATGGGGGGCACCTCCTACGCTTATCTGCGTCGCACCCTGGAACAGGATCTCCTGGCCGACCTGCGCCTCAAGCTGCGGGGTGAGGCAACCCTGGCCGCTCAACTGGCGCAACGAGACGAGCGCTCGCTACGCGTCGCCGGCCCGGAACTGGCAGACCTCATCGGCAACCGCCTCGGCGTACGCGCCACCCTCATCGCGAGCGACGGCAGCGTGGTCGGAGATTCCGAGGTCGCCGCCATAGACCTCGGCGCGCTGGATAACCACGGCAACCGTCCCGAAGTACAGGCCGCCCTCGCTGACGGCCACGGTATGGCCCTGCGCTACTCCGAGACCCTGCGCCGTGAGATGCTCTACGTCGCCACGCGGATCGTGGCCGAACGTCCGGAAGGTGGGGTCGTACGCCTGGCCGTGCCCCTGATCGCCATCGAACAAGCCAAAAGTGGATTGGTCGCGAGCCTCACTCTGGCGCTGCTGCTGGTGGTCGGACTGAGTCTGTTTCTGACCCAGTTGGCCGGCCGCAAGATACAAGCGTTGAGCGAGGGGGTGGAGCGCTTTGGCGCCGGCGACTTCCGCCGCCGGTTGCCGGTGGAAAGTCGCGACGAATTCGGCACGCTGGCGCAGACCATGAACGCCATGGCGGAGCGACTCCAGATGCAGATGGCACATCTCACCGCTGAACGCGGCCGTCTCGACGCCATTCTTCGCGGCATGGGGGAAGGATTACTGGTGACCGACCACGACGGCACGGTTCGTCTGACCAATCCGGCCTTTCGCGAACTCTTCGGGGTCGACGACGGCGCCCTCGGCCGGCCGCTGCAAGAATTGTCTCGCCACCCCCTCCTCGCCTCTACTTTTCGCAACGTCGTCGAAAATCGCTGCGAGCAGGTGGCTGAGTTGACCTTGCCGGGGAGCGACGGGCGCGTCCTGCTCACCCACTGGGTCCCCCTGCGCGAAGGGGGGGAGCAGACCGGCGTGGTCACGGTCTTTCACGATATCACCGATATCAAGCGCCTGGAGCGGGTGCGCCGCGATTTCGTCGCCAACGTTTCGCACGAGTTGCGCACCCCGATTTCCGTCATCCGCGGCTATGCCGAAACCCTGGTCGGGGGTCTGATCGAAAGCGATCCGGCCACCGCCACCCGATTCGCCGCCATCATTCAGAGCCACGCCGATCGCTTGACCAGCTTGATCGCCGACCTGCTCACCCTCTCCGCCCTCGAAGGAAGCGGCAACGCCCTCGATCTGGAGCCCCTCCCACTGCCGCCGCTGGCTGCTCACTGCTGCGCCCTTCTCGCCAAGAAGGCCGAAGAGCGTGGTGTCGTGTTCGACTGCGACGGAGTCGCAGACTGGACCGTCATCGCCCATCGCGGTCGACTTGAACAGGTGTTGTTCAACCTCTTCGACAATGCCATCAAACATGCTCCGTCAGGGAGCAGTGTCAAACTAGCAGCCCGGGCCGACGGCGACCTGATCGAGGTGAGCGTGGCGGATCGCGGGACGGGCATCCCGCCAGAGGCCCTGCCGCGTCTCTTCGAGCGTTTTTACCGGGTCGACGCCGGACGCAGCCGGGACCAGGGCGGAACCGGTCTCGGCCTCGCCATCGTCAAGCACATCGTGCAACTGCATGGTGGACGGGTCTGGATTGAAAGCACCCCGGGACAAGGCACGACGGTCTATTTCACCCTGCGGCGTCACCCTGAAACGATTTAACCGAATTCAAACCGAAGCCTGACGCAAACACCATCCCGCATCGTCATGCTGGGTGCATGGATATCGACAACAACCCGAAGGAGAAAACTGAAAGAAAAGGACGACGATCATGGAAATAATCTGCTTGGCACTAGCGCTGGTTGCCCTCTGCTACTGCACCGATCGGTTGGTCGATGCGCTCTTCAAAGCCTGCGTCAAACGGGACGGCATCCTCGAATGGTATCCCTCCCCGCCCCGCCGCCATCTCACTTCCCCTCCCTCCGCCCCGAGCCGTACCCCGGCCTCCCTCCCTGCCCTCGACAACGCCCCCTTCTGGCCCACCCCTGCCGAACTGCCGCTGCACTCCCGCTGATCCAACGCTGCACCTGGTCCATGGGTCGCTAGTCACTCAGGGACCGGCAACCGCCCTCCCGGCAAGCCCGGCTGTGCCGATTGCAACACCTGCAGGGCGATCAAGCGAGCCGGGCGCCGTGCATCGGGATCGACGACGGCGACCTGCCGGGTCAGATTCTCTATATACCCCAGGGGCAGCCCCTGCTGCAGCGCTCCGGCCACGACCAGTTGCCAGTACCAGGTGTACGGGGGTGGGGCCAGCCCTGTTGCCATGGGGAGATAGGTAAACGCCGTCATCACGGCGCCGCGGCAGGACACCATCACTGCCGCACGACGATAGAGGCGCGGTACCCCCTCGGCGGCATCGAGGAGCGGGAGTTCGACAGCGGCCAGGCGATAGACCACCCCCCAGACCTGCGCCGCGACTCCGGCGGCGGGGGTGATGGCACACTTGCCCGAGCCATCGTCACCGGTCAGAGAAAAGTTCAGCCGGTAACCGTCGAGCCGGGCCGGACCGCCCACCGTCGCCGAGGAGGTGCGGGCACGCAGCCGCTCTAGCAGCAGGTTCGAGCCATAGGCGAAGTATAAAATTTCCGCGGGAGGAATGTCGGCGGGTAGCGTCATGAGGCCTGCTCATGGCGGCGGCGCCAACGTTCGAGGAGACCGAGCCAGATCCGGTAGCCGACGAGGTAAAAGAGCGGCGCCAGCAACAGCCAGAGCAGCAGGGCTCCGCCCTGACCTCGCCCCAGTTCGGCCAGCAGCCCGGGCTGTGACCCGACTACGGGCGGATTCAGCAGGTCAACCAGGGCTTGCCCGCCCCGAAAAAAGGGGACAAGGAGAAGGAGTTGCAGGGGATAGACCAGGAAGTTGCCGGATTGGAGCGGCAGAACCGGCCAGCGCAACAGGCGGGCGGCGAAGAGGCAGGTCAGGGTCGCCCCCCAGAGCACCGGGGCCAGACCGATGGTGCTGCCCAAAGCCAGGGCCGCGGCGATGCGGGACGGGGATGCGCCGACCCCGACGGCATCCGCCAGCAGGCGGCGGCCACGCTGGCGCCAACCAACCGGCCGGGGCGGCATCGCCTCAGATGCATTCGTGATGCACATGAAAGGCGACGGTCGAGCCGGTGACACGGCTGCGCCCGGTATGGAGGAAAATGGCGAACCAGAGACCCTGCAAGACCAGGATCGTCCCGGGACTCCAGAGAAGCCCGGCGCCGCGGGCCAAATCCAGGGCCGGTAGCGGAGCGGCCGGCAGGAAGAGGCAGCAGAGCACGGCATAAGGCAGCGTGGCCAGGGCCATCCACTGGTAGGCGGAGAGGCGCCCGCGGCCCCGCTCGTCGGCGCGCAGCCATTCGGAAGCGACGCGCCATCCCTGGGTGCCGAAGACCGCGAGGAGAAAAGCCGCCGCCGGCCGGCCGGCAAAGAGCAGGGCGGCGGCGGCTAGACCGGAGCACAGGTAGAACAGGGCCGTAATGCCCTGGATCGGAATCAACGGAACCCCTTCGAGATCGCTGGCATAAGAACTCTTGCGTGTCGCACCACGGAAGACGAAATGACAGCGGCCCAGCCAGGGGCGCAGCCAAGAAGGGGCACCGGCGATCGGGGCGCCGTAGCAACAGCCGAAGCTGATGCAGGCCAGCCGTCCGAGCCCCTCGCCGAAGGCGTAGGCGATACCGATGACCGCCAGCAGCGCCGTGGCCGGTGGCTGCGTCGTTGCCTCCGGCATCAGGTGCAGAACGAGGAGGACCAGCCAGGGGGCGGCAAGCATGCCGACAAAGGCCGCCCCGCCGACGGTGAGGGTGTTCGCCTTCCCCTCGACCCAGCGCGCCAGCAGACTGGCGGCGGGAATACACAAGACCAGCAGCAGGCCGGTCAGGATGAGAATTTGCGGCCGGCCCAAGCCGAGGGCTCCGAGGAGGAGCAGGGCGAGAACGGCGGCCACAAGATAGGCGTTGGCGGTAAAGACGCCGTAGTAGGTCAGGTTGCGCCCGCTCCAGCTCCCGTCGTCACGCTTGTCCGTCGGCAGGGCGGCGACGAACTGCCACTCCTCCCGTGGCAGGGCGCGAAAGGCCCAGGCGCACAGGGCGAAACTGGCAGTGGCCAGACCGATGAGAAAGAACCAGAGGGTCATATCGTCTCCATGCACTCAGGGGCGCCGACGGCGGCAGAAAGCGAGTGGCGAGCGCACCGTCAGCTCGGTCTCCACCAGGGGCAGGCCGAAACCGGCGGAAAATCGGCTGAACACGTCGCTGCGTTGCTGGTTGTCGAGAAGATCCGAGGCCATGCGCACCCGCCCGGGCTCGAAGAGGAGGATGTCGGTGCTGCTCCCGGGATGATACAGGCTTTTCGGCTGCCCCTTCTCCAGCCACAGTCCGGGTTCAACAGGTTGCGGGTCGGCGTAGCCCCGGCTGCTGTAGCACTGCTCGATGCGGCCGATCATCAGGGCCACCACCTCGATCATCGCCACCAGTCCGACCCCGCTCCCCCCCGGCAGATCGGTATCGATGATCGTCACCACCCGCCGGTTGCGCGACAGCGACGTCACTTCCCGGACCATCGCCGCCGGGTTGCAGGCGTGGTAGCAACCGTCGAGTCCATAGATATCGATGACACGGCCGGCGACCGGAGTATGGTTGTAATGGTATTTGTCGGGGGTCAGACGGAAGATGGCAAAGTCGCCGGCGGCGAAGACCCCGCGCCAGTCGCCCTGTTCCCCGAGCAATTCGTCGAGATCGAAGAACTTGCCCTTGATGAAGAGTCCGAAGTTTTCCTTCAGGGAGCCGACGAGAACCCGGGCATCGGCGGGCGAGACCACGGTCTCCGCACTCTCCACCATGGGCCGGCACTCCTCGAAGCGGAGCTTGCGCTCGAATATCTGTCGCGGGCTGCGCAACGACTGCGGCGCCTCCAGACATTCGTTCACATCGATCCCGAGGCGCTGCATGGTGGCGAGGGGCTCGTCCAGACGCCGGGCCAACAGCGAATCGTACTGGAGAAAGGCGAGGGCGGCCGAGGCCCGCGCCCCGGTGAAGAGGCGGAAGAGGCTCGGGGCATGCTCGCGGACCGGGTGATACAGCCAGCGCACCAGGGGATCGGCCAGCAGCTCCTCGGTGCAGACGCGGCCGCTGTGACGTTCAACATACTGATGCTGCACGCGGTTCCTCCCTCCACCAACTTTGCTGGGCGCGTTGCGCCAGATCGGTCTCGACCACCAGGGTCAGGGCGAGGAGTCGCCGCAACGCACCGGCGTCCGCCGTTTCGGCAAGGACCGAGCCACGCAGACGGCGGCAGAAGGCGGCGGCGCCGTCATCGTCGAGAAGGGCATAGAGGTCACTCCGCAGCGGCGCGGCCAGATCGGTGGCGGCATCGAGACGGGCGCACTCCCGTTCGAGGAGATCGAAGGCGGCCGCGGACTGCCGGCGACGCAGATCGATCCGGTAGAAGTCCTCGGCGCCGGCGTTGAACTCCTCCGCCGACAGCGCCAGGGACGATTTGGCCCCGACCCCCTTGAGGATGCTCCGGGTGAGGCGGCCCTCGGCCGTTGCCGCCGGGTCGCGCAGGCGCCGTTCGAGATCGTCCAGCGTTCCGCTCAGGCCATGGGCCTCGACCAGGTCCGCGCCCTCCTCGCGCAAGAGCGCCAGCAGGGCGAGGCGGAAGCTGTCGAGGGGGACGCGCCAGTAACCGGGATAGCGGCGGCTGGCACGGACACCGGCGGTGCGGCGCAACAGGCGTTGCAGGAAGATGTTGCGGCTGCTGCGGTGAACGAAGACCGTCGGCACCCCGAGGGCGGCGGCGAAGAAAAACTGGCGGCGCTCGCTCTCCACCACCGGATCGTCGGGGATGAAGCGGTGGTGAATGTGCCCGAGGAGCATCTGCTTGCAGGCAAAGGCGGTGATCAGCGTCTGCAGATTGACCGCTTCGGCCAGGTCGCGGTCGAGATCAGGGAAGAGGCTGTAATGCCGCCCTTCGAAACCACTGAAGCCCATGCGCTGGAACTCGCGCATTTTGTATAGGAGGTAGACCGACATCTGCTTGTCGAAGACCCCTTGATCGGCCAGGTCGTGCTTGAGCCGGTCATGGTTGCCGAGCTGGCCGTTGCAGGACGGGCTGCGCGGGGTACTGAGCAAACTGACCGGATAGTCGATGAGGCGGAAATCGGGGAGGACGTCGCCGCGCAGATGGAAGAGGCGGCTGACCGAGCGGTCGATCCAGGTCGGGCCGAAGGGGGTGAGGTCGTGACCGCAGACCGAGAGGTCCGCCTTCTTGCGCCAGCGCCGCCAGAGCATGCGCAGGTGGGTAAAATCGAGCTCGTGCGGCAGGAAACCGAGGGCCCGCTCCGGGTGGAAATCGGCAAAGCCGAGGCGGTAGGGGGCGGCGCTGTAGGTACCGACGAAGAGCGGCAGGAAGTGCTCGACCATCTTGACCACCAGGTCCCCGGCCCACTTCTCCTCGGCCGGTCCGCAGCCGCTCTTCGGGTCGGCAAGACGGGCGGTGAGGCGCCGGCTGCCGAGACTGAGGTGCAGGCCGTTGTTGGCCAGACTGATATTGGAGACATTGGGCAGGACCACCAGATTGCTGGTGATGATGCCGGCCTCGCGCAGCTTGGCCACGGCATTGAGCTGGCTGCGGCTCAACACCTGGTGACACAGGTGCATGTAGCGGTGCTTGCTCTCGCCGTCGTCCCAACCGGAGAGGCAGGGGCTCATGAAGAGTTCGCGGTAGAAGGCATCGGGGATGAGCTCGTTGAGGAGACGCTGCCGTTGCGGCGGATGGGGGGCGAAGTAGACCCGGGCGGTCTGGCCGTGCTCGGTCAGGGCGAAGTGGCGGTTGGCGTAGGCGGTCAGCAACTGCGTCGTCAGGTAGCGCAGCGCCGTCTCCTCGGCCAGCGCCCGCCCCATGCCGGTCTGCCGCTGCAACGACACGACGTGGAAGGAGTGGGTTTCCGGCGAGGTGTTGTCGTTGAGAAAGTGGCCGAGGAGCCGCTCTCCCGTCCCCTGCAGTTGCGGCGAGAGGGGGGGCAGGGTGCCGAT
>MGTO01000008.1 GCA_001799485.1 Desulfuromonadales bacterium GWC2_61_20 | reverse complement strand
CATGGAGGGGGATGAGGCGAGCAAGGAGGGTCAGTTGCAGGGCGATGTTGATGACGGCGACACCGGCGCTGAAGAGTTGGTAGCGGCGGCTCCCGTTATAGAGGGCCATGGCGGCATTGAACTGGCGCTGCTTCGTGGCCAGGTCCGGGTTCGTCCCCGTCTCCGGCGTCACCATGAGCTCATTCCCCTCCCCCTTTGCGCCCTTTCAGGAAAACGACCAGCGCCCCCTCCCCCCCGAGATTGCCGGGAGCACGCCCCCATTCGGCGACCCAGGCGGCGGCGTCGTGACTGAGGTAGCGCTCAAGTTCGTCGCGCAGCACCGGGCCCTCGGGGGAGCGCAAACCGCGGCCGGTGATGAGAAGAACGGTCTTGAAACCGTGATGGACGCTGTTGTCGAGAAAGTGGCGGGTGCGCAGGCGGGCTTCATCGCGAGTCAGACCGTGGAGATCGAGGGTCGCTTCAGGGCAGAGCTTCCCCTGCCGCACCAGCTTCATCCGCCGCGGCGAGGCCTGGGGCTCGACCTCGGCGGGGAGTTCGTCGCGGAAGACCGCGGTGATGCCGTTGAGGGCGCTCAAGAAGAGCTCCTCCTCCGTCGGCGGTGGCAGTGGCGGCGGGGCAAGCAGCCCGGGGACGGGGTCGGCGGCGGGAACCGGCGGCGCCGTACTGCCAGGGGTGATGGGCTTGACCCCGAGGTCGGCCATGGCGCTGGCGAAATCGGCCGGGGTGTCGTCTACGTCCCGGCGTGGCGCCGGCGGCGGTACGACCTTTTTGCCGGCTGGCGGCGGAGAAACGGCAAGCCCCTTCAAAACGCTGAAGGGGCTTGGGGAAGAGGCAGGGCTTTTGTCGCGTTTGCCGGCCATGGCGGTTACTGCCGCACGATCTTGCGCCGCCCCTGGATCGCCTTGGTCTGCTGCTTGATGATGGCACCGGTCTTCTCCAGGTGGAACTGGTACCAGAGTTCGCCCCAGGCCATCATCTTCATCTTCTTCCCGTCCCGCAGCAGGTCGAGATTCGCTTCGAGGAGTTCGTGGCCGCCGACCTTCTTCACCCCTTTTTCCATGACCGCAATCGCCTTCTCCTTCTCGCCGACGTGCTCGAGACAGAAACCGTAGAGGTTCCAGAGAAGAGGTTCTTTCTTGTTGACGGTGACGGCACTCTCGAAGGTGTCGATCATCTTGCTGTTCTTGTTGCGCTTCATGTAGGTGACGGCGAGCATCCCCATGGCCGCCCAGTTCTTGACGAAGCCCTTTTCCAGGTAGGGGAAAGCCTCGGCGAAGTCGCGCTTGAGGAAGAGAATCATGCCGATCTGCGAGTTGATCTGGCCGGTGACGTAGATCTGCCAGGGGCCGTACTTGAGGCCACTCTCCAGGACCTTGATCGCCTTTTCGACGCGCCCGGCCTGGACGTCCTTCTGCACCGTGTCCATCAGGGCGGTGACTTTGCCCATGACATAACGGGTGAGGAGGAGATAGAGCCCGGCAATGAGGATGAAGCCGATGAGCAGGGAGATCCAGATATTGAGCTCGACGGCGAAGATGAGGAGGACGCTGACGAGGATACCGGCGAGAAGGGCGAGAGCGATATTGTACATGAGCTTTTGTGATTCCTTTCGGGTGATGGACGAAGTCGGGAGTTTAGCAACGCCCCCGGGAAAAGTCAAAAGCTATATGGCCCATCTAGCGCGGCAGCTGGGGGTGAAAAACGCTGCGGTCGATGCCGACGGGAAAAGGGGGTGCGGGGGGTTCTTCATGGCGGAGAAACTGGGTATTCCCCCCCTGAAAGAGGGGGAGCGGGCTCTCCGGACTGCTCAGGGTAAAGACGTCACCGCAGGGAGCCGGGCAACCCGCGACGCTGGAACTGCTGCGAAAGGGGCAGTTGCGGCTCGATGTGACCATGGCGTAGGGGTAATGGAGGGAGCCGGCGAGTTCCGCCGGCAGCGGGGCCACCCCCTGCAGCAAAAGGTCGAGCTCGACCCGGGCGATGGCATTTTCCTGCAACAGGGCAACCGCCTCCGGGGCGTACCAACTCCCCTGACGCAAGTAATCGAGTTCATCGACATTGAGCTCAAGATCGAGAATCTGCGGCCCGCGTTTCTGCCCCGAGAGGACCCGCCCGAGGATGACGGTGGCCGCCGGTGCTACCCGGCGCAACGGCGCCAATCCCCCCCAGTCGGAGATGAGGACTTCATCGCCGCCGGAAAAATCGGGGAGAAGTTCGGCAAAGATCTGTTCGATCCGGGGGAGAAAGCGCTGGTGGAGGATCGGGGTGGCGAGGGTGAAGGCCCAGCCGGCGGCGTGGGCGGCGGCGAGAGCGCGGCGGCATTCGGCAACGGGCGGAAAAGTCCAGCAGCAGAATTCGGCGCCGAAGTAGAGACGGTCGAAACCGCCGGGGAGAGGCGCGACAAGGCGGTTGAGGAAGAGGGCGCGTTCCACGCGAACTGATGCCCTAGCCGCGGTCGGCATCATCGACCAGCAGGGTCAGACGCTGTCCCGGTTGCAGCAACTGGCTGGCGGAGAGGTTATTCCAGTCGAGAATGCGACTGGTGCTGACATCGTAGCGGCGGGCAATCTTGGAGAGGGTGTCGCCGGCCTTGACCTGGTAGACGATGCGTGTCGTCTTGGCACCCTTGGCCCCCGGTTTCTTACTGCCACTGCTCTTGGCGCTGACGGTCGCTGTCTTGCCCTTCCCCCCACTCTTGCTCGCCGTCACCGCCTTGGTCTTCCCCTTGCTCTTGGCGGCGCCGGCGGAGACGACGAGAACCTGCCCCGGACGGATGACGTTGTCCCAGCCGAGACGATTCCAGACCCGCAATTCCTGGGAGCTGACATCGTAACGCTGGGCGATCTGGGAAAGGGTATCGCCCTTGCGCACGGTATGGGTCGGCTGGCGGGTGCGGACGTAGTCATCCTCAAAGGCTTCACGCGGGATCTTGCTCGCCCCCGGTTGCAGCGGCAGGACGAGGTTGCTGCCAATGCGCAGCGCCTTGGGATTGCGAATGGAGTTGAGGGCGACGATATCGGCCACGCGGATATGGTAGCGCTTGGCCAGCCCCTGCAGGGTATCCCCCTTCTTGATCTTGTGATGCTCGTAGTTGGCCCGTGCCGTCACCGGCAGTTCGGCATAGGCGGCGAGGAACTGTTCCCTGGTCCCGGCGGGGATGCGCAAGGGATAATCCTTGAGCCCGGGAGGGGTGCACCAGCGCTTGAGTTCGGGGTTGAGCTCCTTGATCGTGGCGTAATCGCTGCCGCTGAGCCGGGCGACGATGTCGAGATCGGTGGCGGTGGGGATGATCACGGTATCACTGGCGACCGGGGACTGGTATTGCAGGTTGCTAAAGCCATACTTGGCCGGCTGCTTGGCGATGAGGAGCATGGCCATGAGCTTGGGCAGATAGTTCTTGGTCTCGTCGCGCAGGTACTTCCCCTGGCTCATCTCCCAGAAATCGCGAGTGTCATATTTTTTCGTCGCCCGCAGCATCTTGCCGGCGCCGGCGTTGTAGGAGGCGACGGCAAGGTTCCAGTCCCCTTCGAAGAGACAATGGAGATCCTTGAGATGGTGGGCGGCGGCCCGGGTCGACTTTTCAAAATCGCGGCGTTCGTCGTGCCACCAGTCGTCCTGCAAGCCATAGAGTTGACCGGTGCGCGGCATGAATTGCCACGGTCCCGAGGCATGAGCCCAACTGAAGGCTTTGGGATTGAAGCCGGACTCGACCATGGCGAGATAGGTCAGATCGAGGGGGAGACCGGCCTCGGCAAAGACCGCGTTCATCATGGGGAGGTAGCGGGTCGAGCGCTCGAGCCAGCGGGCGAAGACCTCGCGCCCGGGACCGCTGTAGTAATCGACGAAATACTGCACCTTCGGATTCTCGACGACGGGGAAATCGAAGGTCGCCGCCGGCGGCAGGACCAGCTCCTCTTCGAGATCGGGGGCGGCCAGGTCGGGGGTAGTCAAAAGGAGATTATCCGCCATGGTCTCGTCGTCGGCCGGCTCGACTTCGTCCTCCTCCATCGCGACAATATCGGCAGGAACGGGCAACTCGACCGCGGGAGAGGTCTCCAGAACCAGGGCGACGGCACCATCGGCGGCAACCCCCGGTATGACGCCGGTGCTGCCAGCACAATCAGCCGAAGCGGGCGGCGGAGACGGCGCCGCGCTGCTTTCGTTCGGGGCCGGCGGCGGCGCCGAGACGACAACGGTGCACCCCGCCAAAAAGAGCGGCAGGAGCAAAAGCGGGAGCACGCGGGGCAACAACATGAAGGAACCTCCAATAGCTATCTGACCGCTACAGGGTAGAGAAAACCCTGGGGTACTGTCAAGGATTGCCGGTCGTTTTCGGCCAGAAGCGCCGCTCCAGCTCATCCAGGAGGGGGGTGAGGCTGTCGCGCTGCAAGGCACTGACGGCCACGGCGTGATGACGGCGGCATTCGGCGGCCGTCTCGGCGGCATCGACCTGGTCGCATTTGTTGAAGACCAGGAGGGTCGGCTTGGTGTCGAGTTCGAGATCCCGCAGGATTGCCTCGACAGCGGCAATCTGCTCGGCAAAGCGCGGGTTGGCGAGATCGACCAGATGGAGGAGAAGATCGGCGTCCTCCAGCTCTTCGAGGGTCGACTTGAAGGCACCCATGAGACTCTTGGGGAGGTTGCGGATAAAGCCGACGGTATCGGTGATGATGACTTCACGCTCGTGGGGAAAGCGCAGGCGCCGAGTGGCGGTATCGAGGGTGGCGAAGAGGAGGTCTTCGGTAAAGACCTCGCTGCGGGTCAGCATGTTGAGGAGGGTCGACTTGCCGGCATTGGTGTAGCCGACGATGGAGATGATGGGGAGACCGGCGCGGATCCGCCGCTGCCGCCGTTGCAGGCGCCCGCGGGAGAGGTCGTCGAGTTGGCGCTCGAGGCGGCTGATGCGGTCGCGGATACGCCGGCGGTCGATTTCAAGTTTGGTTTCACCGGGGCCGCGGCCGCCGACGCCGCCCATGAGGCGGGACATGGCCAGGCCCTTGCCGACCAGGCGCGGCAGGATGTATTTGAGCTGGGCCAGTTCGACCTGAACCTTGCCGTCGAGGGTGTGGGCGCGGCGGGCGAAGATATCGAGGATGAGCTGGGTGCGGTCGATGACCTTGATCTCGGTCATTTCCGAGAGGGAGCGGACCTGGGCCGGCGACAGATCCTGATCGAAAACCAGGAGGGTGACACCGCGTTGCAGGGCGTTGATGATGACCTCCCGGATCTTTCCCTCCCCCATGAGATATTTGGGATTGGTCTGGCGGGTGCGCTGAACGACACGGTCGAGGACGACGACATCGGCGGTGCGGGCGAGTTCGTTGAGCTCATCGAGGGATTCCTCGATTTCGCGCCGCGACGCCGGACTGACGGAGATGAGGAGTGCCTTCTCGCGACGGTCGGAGAGATCGACCGTCTCCGCCAGCTTGCGCTCGAGTTCGGCTTCGAGCCCGCGCAGAAAGGCGCCGAGGTCGAGTTCGAGATCGAAGAGGGAGGGGACACGCAGGATCTCGACTCCCTTGCCGTCGGGATTGGCCGGGAGGAGATGGGCATATTCGACCAGCCCCGGCTGCCCCCGATCGCGCACCGTCACCACCGCCATGAGATCGAGACGGAGGAGGGCGAGGTCGGTGAGGTCGTCCTGGCTCAGACCTTCTTCGCGCAGATGGGTATGGATGCAGCGCAGGCCGCGCAGGCCGCTGCGCCCGAGGCTGTAGCCGGAAAGGTCGGGGATGACGATTTCGCGGTCGTCGCCGACGATGACATAAACCACTGTCCCCTGGCGGTCGATGATGACCCCGAGCTGCCGGCGCAGTTCGAAGGAGAGCTCGGTGAGAAAACGCGCCAGTTCGACGGTGACGATCTGCTCGGGGGCGATACGCCGGCGGTAGATGCGCTCCAGCGCCGCCATCTGGCCGGCCTTGAGCCCCGACAGGTTACCGTGCAGCATGCCACCCTCCGGCGGAAAGTAAAAAAGAGCCCCGGAGGGCTCTTTCGGGTCGGTCAATGGTCACGGGGACGGGGCTCAACCGGCACCGACAATGATGTTGAAGCCACCATCGACGTAATGGATTTCGCCGGTCACCCCACTGGCGAGGTCGGAGAGGAAATAGACCGCCGATTTACCGACTTCGTCCTGGGTCACCGTCCGTCGCAATGGCGCGAAGTCATCCATGAGCTTGAGTTTCGATTTGAAATTGGCGATCCCCGAGGCGGCCAGGGTGCGGATCGGGCCGGCAGAGATGGCGTTGACGCGAATCCCCTGTTCACCGAGTTCGGCGGCGAGATAACGGACTGATGCTTCGAGGGCGGCCTTGGCCACGCCCATAACGTTATAACTGGGGACAACGCGCTCGGCGCCGAGATAGCTCAGGGTCAGGACGCTACCCCCCTTGTTGAGGATCGGCATGGCACTACGGGTCATGGCGACGAGGGAATAGGCGCTGATGTCGAGAGCGAGCTGGAAACCGGCCCGGCTCGTCTGGGAAAAAGGATTCTTGAGGTCTTCGCGGTTGGCGAAAGCGACGGCGTGGACGACGAAGTCGATCTTCCCCCAGCGCTTGCCGAGCTCGGCGAAAACCTCTTCGATATCTTCATCCCGCGCCACATCGCAAGGGAGAATGACCGTGCTGCCGAGGCTTTCCGCCAGGGGACGCACCCGCTTCTCCAACGCTTCGTTGAGATAGGTAAAAGCCATCTCGGCGCCTTGCTCCTTGAGCTGCTGGGCAATGCCCCAGGCGATACTCATATCGTTGGCGACACCGAAAATCACACCACGCTTGCCGGTCATCAAACCCATCGGGTTTCCTCCTCCTTCATCTAACTTTTTAACGACTGCGTCTTTTACCAGAAGCCGGACGGGAAAGCAAGGGGGTTCACCCCATCCTACCCTCACCCTGGTGGCGCCGCCTTCGACCCGAGCAGGCGCAGAATGTCGGCAGCCTTCTTGTAGCCGGGAAGGAGGGTGCCATCGGGCAGGATCAAGGTCGGCGTCGAGTTGATGCCGATGGCTTCACCGAGGGCGAGACTTTCGTCGACCTTGGTCGTCTCGCAGGCCGAGGGCAAGACCGGCGCGCCGGAAAAACTCGCCTCGAGCAAGGTCAACGACTTGGTGCAGACAACACTCTTGGCGATGCCGTAGGCGTTGGGATGAATTTTCAGGGGGAACATCTTGATCAGGAAAGCGACGTTGGAATCGAGGCGGACGACTTCCTTGAGTTCGACGTGGAGTTTTTTGCAGAAACTGCACTCGGGATCGGTAAAGACGACGACGCGGATTTTTGCGGCTGGCGAACCGAGGAGGAGCGCATCGTCAAGGGGAATCCGCGAGAAATCGATTTTTTTCGCCGGCGCCGGCGGGGTCGGAGGGGCGGCCTTGGCCCCTTTGCCGCCATTCATGGCCGTCTGGTAGCGGGCGGTGACATTCTCCCCATCCTTGAGGCGAATGACGTTGCCGGCAACGACGTAGGCCTTGGAAAAATCGACGTAAAGCGGAAAACGCTGCTTCTCCTTTTCGACCTCGACCACCCAGAATCCCGGGATTTCGGCGAATTCGACCTTGTGGACCCGGTCGACCCCCTCACCGAGAATTTTGGCGGCCTCTTTGACCTCGAGACTGTGACAATCGCGGCACTGCCCTGCCCCGCAGCCATCCTGGGTAAAGGCCTGCGCCGCCAGCGGCAGCCCGAGCAACGCAAAAAGAATCAATCCTGACCATGAACGCATCTCTTTCCCTCTCCCCTGCTCTTGGTGTACCGACGGCCCGCCCGAAAGCGGCGGGGACAACGACTCCCTTTTATACTCCTCTGCGGTTTTTTTCGCAACCACAGGCGCACCAGAGCACCCATTCGTCCGCCGTTTACCCTTGACAGCAACCGACCGCTGCCCACAGAATCCAAGACTTTCCGCACCGGCTCAAGCGACCAAGGACGTAAAGACATGGACTGGCTAACCCTTCTCGGCATTGCCATCGCCCTGGCGATGGATGCCTTCGCCGTCGCCCTCGCCACCGGCATGGCCCTCAATCCCCTGACCGGCCGGCACCTCTTCCGCCTCGGCTTCCATTTCGGCCTCTTTCAGGCGCTGATGCCGGTGACCGGCTGGCTGGCGGGGAAGAGCTTTCAACCTCTCATTGCCAGCTACGATCACTGGATCGCCTTTGCCCTCCTCGCCTTTGTCGGTGGCAAGATGATTCACGAAGCCCTCGCCCCCGAGGAAAAAGCCGACTCCGACCCGACCCGCGGCATGACCATGGTCATGCTCGCCGTCGCCACCAGCATCGATGCCCTCGCTGTCGGCCTGAGCCTGGCCCTGCTCGGCGTCTCCATCTGGACGCCGGCCCTGGTCATCGGCCTTGTCGCCGGCGTCCTGACCGTCTGCGGCATGCTCCTGGGCCGCAAAGTCGGCGCGTCCTGGGGGAAGCGGGTCGAAATCTTCGGCGGGGTCATCCTCTGTCTCATCGGCCTGAAGATTCTTCTTGAACACCTGCGGCAAGGTTAATCCACCGTTGCATCCTTGACAGATTTGGCTACACTTGCGCAACCCGCTTCCACTTCACCCACCCTTTTCTCTGGAGGACCCCATGCGCTTTGGCCTGATCACCCTCGTCCTGCTCCTTGCCCTGGCCATCCCCGCCCTCGCCGCCGAACCGAACATGCACGAAGGGAAGTGGGAGATCACCACGGTCATGGAGATGCCCGGCCTCCCCTTTGCCATCCCCCCGGTCACATACACCCACTGCCTGAGCAAAAAGGACGCGGTCCCTCAGCAGCCGGAAAAGAATCAGGATTGCAAGATGATCAGCACCGATATCCAGGGGGATACGGTCTTCTGGGTCATGGAGTGTCGCAACAAGACTGAAGTCGTGCGCAGCACGGGGAACATCACCTACCACCGGGACAGCTTCGCCGGCAATATCAACATGACCACCACCTCCGGCGGCAAGGAGAGCGGGACGATGAACAGCAAAATCAGCGGCCGCCGCCTCGGCGCCTGCCAGTAACAGCGGCAAAACCATCCCATAAAACAGCAGGGGCACGGCCATAAGCCGTGCCCCTGTGCATTTGTGATTGCCGCTAATCCCTGGTTTTAGTCGTTTTCGGCCGGACGCTGAGACGCCAGGGCATTATGCCGACGGAGCATGACGGTGCCATCGGCGGAATGAAAGATGATCTTGCGGCTCTGGGTCCCGCCGACATCCTTGCTGACAACCGGTATCCCCATCTCGCGCAACATGTTGTCGGCCAGCTCGATATTGCGCACTCCCACCGCCAGTAAACCCTCGGTGGCGTTCCACATGGCCGAGCCGCCAAAGACCTTGGCCTGGATGCGGGCGGGGGCACAGCCGAGGGAAAGCATCTTTTCCCAGAGGCGCGGGATGGCGACGTTGCCGTATTTCGGCGTCGGCAAACCCTCGCCGTTCCACAGGGGGAGGAGAAAATGGTTGATGCCGCCGACCGCCGCCACCGGGTCCCAGAGACAGACGGAGATGCACGAGCCGAGGACGGTACTCACCAGATGCGGTTCACGCTGGGCAAAGAGCTCCCCGGGAAAGAGATAATGGCTCTTCTGCGGCGTTTCCGGCGCACTCACGCCGACAGCTCGCGGTGATAAATGGGGAAAAGACTAGAAGACCTCATCCGCCCCCCCCTCGTCCTTGAAGAGGAAGAAATTGCCGTCCTGGGCCGTGACCGCCACCGGGGACGAGAGGACCGGCTCAGGAATGAAGAGGGTAAAGGATGCTCCCTGGCCGAGGGCGCTGCGCAGGGAAACCTCGCCACTGAGCAGGTCGACCACCGCCTTGATGATGCTGAGCCCGAGACCATGCCCGCGATGACTCTTGGTGGCACCGCTCTCCTTCTGCTTGAAGCGATCGAAGATGACTTCGTGGTCGGCCGGGTCGATACCGACCCCGCTGTCGCTGACGACGATCTTGAGGCCGCCGCCGGCAGCGTCGGCCGTGATGGTGACCTCACCCCCTTCGGCGCTGTATTCGATGGCGTTGACCAGGAGGTTGACGAGAACGACCTGAAGCATCTGGGCGTCGGTGGTGAAGAGCTGGGGCGAACCATCGCCGATACGCTGGGTCAGGCGAATTTTTTTTATCTCCAGCTGGTGGGCGAGCATTTCTGCGGCGCTCGCCATCAGGCTGACGATATCGACCCGGGAAAAATCGGGGCTGTGTTCCCCCGCTTCGAGTTCGGCGGCGATGAAGATATTGCGCAGCTGAAAGTCGAGATCGAAGGCTTCGGAAAAGATCATCCCCCCCACCGCGGCAACCTTGCCCGGGTCGCAACCGCCGCCCTTGAGATGACGGGAGAGACCCATGATGGCGGTCAGCGGGTTATTGATCTCGTTGCGGATATTGGAGAGGAAGTGACTCTTCATCGCTTCCGATTCCTGCAGCCGCCGGTTCATCTTCTCCAGTTGCCCGGTCAGGGCCTGCAGGTCGTGCAGGGCCTGCCGGTTCATCTCGAAGCGGGACTTCAGTTCCTCGATCAATTCCTGGTCGGTCAATCGACTCATGGCCGGCTCCTGTCCATTAGTCCGGGCGGTTGTCGGCGGCGGCAGGCGCATCCCCACCCCCGGTCCGCTTGCTCGCGGCAATCTCGCCGAGGAACTTCGGCAGATCGACCCCGGCCATGGCCGCGACTTCGTGCAGCGGCGGCAAGCTCTTGACCAGTCCGGCGAGGAAATTGGCGGTGGAACTCCCCTCCTTGCCGTTTGAGCCCGAATCCCAGACCGTGACCTTGTCGATCTTGATATTGCGGATGGCCTCGACCTGCAGCTGGACGATCTGTTCGATCTTTTCCGTCATCAACAGGGTGGCCACCGCCTTGGCGTCGCCGTTGCAGCCGCGCACCAGTTCGAGATAACCGGCGGCCTTGCTGTCGAGGACCTTGCGAATCCCTTCGGCTTCGGCCTGGTATTTAAGCAGAATGGCATCGGCCTGGCCCTTGGCTTCGCGGCGGATTTTCTGCGCTTCGGCCTCGGCGGCGATCTCGACCTTGGTCTTGTCGATTTCCTGGCGGACGACCTCGGCCGCGGTCAGCCGCTCCTGCTCGGCTTTAGCCTGGGCCTTCTGGATCTCCACCTCGGCCAGGCGCTTGGCCACTTCGCCCCGCTGCAGCGCCTCGGCCTGGCGCACCGCCAGTTCGGCATTGGTGGCGGCGATATCGGCCTTGGCCTTGTTCTCGCCGGTGACGGCCTGGGCTTCCTGCCCCTGGACGAAGATGCGCTGGTCGGCCTCGGCCTGTTTCTTCCCCTTCTGCGATTCGGCGACATTCTGCGCCACGCGGATTTCCTTCTCGCGATTGGCCTCCGCCTCGCCGATGGTCGCCGTCGTCTCCTGCTGCTGGACGAAGACGCGCTGGTCGGCCTCGGCCTTCTTCTTCCCCTTCTCCGACTCGGCAACGTTTTCCGCCACCCGGATCGTCTTTTCCCGGGTCGCCTCGGCTTCGCCGATCGCCCCCTTCTTGTCCTGCTCGGCAACATCGACCTTGGCCTGATTGATCGCCTCGGAGGCGGCCTTCTTGCCGATGGAGTCGATATAGCCCGATTCGTCGGTGATATCGGTGATGTTGACGTTGATCAGGTAGAGACCGATCTTGTTCAGTTCCGGGGCGACGTTCTTGCGGATGGAATCGAGGAAGCTTTCGCGGTCCTGATTGATCTGCTCGATGGTCAACGAGGCGACGGTCAGGCGCAACTGACCGAAGATGATCTCCCGCGCCATCTCCTCGATCTGGCTCTGGTTAAGGTTGAGCAAGCGCTCGGCGGCCGCACTCATGATCGACGGTTCGGTGCTGATGCCGACGGTAAAGGTCGAAGGGACGTTGATGCGGATATTCTGCAGGGAGAGCGCCTTCTGCAGCGGAATCGGAATCGTCATCGGGGTCAGGCTCATATAGGCGTAGTCCTGAATCAGC
>MGTO01000007.1 GCA_001799485.1 Desulfuromonadales bacterium GWC2_61_20 | reverse complement strand
CAGCGGATGGCCAGCCTCATCGCTCCTCCAGCTTGTAGCCGAAGCCGCGCACGGTCTGGATCAGATCGCCGGCGGTACCGAGCTTGGTGCGCAGGCGGGTGATGTGGGTGTCGACCGTGCGGGTGTCGCCGACATAATTGTAGCCCCAGACATCCTGCAGCAGGGTGTCGCGGGATTGCAGGCGACCGCGGCGCTCGGCCAGGGTCGACAGGAGTTTGTATTCGGTGCCGGTCAGGGCCACGGCTTCACCGGCCACTGTCACCAGATGGCGCTCGCTGTCGATGGCCAGGTTACCGATGTGCAGGACTCTGGTTGCCGACGTCACCGTCGCTGCACTCCGGCGCAGCAGCGCCTGGATGCGCAGGACGAGTTCGCGGACTGAAAAGGGTTTGGTCAGGTAGTCGTCAGCGCCGATCTCGAATCCGACCACACGATCGCTCTCTTCCCCCCGTGCCGTCAGCATCAGCACCGGTACCGCGGCGGTCTGGGGCGCTCGTCGCAACTCGCGACAGACTTCGGTGCCGAGGAGGAGGGGGAGCATCAGATCGAGAACGACCAGATCGGGGGGGGCGGCGATGGCGGCGGCGAGACCACTGCGGCCATCACCGCTAATCGTGCTGTCATAACCTTCCTGGCGCAGATGGAAGGCGATAAGCTCGGCCAGATCGCGCTCGTCCTCGATGATGAGAATTCTTGCCATCGTCTCCACCGTCGTTACAGGTTTGTTTCTCGTTTCTATAACATGTCCTTGTTACAGCGGGGTGACAAGACTCGACCGATTTGAGCGGCTCCTGGAATTCGCCAGTTGCGCGGAGCTTCCGGCAGCGACCGTCCTAGTCGCGGCTGTGCTGGTCGATGAGGAAGCGGGCGATGCTTCGCTTCGGCGGCAAGTTGGGGAGCGCGTCGAGGGAAAACCAACGGGCGTCTTCGAGTTCCGTAGTGTCGACGCGGATCTCACCGCCGGCGTACGCGGCGGTGAAACCGGCCATGAGCTGACTCGGAAAGGGCCAGCACTGGCTGCCGACATAACGTACATCCGTCACTTCCACTCCGGTCTCCTCGCGCACTTCCCGCACCACCGCCTCCTCCAGCGACTCGCCGAAATCGAGAAAACCGGCGACCAGACCATAGCGGCCGACCGGCCAGCCGGCCTTGCGGGCGAGGAGGAGTTCCCCCGGGCGCCGAATGACGACGATGACACAGGGGTGAATGTGGGGGAAATGCTCGTACCCGCAGGCGCCGCAGGCTCGTCCCCAGCTGCCGCTGACGGCGATCGTCGCACCGCCGCAACGGGGGCAGTGACGACTGGTGCGTTGCCAGTGCAGAATCTGACCGGCAATGCCACCCAGGGTCAAGAGTTCGATGGGGAGTTGCGGTTCGACGGCGGAGAGGTTCTCGCCATGCAGGCCGGAGGGAATCCCCAGCTCTTTCGGCAGGGCGAGCACGCGGCAGGGGGAGCCGTCCCAGCGGCCGATGTGCAGCGGGGTTCGTCCGTCGGGAAGGGGGACGGGAGGTGCGATCCCCCGCGGAAGTGCGCCCGTTGCCTCAACCAGCAATTCGCCGCCGCGCAGCAGCAGCCAGACCCCTGCGCCGCCGGAAGCACGATCGGGGGATTCGGGTTGAAAGCGTCCGGCGAGGCAGCTGCTGTTAAAGGGGAGATGGTCGGACGACGGGTAATGTTCAGGGAGCATAGACGCTGCCGCCGTCAGGTGTTTGCAGATTGAGAACACGAGAATAATGGAGGAGAAGGAGTTGGGTCTTGGCGTCGGTGATTTCACCATCGACAAGGAGGAGCAAGGCCTCGTTCAGGGAGAGGGGGAGAAGTTCGATGAATTCGTCGGCCTCGCGGGCCAAAGGGACCTCTTCGAGATTACGGGCAAGATAAAGATGGATGCACTCGTCGCAAAAACCGACGGAGCTGTGCATCGTTCCGACTTTCTCCAAACGTCCGGCGCGGTAGCCGATCTCCTCCATCAATTCGCGCTTAACGCATTCCTCCGGAGCCTCGCCATTATCGAGTTTCCCCGCCGGAGCCTCGATGACCATGCCGCCGACGGCGGGACGGAACTGGCGGATGAGCATGACCCGCCCATCGCTGAGGATCGGCAAGGCGGCGGCGCCGCCGGGGTGGCGGACGATTTCGAAGGTGGCGGTGCGGCCATCGGGGAGGCGGTGGCTCTCCAGGGCGAGGGTGACAATGCGGCCCTGATAGATCTTGCCGGGGGTTGTTTGCATGGAGGACTCGCACGACGACAGGTTGGCGCAAGGCAAAGCGGCCGGTTCCCTGCGGGACCGGCCGCTTCGGTGCGGAAGAACTTACCAGCCGAAGCTGAGTTTGGCAGTGTAGATGGGGAGGCGGGAGTACTCGGCCTCAAGGGTCAGCCGAACCACGGTCATGGCAATCTGGACGCCGCCGAAGCCACGATATTCGGTGAAGCTCTGATCCTGTAATACATAAAGTCCACCCTGAAGGTGGTCAGAATCATTGCCGGTGTATTCGCCGTCGATCTGGACGACGCCACCGCCGATATAGGGGGTGAGGAAGGCAAAGCCCTTGCTCAGAACCACGTCGGCGCCATAGGCGGAGAGGTCGAGATCGTCGACTCCCTGCAAGGTGCTGTAGTGGCCGCGCAGGGCGAGGGCCGGAGTCACCGTGCTCCCTTCGAGGAGGGCCCATTGCACTTCGCCGCCGATGAGACGGAGGTCGCTCTCGGGGACGTAGGTGTAACTCGCCCCGATATCGAGGTTGAAGGGGAGTCCCTTGCGCACGTGGAGCCGGGGGACGACGAGATAGTCGGGGGAATCGCCATTGTCGTTCAAGGCCTTGTACCAGATCCCGTCGATCTCGACGACGCTCGCCTCGACCCCGATATCGAAGCCGGTGAGCCCTTGCGGTTCCGCCGGCGCCACCCCGCGGTAAGCGCCGAACATGCCGGCCTCGCGGACGATAGTGCCGAATTCGCTATTGAGCAGGGTGTTGGCGAAAGTGAGGTCGTACTTGGCCGCCAGGGCAGTGCCGGTGCTGAGGAGGAGCAGAAGTGCGGCGATAACGAGATGTTTCATGGGAAGCCTCCTTGGAGTTTAGATCGCGGGCATGGCTGTGGAACGGACCTGCTGTCTGCGGGTGGATGATAACACATACGCTGCGTTTCTCCACCAGACCACTATCTGTCGACGGTCGCGCGTCTATTTTTTGCCGAGTTCCCGCGAACGCTGGCTGGCGCTGGCGACGGCGGCCATGAGGGCGGCGCGCAGTCCCTTCTCCTCCAGGGTCTTGATGCCGGCGATGGTGGTGCCGCCGGGGGAACAGACGCGGTCGCGCAGGATGGCGGTGTGCTCGCCGCTCTCCTTGACCAATTGCGCCGCGCCGAGGACGGTCTGCAGCGCCAGGGCCTGGGCGACGTCGCGCGGCAGCCCTTCCTGGACGCCGCCGTCGGCGAGGGCTTCGATGACGGTGAAGACGTAGGCCGGACCCGAACCGGAGAGGCCGGTAACGGCGTCGAGTTGCCCCTCGGTGACGACTTGTACCGTGCCGACGCTGGCAAAGAGGTGGCGCGCCGTTTCGAGGTCGGCGGCGGTAGCGGCGCGGCCGCCAGCAATGGCGGTGGCTCCAGCGCCGACGATGGCGGGCAGGTTGGGCATCGCCCGGACCACCCGGGGCGTAACGGGGAGGGCTCCTTCGAGGGTGGCGGTGGCGACCCCGGCGAGGATCGACAGCAGCAGTTTGCGCTCCGCCCAATCCGGAGCGCAGCCGGCCAGGACTTCGCCGACCAGTTGCGGTTTTACCGCCAGCACCACCAGATCGCAACCGTCGACGACAGTGCGATTGTCGGCGATCACGGCGACTCCGTAACTATCGGCGAGATGCCGCCGCCGCTCCTCGCTGGGGTCGGCCACGAGCACGACCTCGGCGGCGACGTGGCTCCGCAAGAGGCCGCGTATCAGGGCTTCGGCCATGTTGCCGCCGCCGATAAAGCCGATTTTCCCCGGTTTGAACATGGCGCTTTCCTTCCGTTAGTGCCGACTCCGCTAGTAAAAGCAAAATGCGCGGTGCTGTCAAGCAAAGCTTTGCGCGGGTTCGGGTCGCACGGTGCCGATGAGGCCGCAACATTATTGCATTAAGAGACTTGCTGTTAGCTGCGACCTTCGTTAAAGTTGGCGGGCATTCGTTGCCAGCGCACCCCGTCAAGGGACAGAGAAGAGATGCAATTTTCCGCCATCGCCAAGTCTTTCCTTCCCGCCGTTCTGCCTCTTCTGCTGCTGGCGGTAGTGCTGACCCTCCCTGTTTCTGCGCTGGCCCTCACGGTGCGGGCCGGACTCGAGCAGAATCCCCCCCTCTCCTACCTGGATGCGCAAGGCCAGCCCACCGGTCTTCTCGTCGAACTCCTCGATCACGTCGCCGCCCGGGAAGGGTGGACGGTCGTTTATCGTGCCGATACCTTCGATCGCTGCCTGGAAAAACTCCGCAACGACGACCTCGACCTGATGGTGACCATCGCCCCCTCTCGCGAGCGGGCCGAACTCTACGATTTCAACAAGGTCAACATCGTCAGCAACTGGGGCCAGCTCTACGCCGTGCCGGGCTCCGACATCGAGTCGTATTTCGATCTCGAAGGGAAAAAGATCGCGGTGATGCGCAAAGATACCCATCACCGGACGTTTCGCGCCATGCTCGAAAATTTTGGCATTCGCGCCGACTATCTCGAGGTCGATAACTTCGATCAGGTTTTCACGGCGCTGCAAGAGCGTCAGGCCGAAGCCGGGGTCGTCGGCCGTTTCTACGCCCTGAGCGCCGAAGCGACGTACGCGGTCGCGGCGACCCCCATCATCTTCAATCCCATCGAAGTCCATTATGCCGTGCGCAAGGGGACCAACGGCAACCTGCTGCTGGCCATCGACCGCGAGCTCACGGATCTCAAATCCGAGCCCCATTCCCTGTACTATCAAGTCCTTGATCGCTGGTTCGGGGGCCTTGGCAAGGAGGGGGTGCCGCACTGGGTCATGCCGGCCGTCCTCGCGGGGGCTCTGCTCTTGGTGTTGCTGGGGGTCTTCGTATTGCTGCTGCGGCGCCAGGTCGAGAGCCGCACCCGCCATCTGGAGCGGGAGATTGCCGAACGCAGCCGCGCCGAGGGGGCGCTGCGAGAAAGCGAGGAGAACTACCGCGAACTGGTGGAAAGTGCCAACGCCATCATCTTGCGCCTCGACCCGCACGGCATGACCATTACCTTTGTCAACGACTTCGGCGTGCGCTTCTTCGGCTTCCCCCGGGAAGAACTGGTCGGGCGCAGCATTCTCGAAACCATTGTTCCGCGCCAGGAGTCCGGCGGACGCGACCTCGCCGGCCTGATGGGCGAGCTCAGCCAGCACCCCGAGGACCATCTCATCAACGAAAATGAGAATCTGTGCAAAAACGGCGAGCGGGTGTGGATTTCCTGGCGCAACCGGCCCATTCGCGACGCCCGGGGCGTACTCGTCGGCCTCCTCTCCGTCGGCCAGGACATTACCGAACGCAAAAAAGCCGAAGCAGCGCGGCGCCTCTACGATCGGGCCAAGGACGATTTCATCAGCACTGCCGCCCATGAATTGCGCACCCCCCTGACCTCGATGATCGGCTATGCCGACTTGCTGCGCGAGGACCTCGAGCACGGGCGCTTCACGCCCGAGGAAAAGAGCGAGTTTACCCGGACCATCTGCGCCAAGGGGGAGGTCCTGTCCCGCATCATCGACGACCTCCTCGATATCAGCCGCATCCAGCGAGGGATGCCCCTCCCCCTGCACTGCCAGCCGGAGGATCCGGCAGTCCTGGTCGGACAAACCGTGCGTCAGTTTGAAATGACCAGCCCGCAACATCGCTTCTTGCTCGATTTGGCCGAGGTGCTTCCCGCGGTTATCTCCTGTGATCGCGATCGCGTGACCCAGGTGCTCGAGAACCTGCTCAGTAACGCCGTCAAATATTCTCCACCCGGCAAAATCATTACGACCTCGGTGGCCGTCGATGGCGATAAGGTCAGAATCACCGTGTCCGATGAGGGGATCGGCATGACCCCGGAGCAACTCGATCACGTCTTCGAGAAGTTCTACCGTGCCGATACCACCGATACCGCCGTCGGCGGCCTCGGCCTCGGCATGAACATCGCCCGCCAGATCGTCGAATCGCATGGCGGTGCCATCCAGGTTACGAGTACTCCCGGTGTCGGCACTCGGGCCAGTTTCACCCTCCCCGTCTGTTGATTCCTTCCGGCCAAGGAGAAAGACCATGACCCCAGAAGAGTTGGCCCGCTGCGACGGCCGTAACGGCCGTAAGGCCTGTGTCGCCGTCAACGGCAAGATTTACGATGTCAGCGCCAGTCCCCTCTGGAAAGAGGGGGCGCATCAGGATTTGCACCTGGCCGGAGCCGATCTGACCGAGGCCCTGCAGCAGGCGCCGCACGTGCGGGCGGTGATCGAGCGCTTCCCCGTCGTCGGCGAGCTGGTGCAGCCGGTGGTGGCGCCGGCAGGCGGCGGACATCTGAAGTATGTCGTCATCGTCGGCATCGTGGTCATCGCCCTGTTCGTTTTCTTCTTGCTGCGCAGCTGACGTCCCCGCGTTCCCTCCCCAAACGACAACAGCCGGCTCCTCTTAAAGGGGCCGGCTGTTCCCTTTCTCTGTCGGCTATTCCCTCAATCCCCAAGCAAGGCCTTGATCCCGGAAAAAAAGCTGTTCGCCGTCGCCTGCTCCTCTGCCGGCGTAGGGGCCGGGCGGACGGCGCCGTCGCTGCGCAGCACCAGCTCCACCGGGAGTTCCTCGATGAAGCGGCTCGGTACCCGCAGCTGCGGCTTGCCGAATTTGCGCCGCTGGCCGGCGTGAAGGAGGGTCAGGGTAAGGCGGGCGCGGGTGATGCCGACATAGAGGAGGCGCCGCTCCTCGTCGACATCGGCGCCTTCCCCTTCCGATTTGCGATGGGGGAGGAATTCTTCCTCCAGCCCGACGAGAAAGACGTGGGGGAATTCGAGTCCCTTGCTCGAATGCAGACTCATGAGAACGACGGCGTCGCGGCCCAGCTTCTCCTCCTTGCCGCCGTGGCTGGGGTCGTCGCGATCGAGGAGGGTGACCTTGTCGAGAAAACCGCTCAACGTTGGCACCGCCTCGCGCTCCTCATAGACGGCGAGGGCGTTGATGACCTCGGCCAGGTTCTCCAGGCGGCGCCGGGCCTTGCCCGGATCGTCGGCGCCGCGCATGATCTCCTGTTCGAGGCCGACGGCGGCGAAGAGCTCGCGCGCCGTTTCGGCCAGATGGACGGTGTGACGGAAGCGGCCGCGATAGGTCTCCAGCAGGGTAGTAAACTGGGCCACCGCCGCCAGCCCCTTCTCGCCGATCTCCTCCAGTCCTTCCGGGCGGCGCAGCAGCTCCCACAGGGGGCGTTTGCGTCGCGCCGAAGCCTCGATGAGACGTTCGGCGCTCTGCTCGCCGATGCCGCGTTTGGGGTAGTTGAGGATGCGCAGCAGGTTGACTTCATCGAGGGGGTTGGCGATGACCTGCAGATAGGCGAGGGCGTCCTTGACCTCCTTGCGGTCGAAAAATTGCTGGCCGCCGATGAGGACGTAAGGGACATTCTCGTAGCGCAGCTGCTCCTCGAAGGCACGCGACTGCACGTTGGTGCGGTAGAGGATGGCGAAGTCGCGGAAAGCCAGATTGTGGCGGAAGCGCAGCCCCTGGATGCGTTCGACGACGGTGCGCGCTTCGTGTTCCTCGTCGTCGCAGTGCAGCAGCTCCAGCGGTTCGCCGGCGCCGGCGGCGCTCCACAGCTTCTTCTCCCGGCGTTTACCGTTATGGCGGATGACGGCGTTGGCGGTGGCGAGGATGTTGCCGCTCGAGCGGTAGTTCTGCTCCAGCTTGATCACCGTCGCCCCGGGGTAGTCGCGCTCGAATTCGAGGATGTTCCCCGGCTCGGCCCCGCGCCAGCCGTAGATCGACTGGTCGTCGTCGCCGACGACACAGAGATTGCGGCGCCGGGCGCAGAGGAGACGGAGCAATTCATACTGGGCGAGGTTGGTGTCCTGGTATTCGTCGACCATGACGTAGGCGAACTGCTCCTGCCAGCGGGCACAGAGGTCGGGGTGTTCGCGCAGGAGGCGGATGGTGAGAAAGAGGATGTCGTCGAAGTCGAGGGCGTTGTAGGCCTTGAGGGCATTCTGGTAGAGAGGGTAGACCTGCGCCGCCAGGGTGCGGTTGAAATCACTGTTCGCCGCGGCGAAGGCCGCGGGGGAGATGAGGCGGTTCTTGGCGTCGGAGATCAGCCACTGCACCCGCTCGGCATCGGGCTTGCGTCCCCCCGAGTCGGTCCGCTCCTGGAGGAGATCGCGGATCAGGCGCAACTGGTCGGCAGTGCCGAGGATGGAGAAGGTGCGTTTGTAGCCGAGGCGTTCGATCTCCTGGCGCAGCAGGCGCACGCCGAGGGAATGGAAGGTGGAGATGATCATGTTGGCGGCGGTCTTGGCGCCGACCAGTTCGACCACCCGCTCCTTCATCTCCCGCGCCGCCTTGTTGGTGAAGGTCATGGCCAGGATCTGCTCGGCCGGCACCTTTTTCACCCGCACCAGATGGGCGATGCGAAAGGTGATGACGCGGGTCTTCCCCGAGCCGGCCCCGGCCAGCAGCAGCAGGGGCCCTTCGCTGTGGCGCACGGCGGCGCGTTGTTCGGGATTGAGGGAGGAGAGATCCATGGAAAGGTGTCGATCGTTGGTCAGGGGGATGAGGGGCAATTATCGATGGCGGCGGAGGGATGGTATAGCATATTGCCGGTTGCCGCTGCAACCGTGGCAAGAAATGGCAGCACAATCTGGCAACTTATAATCTTGGTAACACTTTTGAAAAAAACAGCCCCACCTGCCAACGCTGTTTATAGACCGCAGCGACAGTCTCTGCGGGGATTTCAAAAATCGCTCCGGTTCTTGAGGTCAATTTTTTGAGCAAAAGCCCATTCCATCGGTGGTTGCGGAGGCTCTCAAGCGAAAAAACGACTCCTTCGATTGCGACCGGCTGAACATATTCAGCTATTAGCCGGACAGTAGTGAATTCACCACACAATTTTGCGTACTCGAACAAACTAAATGGGGATTGGTCGGGTCAGAATTTTTATCGTCTCTGGCGAAGGGGGACATCCATGATCTATGCTCCGGTCCCGATCATGTCACAGTCAGCGCACCGCCTCGCCGTCCCGAAGAAAAAAATCTTGACAGCCGCGCCCAAGTTGGATTAATTTTGCGATCAATGAAGGGGAGTAGCTACCGGCCACCGACAAGGCCGGCCCCGAGCCCGTCAATACGGCCGCAAGGCCCGGGCCGGGGACGATACCCATCGTCAGCAAGACCTTTACCAGGCGTTTTCACCCGCCGGCGGTAAAGGTCTTTTTTGTTTACCTCCGGCGCCCCAGCCCTCCGGAGGTATTTTTATGTGGTTCAACCAACTCAAGACTGTGCTTCTTCTCTCCCTTCTCACCGTGCTCATGGTCCTCATGGGCGGCGCCATCGGCGGTCAGGCCGGCATGCTCTTCGCCTTTGTCCTCGCCGCCGGCATGAACTTCTTCTCCTACTGGTTCTCCGACAAGATCGTCCTGAAGATGTACGGTGCGCGTGAGGTTGGAGCGGCCGAGGCTCCCGAGCTTTACGCCATGGTGCAGCGCCTCGCCCTCAAGGCCGGCCTGCCGATGCCGAAGGTCTACCTCATCCCGTCCGACTCCCCCAACGCCTTTGCCACCGGCCGCAACCCCGAACATGCCGCCGTCGCCGCCACCGAGGGGATCATGCGCCTGCTCACCACGGCGGAACTGGAAGGGGTGATGGCACACGAACTGGCGCATGTGCAGAATCGCGATATCCTTGTCGCGACCATCGCCGCCACCTTCGCCGGCGCCATCGCCATGCTCGGCAGCATGCTGCAGTGGGCGGCGATTTTCGGGGCCGGACGCAATGACGAAGAAGAAGGAGGGAGTTCAGGCGGCATGCTTGGGGGACTGCTTATGGCCATCATCGCCCCGATTGCCGCCATGCTCATCCAGATGGCGGTCTCCCGTTCCCGCGAGTACTTGGCCGACGCCAGTGGCGCACGTATCTGCGGCAAGCCCCTGGCCCTGGCCAATGCCCTGCGCAAGCTGCAAGCGGGGGTGCAGGTCCAGCCTCTGGAAGAGGCGCGGCCGGCCAGCGCCCACCTCTTCATCGTCAACCCCTTGCGCGGCAGCGCCCTCCTCTCCCTTTTCTCCACCCATCCGCCGATGGAAGAACGCATCGCCCGGCTGGAGACCCTCGCCGACACTTCCCGCCGGATGCCGGCTTAGGACTGGCGATGGCCAGAGTGGTGGCGAAATCATCAAATTTTCTATGCGGATCAACCCCTATGGACTCATTACATATAAAAACACCCGGAGGTCCCCATGTTTAGCAAGTACAAATTTGCCCTGATCCTCGGAGCGGTTGCGCTGGTCCTGCCCACCCTCCTGGCGCTGCCCGGTCTTCTACAACAAGGAAAACCTCTGGGAAGTGCCATCCCTGGGGACGCAGAGAATGGAGCCGTACTACACCATCATGAAGCTGCCGGGGGAGAAGAAAGAGGAATACATCCTGCTCCTCCCCTTTACCCCTTCGAAACGGGACAATCTGGCAGCCTGGCTGACGGCGCGCTGTGACGAACCGAATTACGGGAAATTGCATGCCTACACCTTCCCCCGTGATCGGCTGGTCTACGGCCCGAAGCAGGTCGACGCCCGGATCAACCAGGACGCGGAAATTTCCCCCCAACTGACCCTCTGGAACCAGCGCGGCACCGAAGTCATCCGCGGCAGCAAAGACGCGACGGCAAGTGTTTACCCACAACTGAAATCAACGCAGCCGCAACTAGCCAAAGAAGCAAAGGCAATTTTCGAGAAGGCCATCTCGCTGCAGCGGCAGGGAGACTGGGCAGGCTATGGCGAAGCCATAAAAAAACTCGAGCAGGTACTGCAACGCATGGCGCAGTGACCGCACCTCCAGGCCCAAAATATGATGAAGGACATGACCCCGCATGACTGACACTTCCCTGCTCTGAAGCATCTTTGCCCTGCTCATGACCGTCATGCTGGCGATCGACCTCGGCCTCAATCGCTACAGCCACCGTATCGGCATGCGCGAGGCGTTGATCTGGAGTTGTGTCTGGGTCACCCTGGCGCTCCTCTTCAACCTCGGCATCTACCTGACTCTGGGACGGGAACCGGCGCTGGAGTTTCTCGCCGGCTACCTTATCGAGAAATCCCTCTCCGTCGACAACCTCTTCGTCTTCATCATGATCTTCGCCGCCTTCGGCATCGGCGAGCGTTTCCAGGGGCGCATCCTCAAATGGGGGATCATCGGCGCCCTGGTCATGCGTGCCATCTTCATCTTTGCCGGCATCGAACTATTGGCTAATTTCCGCTGGCTCTTCTGGATCTTCGGCGTCCTGCTCATCTTCACCGCCGCCAAGATGGCCTTCGGCGGCGAGGGGACGGTGCGGCCGGAACGCAACCTCGCAGTGCGCCTGGTCAAGCGGGTGCTGCCGATTACCCGCCGCGTCCACGGCGACTGGTTCCTCACCCGCCGCCGCGGCATGCTTATCGGCAGTCCGCTGCTGGTGGCGCTGGTCATGGTCGAGGCCAGCGACGTGATTTTCGCCCTCGACTCGATCCCGGCGATCTTCGCCATCACCCTCGACCCCTTCATCGTCTTCACCTCCAACGTCTTCGCCATCCTCGGCCTGCGCGCCCTCTATTTCCTCCTTGCCGGGGTGCTCGACCTCTTCGCCTATCTGAAGTACGGTATCTCCTTCATCCTCGCTTTCGTCGGCGTCAAGATGCTCCTGGCGATGCTTGGCATCCATGTCCCCATCGCGCTGTCGCTGGCCGTGATCGCCCTGACCCTGGCGACAGCCATCGCCACATCGCTCTTCCTCGGCAAGCGCTCCGGCACCAAACGAATAGGCTGAGCCGTAATGCCACGGCCAGCCACAGTCTGGCAAAGACAAAGGGAGCGGCCCGGCGGCCGCTCCCTTTGTCTTTGCCTTTCTTCTGAACTCGGGCACGCTCAATCCGCTTCGGACACATCCTCGCTGCGTTTTTCAATCTTGATGCGCACGAGTGTCGTCGGCGTCACCTCGACACAGGTGAGGAGGAGTCCCTGCCACTCCACCGCTTCTCCGGCCAGGGGGAAACGCCGCAACAGGTGCAAAACCAGCCCGGCCAGAGTGTCGCAGGGAAGGTCGTCGGGGATTTTGATGCCGAGCAACTCTTCGGCGTCGTTGAGGGGAAGGAGGGCGTCAACCAGATAGGCGCCGTCGCTCAGACGTTTGATGCGGCCGGGCTCGTCATCGTGCTCGTCCTCGATTTCCCCGACCAGCTCTTCGAGAATATCCTCGGTCGTGACCAGTCCGCTCAACCCCCCGTACTCGTCGACCACCAGCGCCATGTGCAGACGACGGTGCTGCATCTCGCGCAGCAGCGCATCGATTTTCTTCGGCTCCGGGACAAAGAAGGCCGGGCGGATGATGCTGTCGATGGAGGCGGCGGGAGCAAGGACCGCCAGCCCGAGGAGGTCTTTGGCATGAATAAAGCCGCTGACATTGTCGATGCCGTGGCGGTAAACCGGATAGCGGGAAAACGGGTTGTTCAACACCAACTCAATGAGCTCCTCGTGGGTAAGATCAAGATTGAGGCCAACGATGCGGGGGCGGGGGACCATGACTTCGCGCACCTGGGTCTGGGTGAAGTCGAGCATGTTCTCGATGACTTTCTGCTCGAAGGGGTTCAGCGCTCCGCCTTCGCCCCCTGAAGCGACGGCGTGCAACACATCGTCCCGGGTGATGAATTCCTGACCGCTGGCCGGCTTGACCCCGACCAGAGCCAGGACCACGCGGTTCGATACGGTTAAAAACTTGACCGCGATCCCGGCGATGGTGGCGAGGGCATTGATCGGCTTGGCCACGATGAGAGCCATGCGATCGGCTTTTTGCAGGCCGATGGTCTTGGGGGCGAGTTCCCCGAGGACGAGGGAAAAATAGGCGACCAGAGCCACCACCAAACCGATTGCGATCGGTTCGGCCGCGTCGCGAATTAAAGGGAACGAACTGGTCTGCAGCACGGGGCTGAGAAATTCGACCGCCGTCGTCCCACCGACCGCCGCGGCCAGGGAGCCGACGACAGTGACGCCGATCTGCGCCGTCGCCAGAAAACGGTGCGGATCGTTCTGCAGCTTTTCCACCATGCGGGCACTGCTGCTCCCTTCGGCGACCAGCCGGGCAATGGTACTCTTGCGGGCCGAAAGGATGGCCAACTCGGAGCCGGAAAAGAAACCGTTGGCCAGAATCAGAAAGAAGATAAAAACGAGTTCGCCGAGGATTGATTCCATGTTTTCCTATCCTGTTTCACGTTTGTCCATGCCGCTTATCCCCCGCGTTCAGGTGCGGCAGATGAAAAGGTTAGCCTTTTCCCCCCGCGCTGGCAAGCCTTTGACACCGGCATAAATTTTCACTGTCTTCTCACCTGATTGTCACCTCCCCGTCACCTTCTCTTGCCATTCTTACGGCAAAGGAGGTTTGCTCATGATGAACGCAGTCAGTCTCGATCCCAAGCTCACCCGGTTCTTCGAAATTTCGGCCCGGGCCGTCCTTTCCCTCTTCGTCGTCACCATCCTGCTCGCCACCCTCGCCGGCATCGCTGCCACCCTCTACGATCTGCGCCTGGTGGCAAGCCAGGGCTTCCACGACGCCTTCAAGACCATCCTCATCGACATGCTCTGCGTTCTGGCCATTGTCGAGATTCTGCGCACCGCCCTCGCCTACTTCACCGAAGGGCGAGTCAAGGTGACCTACATCATCGACACGGTCATGGTCACCGTCCTCACCGAAGTCATGGCCTTCTGGCACCGCGATCTCGACTGGCAGCGCCTCGCCATGCTCATCGCTCTGGTCATGTCGTTGGCTGCATCCGCATTGTCGCCGTGCGCTTTTCGCCGCGCCGGGCGCAGCAGGAACTGTGAAAAGTTCACGCAAGTGTTGGCCAGTTGTCACATAACTGCAACTTGTGCGGTCTAGACTTTCGCCAACCAGATGAGAAAATCCAAGATGAGCGAAGCCAACCAAGGAGAAAAAACGATGCGTAAAGGAATGTTGCTGCTGGCCGTTACGGCGCTGTTACTGGGTGGAACACAAGTTGTCAACGCCGAAGACAAGATTGTCAAGATCGACGGTTCGAGCACTGTCTACCCCATCACCGAAGCGGTGGCCGAGGAGTTCCAGACCGCCCAGCGCGGGGCGATCAAGGTGACGGTAGGGATCTCCGGCACCGGTGGCGGCTTCAAGAAGTTCTGCCGCGGCGAGATCGACATCGCCGACGCTTCCCGCCCCATCGTCAAGAAAGAGATGGACGCCTGCCGCGCCGCCGGCATCCAATATATCGAGATCCCCGTCGCCTACGACGCCCTGACCGTGGTGATCAATCCGAAGAACGACTGGCTGGGGAGCATCACCGTCGACGAGCTGAAGAAGATCTGGGAGCCGGCGGCGCAGACCAATGTGACCAGGTGGAACCAGATCAACCCGACCTGGCCGGCGGAGGAGCTCAAGCTCTACGGCCCCGGCGCCGACTCCGGCACCTTCGACTACTTCACCGAGGCGGTCGTCGGCAAGGCCAAGTCGAGCCGCGGCGACTTCACTGCCAGCGAGGACGACAACGTCCTGGTGCAGGGGGTGTCGCGGGACAAGGGCGCGCTGGGCTACTTCGGCTACGCCTACTACGCCGAGAACAGCAAGAAGCTGAAAGCCGTACCGATCATCGAGAAGGCCGGAGCCGTCGCCGTCTCCCCCTCCTTCGAGACAGTCAAGAACGGCACCTACCAGCCGCTGTCGCGGCCGATCTTCATCTACATCAACGCCGCTGCTCTGAATAAGCCGGAAGTACGCTCCTTCGTCGACTTCTACCTCACCGAGGGGCCGGCCCTGGCGGCATCGGTCAAGTATGTCCCCCTGCCGGAGAAAGCCTACACTTTGGCCAAAGAGAACGTCGCCAAGAAGAAACTCGGCACCGCTTTCGGCGGCGTAGCTGAAGTCGGCGTCACCGTCGAGGAGCTGTTGCAGCGCGAAGGCAAGCAATAGCCAAACAGGGCACCCTCCCCCAACCCCCTCCCATCAAGGGAGGGGGATAAATGCTCCCTCTCCCCTTGTGGGCGAGGGTCGGGAGAGGGGGAAATGAAAAGGAAGAGATAATGAAGTCACTAGTCCCCCATCTCCGCGACAAGAAATCAGCGGCTGCGACGTTAGGCCGCCCCCTGCGCCGCCATCTCGGCGAGAAGGTCATCGAGGCCGGGCTCTTTCTCGCCGCCTTCTCGGCGGTGGCGGTGACCCTGGCGATCATCGTCATCCTGGTCAAGGAGTCGATCCCCTTCTTTGCCCACGTCCCCCTAGGCGATTTCCTCACCGACCGCCAGTGGACCCCCCTCTTCGACGATGCCCATTTCGGTATCCTCCCCCTGTTGGCCGGAACCATGACCACCACCGCCGTCGCCGTCGGCGTCGCCATCCCCTTGGGTCTGATCATCGCCACCTACTTGAGCGAGTTCGCCACGCCGCGGGTACGGGAGCTGGTCAAGCCGATCTTGGAGCTCCTCGGGGCCGTGCCGACGGTGGTCTTCGGCTACTTCGCTCTAGTCATGGTGACGCCGCTGCTGCAGAAGCTCTATCCCGAACTCCCCGGCTTCAACATGCTTGCCGCCGGCCTGGTCATGGGCCTGATGATCATCCCGACGGTGAGCTCGGTGAGCGAGGATGCCATGCGCGCGGTGCCGATGCAACTGCGCGAGGGGGCCTACGCCATGGGGGCGACACGCCTGCGCACCGCCATTACCGTGGTCATGCCCGCAGCCTTCTCCGGCCTCGCCGCCGCCTTCATCCTCGGCATCTCGCGCGCCGTCGGCGAAACGATGATCGTCGCCATCGCCGCCGGGATGCAGCCAAACCTGACGGTCAATCCGCTGCAGCCGGCGGCGACCATCAGCACTTTCATCGTCCAGGTTTCCCTCGGCGATCTCCCCCACGACAGCATCGGCTACCAGACGATCTTCGCCGCCGGCCTGACCCTGCTGCTGATTACTTTGGTCTTCAACGTCATCGGTTACTGGCTGCGCAAGAAATTCCGGGAGGCGTACTAGGCTGATGAAATGCACTCGTCTGCGGCGTTGCCGCCGGTCCTCGTCGTTGCGACGTACCTTCCGGTACGCCTCACTCCTCAACCCGACGGCGCCTTGCATCCAAGCACATTTGATCAGCCCGGAAAGTGCCGTAAAGGATTGTTTATGAATACCGACACCCAAAGCCTGATCCGCCGCCAGAAACTGCTGGAGAAGATGTTCATCGCCCTCGGCATCCTCGCCCTGCTGGTAGCGCTTTTGACCCTCCTCGGCCTCTTCACCCGCCTCGCCATCGACGGGGCGCCGCGCCTGACGCCGGAGTTCTTCACCCACTTCCCCTCGCGCCTGGCCGAGCGCGCCGGCATTCTTTCAGCCTGGGTCGGCTCCAGCCTGGTCATGCTCGTCACCGCCTGCACCGCCGTCCCCCTCGGGGTCGCCGCCGGCATTTACCTGGAGGAGTACGCGCCGAAGAACTGGCTCACCGCCCTCATCGAGATCAATGTCATGAATCTCGCCGGGGTGCCCTCCATCGTCTACGGTCTGCTGGCCCTCGGCCTCTTCGTCCACCGCCTCCATCTCGGCCAGAGCATCGTCACCGCCGGCCTGACGTTGGCCCTGTTGATCCTCCCTATCGTCATCGTCGCCACCCGCGAAGCGCTGCGCGCCATCCCCGGCGGCGTCCGCGAGGCCGCCTACGCCCTTGGCGCCACCCGCTGGCAGATGGTCTCCGACCATCTCCTCCCCTACTCGGCCGGCGGCCTGTTGACCGGGGTCATCATCGGTCTCTCCCGCGCCATCGGTGAGACGGCGCCGATCATCACCATCGGCGCCCTGACCTTCATCGCTTTCCTGCCGGCCAGCCCCTTCATCGCCGAGTTCCCCTACCTCTCCTTCAAGTGGCTGGCCGAGCCCTTCACCGTCATGCCGATCCAGATGTTCAACTGGACCTCGCGCCCGGAAGAGGCCTTTCAACTCAACGCCGCCGCCGCCGGGGTGGTCCTTCTCGGCATGACCTTGCTGATGAACGC
>MGTO01000006.1 GCA_001799485.1 Desulfuromonadales bacterium GWC2_61_20 | reverse complement strand
AGGACGCCACGGGAGAGGGGGCTGCTGCAGCTGCGCGACGCCGAGAACGGCCGCGAACGTCTCCTCGACCTGACCTCGGACAGTGCCCGGGCCGCGGTGGCGACCTGCCGGAGGGCCCACGACCAGGGTTTGAGCCGCGCCCTCGACGGCCTCGCCATCGACCACGTCATTCTCGGCAGCATTGATCCGCCCCTCCCGGCCCTCCTGCGCCTCTTCCGCCGCCGCCGGGGAGGGCAGCGATGAAACTCTCTCCCCTTGTCCTCTTGACCTGGCTGTTTCTCCTCGGCGCCGCGCCGCCGACAGTGATGGTGACCCCCGACCCGCCGCGTCTCGGCGTGCCGCTGTCCATCACCTTCACCCTGGCCGACGCCGAGACGACCCTCGCCGGCCTCCCCGATCTCGGCTCCCTCGCCCTGCTGCTCCCGCCACAGCGCGTCGGCCATGAATTGCGCCTGCTGCTGATGCCGCTGCGAGGCGGGGAGGTGACACTGCCGTCCCTCCCGCTGCTACACGGCAGCGCGACGCAGAGTGCGACACCCCTTATCACTTTCAAGGTGATCGACGACCTGGCGACGGATGCGACGCTGGCCCCGATCCGCAAGCGATCTACCCCTGCGCCGATGCAGTCATGGCCGGACTTTCTCTACGCCGGGATCGGCGGCCTCCTCCTTGTTTCGGGAGCGATCTGGCTGCGTTGGCGCCAAACGCTCCAGCAATCGCCCGCTCCCGAAGGGGATGCCCTCCTCGCCCGTTGGCAGCAGCAACTGGCGCCGCACTTGGCCACCTCAAGCCAAGCCCGCGAGCTCTACACCGAGATCGAACGTCGTCGCTTCGCCCCGCCGGCAGCGGACACTGCCGCCACCCTGGAACAGTTGCGCGCGGCGATGACGGCAGTCCTCGGGGGGACGCCATGAACCTCGTCCTCCTCCACCCCTCGGCGCTCCTCCTGCTCCCCTTGGCCCTGCTGCCCTTGTTGCCGCGCCGCCGCCCGGCCCTGCTTGTCTCGTCCCTGGCGCCTCTCGACCCGCTGCCGCCGACCTGGCGCACCCGCCTCTGCGCCATCGAGCCATATCTGGCGGCCCTGACCCTGGTCCTGGTCGTCGTTGCCCTCGGCGCCCCGGTGCAGCAGGAGCGCAGCCGCAGCACCGTGCGCGAAGGGGTCGACCTCATGCTCGCCCTCGATGTCTCGGCCAGCCTCGCCGCCCGCGACATCGTCCCCGACCGCATCACCGCCGCCCGCAATGCCGCCGCCGACTTCCTCGAACGCCGCAGCGGCGACCGCGTCGGCGTCGTCCTCTTCGCCGGGGTGCCGACCCTCCTCGCCCCTCCCCTCCTCGACAAGGGGCCGGTGCTGGCACGCCTGCGCCAAGTCGAGGTCGATCCGAGCGGCTCGGGCACCGCCCTCGGCGACGGCCTCGCCGCCGCCCTCGACCGCCTGAAAAATTCTCCGGCCACAAGCCGCGCCGTCATCCTCTTCACCGACGGCAGTTCCAACCGCGGCCGTCTCGCTCCCCTCGCCGCCGCCCGCGCCGCCGCCGCCCTCGGCATCCGCGTCTACACCATCGGCTTCGGCAGCGCCGCCGGGGCCGAGATCCCCTTCGGCGCCGCCGGCGCGCCGGCGCGCCACGCCGACGGCACCCTGCTGCGCGGAGCGCTGGAGGAAGAACCGCTGCGGGAGATGGCGCGGATCAGCGGCGGCCGCTACTTCCGCGCCGACTCCGACGCCGCCCTGCGCGCCGTCTACACCCAGATCGATGCCCTGGAGAAGAGCCCGCTGGAGGTGCGCGAGACCGTCGCCGAAACGCCGCTGGCGCCGAAGCTCCTCGCCATCGCCGCCGTCCTGTTGACCCTGGAACTCCTCCTCTTTCGCGCCTGGTTGCGGAGGATGCCATGACCCTCTGGCTGCTCCTCCCCCTGGCCAGTCTCGCCCTCCTTTCCGGCGCCTGGCGCGGTCGTGCCGCCCGTAAGCGCTGGGCCGGCGACCTCGCTGCCCTCCTCGCCCTGCTCCTCCTCTGTGCCGGCGCCACCGCCGACACCCCGGTCAAAGGAAAGGGCGCAAGCGGTCCGGCCCTCGCCCTGGTCGTCGATGTCTCGGCCAGCATGGCCGCCGCCGACGGCGAGCTCGCGCGCCTGGCGCTGGCCCGGCGCGAGCTGCGCACCTTGGTCAGTCTCCTCCCCGCGGCCCGCTTCGCCCTCATCCCCTTCGCCGGGGCGGCGACTGTCCAGGTCCCCTTGGGCAGCGACGGCGACGCCCTCCTCTTCTTCATCGACCAGCTGACGCCGGGACAGGTCGCTGCCCCCGGCTCGGCCCCCGAAGAGGCCTTGGCGCTGGCCGCCGAGGTGCTGAAAAGTGCCACCGGGGAGAAGGCCATCGTCCTCTTCAGCGACGGCGAACGCACCCTCCCCGAACGCCCGCCGCAGCTCCCGGTGGGCCTGCCGATCTACGTCGTCCCCAGCGGCACCCTGGCCGGCGCCGCTCTCCCGGGGAACGACGACACCCCGCGCCGCGACGACCGCGGCGAGGTCATCGTCACCCGCCTCGACGGCGAACGGCTGCAACGCTTCGCCAGCGCCGGCGGCGGGGCCATCCTTCCCCTCGGGGCGGAACCGGCGGTGACCCCGCTCCTGCGCCGCTGGGGCGCCAGCGCACCTCCCGACCCGACCTGCTTCGCCGGGCTCCTCGCCGCGGTCGCCTTTGGTCTCCTCCTGCTCCGGCAGCTCCCCGCATGGCCGCGGCGGCGCCTCGCCCTGATCTCTCTGTGCCTCTTTGCCGCCTGCCAGGGGAACGAACTCCCGTCCGGTGAACTCGCCTTTGCCCAAGCGCTACGCCTGCACGAAAGCGGAAAGGTCGACGCCGCCGCTACCGCCTTCGCTGACGCGGCCCGCCTCCTCGAAGGGGAGGCCCGTGCCAGTGCCCTCTTCAATCAGGGAACGCTCCTGGTGCACCAAAACCGCGGCGAAGAGGCCCTCCCCCTCCTCGAACAGGCCCTCCTCCTTCTCCCCGGCGACGACGACGTCCGCGGCAACTTCATCCTCGCCCTGCGTGCCGTCGGCGCCGAGCGGGGGGGCGGCTTCGGCGAGGGGCAACGCAGCAGCCCCGGCGCCGGCAGCGGCGAGTTGAGCCGGGAGGAGGCGCTGCAACTTTTGGAGGGGGTCAAGGCGGCCCCGGCTGCGCCGGTCGGCGACACGGTGCAGTTGCGGGAAACCGCCGTGGCGAGGGACTGGTGATGAGCCAAGCGCTCACCCTTCTTTTCTTGCTCACGCTGGCCGCGGGCGCCAGCGCCAACGACAGTGACGCCATCCCGCCGCAGGCGCGCCTCCTCGTCTCCAACCCCGCCCCCTTTGTCGGCGAAGAGTTCCTCCTTGCCCTCGAAATCCGCAGCGCCGGGCGGCCCGGCGCCATCGCCCCGCGCTGGCCGGGTCTCGATCCCTTCGCCGCCGTCGAGCTCCCCTTTCCGCCGCCGCGGCGCGAAACGACGGGGACGACGACCTGGCTGGTGCAGCGCGCCGAGCAGGCCCTGCTCCCCCTCGCTCCCGGTTCCTTCACCCTGAGCGGAGCCGGCGCAGAGAGCGGAGGCACGTTTATCGCCGCGCCGGCGACAACTGTCCGCGTCCGCCCGCTCCCCGCCGCCGGACGTCCGGCCGGCTTTGCCGGTGCCGTCGGCGAGGCCGCCATGACCCTGACGGCGCCAGGGAGCGGCAGCCGCGAAATCGTCCTGACCCTGCGCGGCCCCGCTCCCCTCGACGCCTTTCCCCTTCCCGTCCCCCACCTCGGCCGCGCCGAGCGCCTCGTCCCCTTGAGCGACAGCGTCAGCGGCGCCGCCCCGGCAGAGCGGCAACGGACGTTGCGCTATCTCTACCTCCCCGGCGGCGGCCGCCAGGGGGAGCTGCGCTTTACCCTGCCCCTCTTCCAGCCACAAGAGGAGCGCTATCTGCTGCTGGAGGTCGGGCTCATCCGGCGGCAGTCCCTTTACCTCTGGTTGTCCGGCGGGCTTTTCCTCTTCACCCCCGTCCTGCTCTGGCTTTGGCGGCGACGGCGCCACCCGGCGCCGCGGACACTGGCGGAGGTGCTGACGCGACTTGTCGGACCACCGGTGTCCGGACTCTCCCGCCAGCAGATCGCGGCGGCCTTGCAGCAACGCGGCATCCCCCCGCAACTTCTCGACGATCTCCGCCGCCACTGGGCCGTGGAGGATGCCGAGCGCTTTGCCCCCGGCCTCGCCACCATGCCGCCAGAGGGGCGTGAAACCGCGACCGGACTGGCGCGGCGCCTGCGCAAGGCGGTTGACAAATGGCCGCGCATCCCGTAACGTGCAACCTCCTTTTCCTCCTTCTCCATATGCGAAAGACCACGCCGATGACCCCCGCCAAATGGACCCTCGCCTGCACCATCCTGACCCTGCTCCTGGCCGCCTGCGGCGAAACCGTCGTCCCGCCGCCGCGCACCGCCGACTACTACCTCAGCGAGGGGGACACCCTCATCGCCGACGAACGCTACGACGATGCCATCGCCACCCTGCAGAAGATCCGCGACAACTATTTTTCCCCCGAGGTCAATGCCCGGGCCGACCTCAAGATCGCCGACACCCATTACCTGGCCGAGCAGTATGCCGAAGCCGCCACCGCCTACGAAGCCTTCCTCAAACAGTATCCCGATCACGAAAGCAGTGCGCACGTCCTCTACCAGCTCGGCAACGCCTACTTCAAGCAGCTGCTCTCTTCCGACCGCGACCAGACCGCCACCAGCAACGCCCTTTCGGCCTTCGCCACCTTCGTTGCGCGCTTCCCCGGCGACCCGCGCAAGGACGAGGCCGTCGATCTCATGGCCCGCTGCCGCCAGCAGCTCGCCGCCCATGAACTCGGCGTCGGTGCCTTCTATGTCCGCACCAAGTACTACGCCGCCGCCATCGCCCGGCTCACGTCGTTGCCCAACGATTATCCCGACTTCACCCGCCAGGACGAAGTCTACTATCAGCTCGGTCGGGCCTGGCTCGGCCTCGAGGACAGGCCGAAGGCCGCGGACGCCTTCAACCGGCTCTACAAGGAATTTCCCGAGAGCAAATATGTTCTCAAAGCGCAAAAACTGCTGGAGCGGGACTTCTGACCGGCAGCCGCCGGCCACGTATTTTCCCTTGACTTGACCTTGGCTGCATTATATAAATCTCAGGTTTTCTATAACGGGATTTTATAACCACCCGAAAAAACTTTTCCCTGTTTCCGCCAAAACCCGCAACACATTGCAACTGCCCGTGTTTTAATCCGTTTTCTTGCTGTCGGAATCGTCAACGGTTTATCGCTCGGAACGCACCTACGATGCGTTGCCGACCACTTTCTTTCACCAGGAGGATTGAAATGTCCAGCTACGGCACCCTGCAAGACCGCGTTCGCTGCAAGTCCCTGCTCAAAAAGGTGATGAAGCCCGAGGAGACCATTCAGTTTTTCAAGGACGGCATGAATCTCGGCTGGTCCGGCTTCACCCCCGCCGGCTACCCGAAAGCGGTCCCCATCGCCCTGGCCGAGCATGTTGAAAAGAACAGCCTGCAAGGAAAGCTGAAATTCAATCTCTTCATCGGCGCCTCCGTCGGGGCCGAGACCGAAAACCGCTGGGCGATCAATGACATGATCGACCGCCGCTGGCCCTACCAGACCGGCAAGGACATCGCTGCCGGCATCAACGCCGGGCGCATCCGCATGGGAGACAAACACCTCTCCCTCTTCGCCCAGGACCTCGGCTACGGCTTCTACACCAAGGATTCGGCCAGCGGCAAGCTCGACCTCGCCATCATCGAAGTTTCGGCCATCACCGAAGACGGCGGCCTGGTGCCGACTTCCTCCTGCGGCGTCATCCCCGAAATCCTCATGATCTGCGACCGCATCATCGTCGAGGTCAACACCGGACAGCCCTCCTTCGAGGGGATCCACGACATCGTCTCCTGCAACCATCCGCCGAATCGCCAGATTCTCGGCATCACCAAGGCCGACTCCCGCATCGGCACCACCTACGTCCCCTGCGACCCGAGCAAAATCATCGCCGTCGTCGAGTCGAAACTGCGCGACCAGGGCCGTGCCTTCGCCGAGCAGGACGACACCTCCGAAGCGATCGCCAACCACGTCATCGACTTCTTCCAGACCGAAGTGAAAGCCGGCCGTCTGCCGAAGAATCTCCTGCCGATCCAGTCGGGCGTCGGTTCCATCGCCAACGCCGTCATCGGCGGCCTGGCCAAGGGCCCCTTCAAGAACCTCACCGTCTACACCGAGGTTCTCCAGGACACCATGCTCGACCTCTTCGACTCGGGCAAGCTCGACGCCGCTTCATCCTGCTCCCTCTCCCTCTCGGCAGAGCCGGGCTTCCCGAAATTCTTCGCCAACATGGACAAGTACTTCAGCAAGATCACTCTGCGCCCCCTCTCCATCTCCAACGCGCCGGAACCGATCCGCCGCTTGGGCTGCATCGCCATGAACACCCCGGTCGAGATCGACATCTACGCCCACGCCAACTCGACCCTGGTCGGCGGCACCCGCATGATCAACGGCCTCGGCGGCTCGGGCGACTTTTTGCGCAACGGCTACCTGAAGATGATGCACACCCCGTCGAGCCGTCCGAGCAAGACCGACCCGACCGGTATCTCCTGCGTCGTGCCGCACTGCTCGCACATCGACCACACCGAGCACGACCTCGACTGCGTCATCACCGAGCAGGGTCTGGCCGACGTCCGCGGTCTGGCGCCGAAGGATCGCGCCAAGCGCATCATCGAGAAGTGCGCCCATCCCGCCTACAAGGATCAGCTCAACGAGTACCTCGCCATCGCCAGCGCCGACTGCCTCAAGCGCAAGGTCGGGCACGAGCCGCAGCTGTGGGACCGCGCCTTCAAGATGCACCTCAATCTTGAGAAGAACGGCACCATGAAGGTGAAAAACTGGGACGTCAAGGTCGACCTCTGCGAATAGGCGAGCACGCTCCACCCCGCAACACAAAACCCCCGTCGGTCAGCCGACGGGGGTTTTTTCAATGACAAAAACAATCATGTTTGTCGCATGAGTAAAAAAAACCGGGGAAGAGAACGGGGAGGGGGATCTTTAAACGTCCGTCTCTTGTCGGAGGAGGGTCCTATCCCCGGTCCAGGGACTTTGTCGGGACATGCAATCACGGCAAGCCGTGTTCCCATGCCTGTAGCGGCACCGCGCAAAGTCCCAAACTTTTCTCAGCGAGAATGTTTACAAACGCCATTTATCTACCATGGCCATCCGCGGCTGTCACGGAGAATCAAACTCGCCCTTCCTCTTGCCGCATTCTCTGCTAAACTCTTGGAGAATTTTTGTCGGTCATGCACAAGGCCCGCACGAAGGCGGATTGATCACCGCTGCCGCGACACAGACATGTCTGTGCGTCGGTGGTTGCGAGGGGTTAAAGGGATGCAGGAATTAACGCCCATTGCGCTCTGGTCTGTTATCGCCCTGGCCGCAGTGGCGGTGACAGCATTCATCTTGCATGGCCGCAAGCCAGCGCATAAAGAGGCTGGACCGCCGCCCGACGGTTGGGAGCCCCCCCGCTACCGGCGGGCGATCTCTATCTGCGCGATTCTGGTCGCCGCCGTCGGGTGCGTCTCGCTCCTCGGCTGGGCGTTTGGGATACCTTTGCTGACGAGCCTCGGCGTAGACATGATCCCGGTGGCGCCGAGCACGGCGGCACTTTTCGTACTCTATGCCGGGGCGATTTTTCTGCGCACCCATCTGCACGAAAGCCGCGCAGCCTATGGGGCCGGCATCGCCCTCGCTGCCGCCGGAGCGTTGATCGCGGGGGTGCTGCTGGTAACGTCCCTGCTCGGCATGCAGCCAGAGGTCGAGCACCTGGGTTTTGTCGTTGTGAATAAACCGGGGGCCACGCCGATCGGACACATGTCGCCGGTGACGGCATTCTGCTTCCTCCTCGCTGCCCTGTCTTATTTATTGTCGCTGCCATCGGCGCACCAGCGGCGGTGGGCGGCCAACCTCGCCTGGTGGCTGGCCTGCGGCACCAGCGCCACCGGCTCCACCCTCGCGCTGGCCTATCTCTACGGCATGCCGATGTTTTACGGCGGCACCTTCATTCCCCCGGCCGCCCTGACCAGTATGGCCTTCATGGCCCTCGGGACCGCCCTGCTGGCGCTGGCCGCCCCCTCGGCCTGGCCGTCCCGCCCGAATATCGCATCGACCACCCGCGCCGCCTATACCTTTCTCCTGGTTTTCGTCCTCCTCGCGGCGGGTATTGTCCTGGCGGGATTTCTCTATTACCGCAACTACGAAATACGCCAGCGCATCGAAGTGGAGCGCCAGCTCGCCGCCATCGCCGACCTGAAAGTAGACGGCATTGTCCATTGGCGCAAAGAGCGTTTGGGGGATGCGGCGATTTTTTATATGAACCCGAACTTTTCCACATTGGTCCGGCGCTATTTGCAGGGTCCGGGCGAAGGAGAGACGGGGGGGAGACTGCAAGCGTGGCTGCACCATGTGCAGCAAGGGCATCCTTACGACCGGGTCTTCCTGCTCGATGCCGACGGCAGGGAACGGATGGCGGCGCCGGCAGCGCGACGGCCGGTCTCGCGCCATTTGCTGCGGCGCGCCGCCGACGTTGTGCGCACGCAACAGGTGATCTTTGAGGATTTCTACCGGAACGAAGGGGATGGGCGCATCTACCTGGCCGTGCTGATCCCCATCCTCGGCCCACCCGACAGCGGCCGCGCCAGTGGAACCCTGGTCCTGCGCATCGATCCCGAAGAGTATTTCTTTCCCTTTCTCGATCGCTGGCCGACACCGAGCCAGTCGGCCGAAACCCTCCTCGTCCGGCGGGACGGCGATGAAGTCCTCTTCCTGAACAAACTCAAATTCGCGAGAGATGCCGCTCTCAGCCTGCGCCGACCACTGGCGCAAGAAACATTTCCCGCCGCCCAGGCGGTCCTGGGGCGACAGGGGATCATGGAGGGGAGAGACTACCGGGACATGCCGGTCGTCGCCGATCTGCGGCCAGTTCCCGGGACGCCGTGGTTTCTGATCTCGCGCATGAATATGGCCGAGATCTACGCGCCGATACGGGAAAAATTGTGGCAAATGGTCTCTCTGGTCGCAGCCCTGCTCATCGGCGCGGGGGGTGTCGTCGGGCTGGCCTGGCGGCAGCAACTCAGCGCATTCTATCGGGAAAAATACTATGTTTCCGAGGCACTGCGCGCGAGCGAGCAGCGCTATCGCCGCCTTTTCGATACGATGGATGAAGGCTTCTGCATCATCCAGATGATATTCGACGCGGAAAACAGACCGGTCGATTACCGTTTTCTGGAGATCAACGCGGCATTTCAAAGGCAATCAGGGCTGCGTGAGGCGGAGGGGAAACTGATGCGGGAGCTTGCCCCCGCCCATGAGTCGATCTGGTTTGAGATCTATGGCGGGATCGCGTTAACGGGCGAAGCGAAGCATTTTGAAAATGAAGCGCGCGCCTTGAACCGCTGGTTCGATGTCCATGCCTATCGCGTTGGCCCCCCGGAAGAACGCCAGGTGGCCATCGTTTTCAATGACATCACCAGGATCAAGCAAGCAGAACTAAACCTGAGAGCAACGATCGTCGACCTCGAACGCTCCAACAAGGAGCTGGAACAGTTCGCCTACGTCGCCTCGCACGATCTGCAAGAGCCGTTGCGCATGGTCTCGAGCTATACCCAGCTGCTGGCCGAACGCTACCACGGTCAGCTCGACGACAAGGCCGATAAATTCATCCACTACGCCGTCGATGGCGCGGTGCGCATGCAACTTTTGATCAACGACCTTTTGGCCTACTCCCGGGTCGGTACGAAAGGCAAGGCGCCGGAGCCGGTGGACGCCCGCGCCGTCGTCGGCGAAGTGCTCAACCAGCTCAAGATGAACATCGAGGAAGCGCGGGCGCTTATCACCAGCGACGAACTGCCGACGGTGCGGGGTGACGCCTCACAGTTGGCACAACTCTTTCAAAACCTCATCGGCAATGCACTGAAATTTCGTGGGGCGGCGATTCCGCAAATCCACATCGACGCCAGGGATAACGGCAACGAATGGCTCTTTGCCGTGCGCGACAACGGCATCGGCATCGAGGCGCAATACGCGGAGAAGATCTTTGTCATCTTTCAGCGCCTCCACGCCAAGGACGAGTATCCGGGGAGCGGCATCGGCCTCGCCATCTGCAAAAAAATCGTCGAACGCCACGGCGGACGCATCTGGTTCGAGTCGGCGCTGGGGGAGGGAACGACCTTTTATTTTACAATTCCAAAATCTGGTTATCCACTCCGCTCAAGTTGACACCGGGGACAGCCTG
>MGTO01000005.1 GCA_001799485.1 Desulfuromonadales bacterium GWC2_61_20 | reverse complement strand
CGCCGGGCCAGCAGATGGCCGTCGTTCACGCCTGCATCCGCTCCCAGCAGCCGTTGCGCGAGACGGTCCACGCCGAACTTTTCGCCGAGCTGGCGGCGGCCGGCATCGTTCTGGTTGGTTATGCCGAGCTCTCCGCCGCCGAGCGAGAGGCGGTCCGCTCCGATTACTACGACCACATCTTCCCCCTGGTGACGCCGCAATCCATCGATCCGGCGCATCCTTTCCCCTTCATCTCCAATCTTTCCCTCAATCTTCTGGTGCAGTTGCGCTATCCCGGTGACCCGGAAATCTCCCTGGCCCGGGTCAAGGTGCCAGTCAGTTCGGCGGCTCCACGCTTTGTACCCATCGGGGCGAGCGGGCGTTTTGTCCTCCTGGAGGATTTGATGGCGCACCACCTCGACATGCTCTTTCCAGAGATGGAAATCGTCGGTTGCGAACCGTTCCGGGTAACCCGCAACGCCAACACCAGCCCACGGGAGGAGCATGCCGACGATCTGCTGATGATGATCGAATCGGCGCTGCGCGATCGCAAGTTCGCACCGGTCGTGCGCCTGCAGGTCCGCCCGGGGATGGACCCTTTGCTGCGCGGAAAGCTGGCGGCCGAGCTTGGTCTCGACGAGGAGACCGACGTCTTCGAGGTACGCGGTATGATGGGAATGCGCGATCTCTGGGAGCTGGCGCGCCTCGATCGCCCCGAACTCAAGGACCCGCCGCACTATCCTGTCGAGCATCCGGCTCTGGTCACCCGCCGCAACATCTTCCACATAATCCGCGATAGCGGCGAACTGCTGTTGCAGCACCCCTACGAATCTTTTTCCGCCTCCGTCGAGCGCTTCCTCAAGGAGGCGGCCCGCGATCCCAAGGTCCTGGCCATCAAGATGACCCTGTACCGTACCTCCTCCCAGAGTCCCATTGTCGCCGAGCTGCTGACCGCGGCGCAGAATGGCAAGCAGGTGGCGGTGGTGGTGGAGCTGCAAGCCCGCTTCGACGAGGAGGCCAACATCCGTCTGGCGACGCGCATGGAAGAGGCCGGCATCCATGTGACTTACGGCGTGGTCGGGCTCAAGACCCATTGCAAGGCGATCCTGGTGGTGCGCCGCGATTTCAACGGCCTGCGCCGTTACGTCCATATCGGCACCGGCAACTATCACCCGATTACCGCCCGGCTTTATTGCGACCTCGGCCTCTTTGCCTTCGACAAGGAGATCGGGCGCGATGCCACCGAGCTCTTCAACTACCTCACCACCGGCTATACGCCAAAACGCCACTATGGCAAGCTGCTGGTCGCGCCGAAGATGCTCAAGCGCGGTCTCCTTGAGCGCATCGAACGGGAAACCCGTCTGCATGGCGACGCGGAATCGGGACATATCCAGTTCAAGATGAACGCCCTCGAGGATGTCGACATCTGTCGCGCCCTCTATCAGGCGGCCCGCGCCGGCGTGCGTATCGACCTGATGGTGCGGGACAGCTGCCGCATCCGCCCCGGGGTGCCCGGACTGTCGGAGACGATCCGCGTGGTCTCCATCGTCGGGCGCTTTCTCGAGCATGCCCGGGTCTACTATTTCCGCAATGGCGGCGATGAGGAGTATTTCATCGGCTCGGCCGACGCCATGAAGCGCAATCTCGAATTCCGCGTCGAGGTCCTCGCCCCGGTGAGTGCCCCGGCATTGAAAAGCGAATTGCGCCATATGCTCGACCTGCAGTGGCAGGACAGTCGCGGCGCCTGGGAGATGCAGGGAGACGGCAGTTACCGGCGGCGCACGGCGGAGGATGGCGCGGAGTTGAGCAGTCAGCAACGCCTGATCGAGGAGGCCGAGCGGCGCCACCACGGGGCCAGCCGTCTGCGCAAGCGCAAGAGCCGCAACCAGCGGAGCGAAAACGGGGATGAGCGATGAAAGACCCGGTCGCGATCTGGCAGACGGCCGCTGTCGTGCTGCGCGAGCTCCTCGCACGCCTCCTTGTCGATATGGACCGCCATGGTGCCGCCTTCCTCGCCCAGGGTGAGGTCGAAGCCCTGCACGATTACCGGGTCGCCTTGCGCAAGACCCGGACTCTGCTCAAACATTTTGCCGCATCGCTGCCGCCGTTGCCGCTGACCAGCGGGTCTTCCTGGCAACAGCTGGCCGAGATCAGCGGCCGGGCCCGGGATGCCGATGTCGCCCTGGAAACCCTGACGGATCTCGTCGGTCCGGCGAGCGCTCCCGCGCCAGCATGGTTCGGCCCGCGCATGGAGACGTTGCGGCAACGTCAGCACGAGACGCGCCGCGAACTGCACCAACTGCTGCGCGGACCCGGCTACCTGGCCCTGCACGAAAGCTGGAGCGGGTGGTTGCAACGTCCCGTTCCCTCGACCCTGCGCGCCGGCGGGTTGCTGCCGGCCGATGTCGTCGCGACCGTGGCCGTCGACCGGGCTTTGCGCCGACTGCGCCGGGCGGCCCGGGCCTGTGCCGACGCCAGCGACGCCGCCAGCGGCAGCCGGGCGCGCCATGTTCTGCGCATCCGCTGCAAACAGGCCCGCTATCTCATCGATCTCTGCGCCCCGGTCCTCCCCGACATCGGTGTTGCGGGACTGCGCCGGACGTTGCGGCAACTGCAGAATCAGCTCGGTCGCGAGCGGGACTTGACGCTCCTCGACGCCTGCCTGCGCAATGCCCTTGTCGAGGGGGCCGATTCGGCAGTGCCGGAACTGTTCCGGCAGCGCCTGGCGCAGGAGCAACGTGAAACGGCCGCCGTCGGGGTCGCCGCCGCCCGTGCCTGGGTGGCGGGGAAAAATTTTCGCCAGGTTCTGCGTATCCTGGCGGGGCAACAGGAAACCGTGCACAAGCGGAAGGAGTCGACCATGAAACAATTGACGGTGCTGCGTCACGCCAAATCGAGCCACAAACACACCGATCTTACGGACGGGGATCGGCCACTGTCCAAGGGAGGCGTGGAGGAGGGCTCGCTCATCGGCCGGCGCCTGCGGCAGCGGGAGTGTTGCCCCGATCTCCTTCTCTGCAGTCCGGCCCGGCGGACCCGGGAGACCCTCGAACTGGTCCTGGCCGAGCTCGCAGCCGAAGGCGTGGCGCAGGAACTCGATCCGCGCATCTACGAGGCCTCGACCGAAACCCTGCTGGAGGTGCTGCGGGGCGTGTCGGACGAATGCCAGCATCTGCTTCTGGTCGGCCACAATCCCGGCTTGACCGAGCTCTGGAATCTCCTCACCGGGGAGACGCAGGAAAAGTTGCCGACCTGCGCCGGTGGCACCCTGGGGCTGGAGATTGCCTCCTGGCAGGAATTGGGGGCCGGCGCCGGCACGGTTCTCTTCCGCTTTTCGCCGAAAGATGCCGAGCCCAAGCCTGCCGCTGCGTTGAAACGCACCAAGGGCAAGTGCCGCAAAGGGAAATCCGAGGCCGAGGCGGTTCCCGGTCATTATCGCTGCAAACGGTGTGCTGCGGTCAGCGATAAGGAAAAGCGTCTCTGTCGTCCCGAAAAAATTCGCTGATCGCTGCTAACGCGTTCCTAACAATCAAGCGCTAGAGTCGAAAAGCATGCACGAATTTGCACTGAACTGACTTGATACTAACGCATTGCTAACGCGGCGGGGTGAAGGTGTCGATAACAGATTGACAAACCCGAACCCCAAAGGAGACAGACAGATGAAAGTACAGCAGTTGGTCCGTTCCGGCATGATCGCGGCAGCCTTCGCCTGCGCCCTCGCGGTGGCCATCCCGGCCGCGGTGCAGGCCGAAGAGGCAGTGCAGGTCGACAAAAACATTGGCAAGTACGTCAAGACCAAGGGCGTCGATGGCAACCTCAACAGCATCGGTTCCGACACCCTCAACAACCTCATGACTTACTGGGCCGAGGGTTTCCGCAAGCAGTATCCCAACGTCAACATCCAGATCGAGGGCAAGGGATCGAGCACCGCTCCTCCGGCCCTGATCGAAGGGACCGCCCAGCTCGCTCCGATGTCGCGGCCGATGAAGAAGGAAGAAATCGAGAAGTTCGAAGCCAAGCATGGCTACAAGCCGACCCAGATCGGCGTCGCCCTCGACTCCCTGGCGGTCTTCGTCAACAAAGACAATCCCCTCAACGAGCTGACCCTCGATCAGGTCGATGCCATCTTCTCCAAGAACCGCAAGCGCGGCGCCGCCCAGGATGTCGTGACCTGGTCGCAGCTCGGACTTACCGGTAGCCTCGGCGCGCGTCCCTTGAGCATCTACGGTCGCAACTCGGCTTCGGGAACCTACGGTTTCTTCAAGGAACATGCCCTGAAAAAGGGTGACTACAAGGATACGGTCAAGGAGCAGCCCGGTTCCGCCTCGGTGGTTCTCGGCGTGACCGAGGACCTTGCCGGCATCGGTTATTCCGGCATCGGTTACAAGACCTCCGGGGTCAAAGCCCTCGCCCTCGGCGAGAAGCCGGGCGCGAAAATCTATGCCCCGACCTACGAAAACGTCCTTGAAGGCAAGTATCCCCTTGGCCGCCTGCTCTACATCTACGTGGCGAAGAAGCCCAACCAGCCGCTGTCGCCCCTGGTCAAGGAGTTCCTCAAGTACGCCCTGTCCCAGGAAGGGCAGGAGATCGTGGTCAAGGACGGCTATCTGCCGTTGACCGCAGAAATTGCCAAAAAGCAACTGGACATCCTCGAATAACGACGAGCCCGGCCAACAGCCGCGGCAGCACTGGGCACATCGCCACGGGTCCTGCCTCCGAAGCACCGGGGGCAGGACCCGATTTTTGCGAAAGGGACCGAAACGATGAAGCGCAGTCACCGCGAGCGCATCCGCAGCAACGATCGCATTGCCCGCTGGGTTATCAGCGCCGGCGGCATTACGGTCATTGCCAGCGTCGTGCTGATCCTGTTGCTGATCGTGCGCGAGGCGCTGCCCCTCTTCAGCCCGGCTGAGGTTCGCGCCGAGCGCACATTGGTCGCCCCGCTGCCGGCGGCCGAGGTGCGGGCACTGCTTACCGACGACTACCTGGAATCGGCGGTTCTGGTTGCCGCCGACGGCAGTTTCACCTTTTTGCGGCTGCCCGACGGTACTGTCCTCGGCCGGGCCGGGGATACCGCCCTGAGCGCCGCCCATGGCGCGGTTGTCGCCGCCGAGGTGGTGCAGGGAAGGCGCTGCCAACTCCTCTGGCAGGATGGCACCATCACCCTGCATGACGTCACCTTCCGGACCGAATATGCTGCCGACAATCAGCGGCGCGTGGTCCCGGCAGTGACCCGCCAGGGGAGTGCTCCGCCGCCGCCCGATAGCATTGGTCGGCAATGGGCCCAGACTCGCCTCGGCGCCGACGGCCGCATGACCCGGGTCGATCTTGGCAACGACGGCCGGTTGCACATCACCCAGGTCGCGACCAAAACCAATTTCCTCGGCGAAGAGACCCGGGACGTCAGCGACTTCATCCTCGACAAGAACCCCCAAGGGCCGATTACGGCCCTCACTCTCGATGGCGCCGGGACGACGTTATATGCCGGAACCGCCGACGGCTTTCTGTTGCGCTGGAGTCTGGCCGAGACCGGCCAGGCGGAATTACTCGACCAGGTCGATGCTTTTGTCGACCAGCGGCGGATCACCACCCTGAGCCTGGTCTTCGGTGACCTCTCCCTGGCCGTCGGCGATGCGCAGGGCGGGCTGACGACCTGGTTTGCCGCCCGCGGCGCGGACGGCGGTCAGCGGCTGCATCTGATCCATCGTCTCGCCGGCCGTGAGGGCGCGATCGATGCCATCGTTCCTTCACAGCACGACAAGAGCCTGCTCAGCGTCGGCGCCAACGGTCATCTCGCCCTCAAGCACATGACCAGTGAACGGGACATTCTGACCGTCGACGGCGGAGGTCGCATCGTCGCCGTTGCCCGCTCCGGCCAGGGTGACGGCATTGTCGCCCTCAACGAGCAGGGTCAGTTGCGGCTCTGGCAGATCGACCTCGGCCACCCCGAGGTCAGCTGGAGTACCTTGTTCGAGCGCGTCTGGTACGAAAGTTACGACGAACCGGCCCTGGTCTGGCAATCCTCCGCCGCCACCGATGACTTCGAGCCGAAAATGAGTCTGGTGCCGCTGATCTTCGGGACCCTCAAGGGGACCTTTTACGCCATGATCTTCGCGGTCCCCCTGGCCATCCTCGGCGCCATCTATACCAGCCAGTTCGCCCGCGGCCCCGCCCGCGATCTGATCAAACCGGCGGTGGAGGTCATGGCGGCGCTCCCCTCGGTGGTCATCGGTTTTCTCGCCGCCCTGTGGCTGGCTCCGCTGGTCGAGGCAAGCCTGGGCGCGGTCTTCCTCAGCGTCCTGCTGCTGCCGGCGATGCTGCTGCTGGCCCTGCTGCTGTGGCAGGGGGTGCGCCGGCACCGCTTGCTGCGCCAGGTCGAGCGCGGCTACGAGTTTCTCGCCGTGGTCCCGGTGCTGCTCCTCGGTTTTGCCCTGGCCACCGTCGCCGGGCCGCTCCTCGAAGGCTGGTTCTTCGCCGGCGACCTCAAGGGCTGGCTCTATGCCGAGTGGGGGATGCGCTACGACCCGCGCAACTGCATCATCATCGCCTTCGCCCTCGGCTTCGCCGTCATCCCGATCATCTTCACCATTGCCGAGGACGCCCTGTCCAATGTGCCGAACTCCCTCAAGGCGGCCTCCCTGGCCCTCGGCGCCAGTCGCTGGCAGACGGTCTGGCGAGTCATGCTCCCTTCGGCCAGCCCCGGCATCTTTGCCGGAATCATGATCGGCTTCGGTCGCGCCGTCGGTGAAACGATGATCGTCCTCATGGCCACCGGCAACACGCCGATCCTCGACTGGAGCATCTTCAACGGCATGCGTTCGCTGTCGGCCAATATCGCCGTGGAGATTCCGGAAGCGCCGGCAGGGGGAACCCTGTTCCGGGTCCTCTTCCTCTCGGCGGTGATCCTGTTCCTCATCACCTTTGTCGTCAACACCGTCGCCGAAATCATCCGGCAACGGCTGCGCCGCAAGTACGGGCGTTTTTGAAAGGGCATGGCATGAAGCGATATTGGCGTCTCGGCGAACCGTGGGTCTGGCTCAGCGGCGCGGCCCTGACCGCGACCCTGCTGGCCGCCGCGACTTTGCTGGTGGTGATCATGGTCAATGGTCTCGGCGTCTTCTGGCCGGGCGCCGAGGCACGTCTGACCCTCAAGGATGGCAGCAAAATTTTCGGTGAGGTTGTCCAGCGCGGCGAGAAGCCCGACGGCGGCGAGCGCCTGCAACTCAGCACTGGCAACCGCGACCTCTACGGCCTCGATTTTCGTTGGATCGACAGTGCCGACGTCGCCCTCATCGACTATCCCGGCGATGCCCTGATCGTCGAGCGCACCGAATACGGCAACTTCCACGGGTTTCTGCGGCAGCTCAATGGCTCCGCCGCGGTCACGTCGGAGCAATTGCACCTGGAATTGAACCAGCTGCGGCAGGCCCGGAGTGTTGTCGCCGACCTCGAAGAAGAGATGAACGAACTCAGCGGCGCCAGCGAGAGCAACCGGTTAAAAATTCGCAAGCGCGAATTCGCCGGGAAGCGGGATGCGGCCGACTACCAGCTGTTGCAGCAGCGGCAAAACGAGCTTGATCGACAGTTTCAGCAGGTGCAGGGGCGGCACAGCGAAGCGATCGCCGACTTGCGCACTTCCGTCGCCGTCTTTGCCGATGCCGCCGGCACCACCCGCGAGGTGACCCTGGCCGACATTGTCCGGGTCTATGCCCCCAACGCCATGTCGCTGCCGGCCAAGGTCGGACACTACCTGAGCAAGATCTGGGAGTTGCTGAGCGACGAGCCGCGCGAATCGAATACCGAGGGGGGACTCTTCCCGGCCATTTTCGGCACGGTGATGCTGATCTTTCTGATGAGCGCCTTCTCTTTCCCGGTCGGCGTTCTCGCCGGCATTTACCTGCGCGAATACGCCCGCGACGGTTTCTTCGTCCGTCTGGTGCGCATCGCCGTCAACAACCTGGCCGGCATCCCCTCCATCGTCTACGGCATCTTCGGCCTTGGTTTCTTCGTCTATGGCATCGGCGGCGGCATCGACCGTTTCTTCTTTCCCGAGAGTCTGCCGACCCCGACCTTCGGCACCGGCGGCATTCTCTGGGCCAGTCTGACCCTGGCGCTCCTCACCGTGCCGGTGGTCATCGTCGCCACCGAGGAAGCCCTCGGCGCCATCCCCGGCGACATCCGCGCCGGTTCTCTGGCCCTCGGCGCCACCAAATTGCAGACGCTGATGCGCATTCTGCTGCCGATGGCCTCTCCCGGCATCATGACCGGTTTCATCCTGGCCATGGCGCGGGCTGCCGGCGAGGTGGCGCCGCTGATGATCACCGGCGTGGTCAAGCTGGCGCCGTCTCTTCCTCTCGACGGTTCCTTCCCGTTTTTGCACCTCGACCGCAAGTTCATGCATCTCGGTTTCCACATCTACGACATCGGCTTTCAGTCGCCCAATGTCGAGGCCGCCAAGCCGATGGTCTACGTCACCACCCTGTTGCTGGTGCTCATCGTTCTGGTGATGAACAGCATCGCCATCCGCTTGCGCAACCGCATGAAAAAACGCTACAGTTACGGCACGTTTTAAAGGATCGCCATGACCGCACAGTTCGAATCGCTCCCTTTCCGGGTCGAAGATCCGGCCATCGTCGTCGAGGATCTCTGCTTTTACTATGGGCACTCCGAGGCCCTGCACAGCTTGAACCTGGCCTTCCCGCGGCGGCAGGTGACGGCGCTCATCGGTCCCTCGGGCTGCGGCAAATCGACCTTTCTGCGCTGCCTCAACCGCATGAACGACATGGTGGACGGCACCCGCATGCTCGGCAGCATCCGTCTCGGCGGCATGGAGATCAATTCGGAGAAGACCGATGTCATCGACCTGCGCCGCCGGGTCGGCATGGTCTTCCAGAAGTCGAATCCCTTCCCCAAGTCGAT
>MGTO01000004.1 GCA_001799485.1 Desulfuromonadales bacterium GWC2_61_20 | reverse complement strand
GGGCGATGACCTCGTTGGCGTTCATGTTGGTGCTCGTCCCCGAGCCGGTCTGGAAGATGTCGAGGGGGAAGTGGGCGTCGTGGTCGCCGCGCACCACCTCCTCCGCCGCCTCCATGATCGCCATGGCGCGTTCGCGGTCGAGGAGGCCGAGGTCGAGGTTGACCCGCGCCGCGTGCTCCTTGATCTGGGCCAGGGCGCGCAGGAAGGGACGGGGGAAAGGTTCACCGGAAATGGGAAAGTTCTCGACGGCACGGGCGGTCTGGGCGCCGTAGAGGGCGGTGCTGGGGACGGGCATTTCGCCCATGCTGTCGCGTTCGATGCGGGTGGCGCTCATAAAGTCCTCCGGAGGATAGTGCTAAAGCCGAGGCGGTCAGATTAACAGCTTCGCCGCCGCTGTCAATGGCCACCTCCGGGCGAATTTAATTTAAGTAATGGGTATTTTACTCTCGCCATAATTTACCGCATCGGTTACGATCTCCCGCATGAGTACCCTGGCGTTTTTCCTCATCCTCTTCTCGGCCCTGATGCATGCCCTCTGGAATCTGCTGGTTAAAAGCAGCGGGGACAAGACCGTCTTCATCTGGTGGATGTTCGTCGCCTCGGGCTTGCTCCTCAATCTCACCCTCCCTTTCCTCCCCGGCTCCTTCCCGCCGGTGACCGTGCAGATCCTTTTGCTGGCCGCGGCGGGGGGCGCCTGCTTCGTCCTCTATCACCTCTTCGCCGGCCGCGCCTACCGCAGCGGTGAGTTGTCCCTGGTCTACCCCCTGACCCAGACTTCCATCCTTTACGTGCCGATCTGGGGGATTCTCCTCCTCGGCGAACGCCTTTCCCTCTTGGGCATTGCCGGCATCCTTCTCATCGTCCTCGGCGCCTGGTCGGTGCAGCTGCGCCGGGTCGCCTTTGCCGAAATGCTGCGCCCCTTCACCAACCTCACCGATCCTTCGGTGCGGGCGGCCCTCCTCGCCGGCTTCATCTATTCCCTCGGCGCCGTCATCGACAAGACCGGGGTCACCGGCTATTCCCCCCTCTACTTCACCTACCTCCTGGTCATGTTCATGTTCGTCTTCATGACCTTCAACCTCCTCCGTCCCCGCTACCGCCGCCGCATCGTCCCCGAATGGCGGCGCAGCCGCCACCTCATCCTCGCCGCCGGGCCGGTGATGATGGGCTCCTTCCTCTCCTTCCGCTACGGTCTGCAGATGGCGCCGATGAGCTACGCGGTGCCGGTACGCCAGATCAGCCTCCTCTTCGCCGTCCTCATCGGCGTCCTCATCCTCGGCGAGACCTGCGGCCGCATCCGCTTCGCCGCCGCCCTCACCATTCTCGCCGGGGTGTTGCTCGTCCGCCTCGGCTGAGCATTGCCTGACAGCAGCCATCTCGGCCAAGGATGTTGTTGACTTGCCTTGCTTTCCCCAATTAAAGTCTTCCCAGCGAACCTGACTGTGCGCGGGGCGAGGCAAAGGGGGCGGGGATGGAAGAGGGAATCAGAGATCATTAGCGCGGGATCGGCGACACGGGTCGTCGGTCCCGTTTTTTCATTGATCTCGGATTGGAAGAGCCGACGATCTGGAATAACCAGAAAACATCGATTTAACCCGCAGAAAAAAGCGGATCGGAGGGAGCAAATCATGAAACAACAGGTGCTTATCGCCTTCCTTGCCCTTACCCTTGCGGCATGTCAGGCGAACCCCCTCGTGCGCGTAGCGCAGCAAGGCTTGCCCGAGCGCCCGCCGAAGATCGACCGGGTGGTGGATCTCGGGAGTCACAACGTCACAGCCGCAGGGGAACTGGACCAGGCGGAAAGCGATGGTTTGTTCATCGCCGGGGAGTGGGCCGCAATCGTCGGCAGGGGATTGAACACAGAGCGTTCGCGGCTCTTTCTTGACGGCACTGAACTCCCACTCCACGGCGGCATCGAGGGCGGCGGTCTGCTCTTTCGTTTGCCTCCCGACGTGTTGTACCGTCATACCTATGCACTTCGCGTCGAAACGCCTTTGGGCGTCGCCGAGACGTCTCTGCCGGTGACGAACGTTATCGTCATGGCGGATCCGCGGTCGGATCAGGTCCTCTTCTGGCGCTCTTCGCTGGAAGAGAAGCCAGCCTTCGAGGAGGACGCTACCGCGGTGATCTGTCCGGGGGCGGGCCCGTACGCTTTTGCCCCGAGCGGTGGGGTCCTTTATGCCACCGCTCGGGGGAACAAGCCCAAACACGAGGGTCTTTCCTGGTATGAATTTAAGGCCGTGCACCTCGGAGCGAAAAACGGTCCGCAGGAGATATCTTCCCTCGCCTTTAAAGCCAAACATCTGCCCGTTTCGCTGGCGGTCTCCGGCGACGGTGCTTTTGGTTTCCTGGTGACCAGCGGCGAACTGCTGGTCTTCGACTTGTCCCCAGCCGAGGGTCCGAAATTCGTGGCCCGGCAGAACTTGCCCGCTCCCGCAAAAGAGATCGAACCCGGCTACCGGGACCTGGTTCTGCTCGGCAACGGCAGCCAGGGTGCGATCCTCGATGAAACAGGCGGTCAGGTCCTGCTCATCGACTTCTCCCGACCCACGGCTCCGTCCGTAGTCGCGGCCTTCCCGGTGGTGCCAGGAGCCAAATCCCAGCCCGTCGGGCTTGCGGCGGACCGCAGCGATGCCAACATGCTCTGGATCCTGACCGGGATCAATGCCCATCAGGTCGGCCTGCATCTCTCCAACCTGTGGGCGGAAAAGCCCGCTGATGCGGCCAACACGCGGGCATCCCTGGTGCGCATGGAATGGCAGGAAAACGTCTTGATTCCGCATGAGCCGCTGGCTCTCCCGGATGGAGCTTTGCCCCTGGGATTGTTTTCCGAGAAAAACGGCGACGTGCTGGTCAGTGCCGTGGCTTACGACAAAGAGACCTTCGCGAAGACAGAGCTTTCCGTCAAGGGGGCCACCAGCTTGCTCAAAGGGGTCAGGAATTCGCTCTTTGCCGGCCGTATCTATCGCGTCTCGGCTCAGGGCAAGGTCACGACCGTAGTGACCTCCATCAATCTGCTTCTGGCGATGTCCCGACTCGATGACAGCCCGCTCGTCTTTTCGACTTACCGGTTTTCGATGAATTACCTCTTTCCGTCGGTGAAATTAGTCCTCGGCGTCGATGTGCTGAAGCGTCAGAGTCTGCTGGTGCGGGAGATGGATTGGAAGACGATCCTCCCTCCCTATAGATTCTTCCCCGAGATTACGTTGCTCTAGGCGGCGAAGGCGCCTCCTGGGAGTTCATGGGGGGAAAGGCCAATCGCCGATTGTGATCGATTTGACTTTTGGCATTTTAGTGGTGCTAATCTGGGAAAGGGCCCTCCTCCATTGGGCCAGTCGCCAGTTCTGACCCTTTGCCTGTTCGTGCCGAGGCACCAAACCCGCCATGGAATTGACCTTCTCCCTCCCGGAACTGACCACCGCCGCCACCGATGCCCTCCTCGCCCTTGAGTGCCTCATCCTCATGGTCTGGCTCTGGCGCACCCCGGCGGGGGAGGGCTGGCGGCGCGGGTTGTGGTGCGCGGTTTTGGGCCTGCTGGCCGTCGCCTCCCTCCTTGGTGCCATTGCCCACGGCCTGATGTTGTCGGCGGCGGTGCGCGAGGCGCTGTGGAAGCCCCTCTATCTCTGCCTCGGGGTCCTCGTTGCCCTCTTCGTGGTCGGCGCAGTGGCCGACGTTTGGGGGAACGTCTTCGCCCGGCGCCTGGTGCCGTGGGCCGTCGCGCTCGGAGCGGTCTTCTTCGGGCTGACCGAGCTGTGGGATGGGGCCTTTCTCGTCTTTGTCGCCTACGAGGCGGCAGCGCTGATCAGCGCATTGGCCATCTACGCCTGGCTGGCGGCGACGGGGCGCCTGCGCGGCGCCGCCATCATCGCTGTCGCCATCGTCGTCAATCTCGCGGCGGCCGGGGTGCAGGCGAGTTCGCTGGCGCTGTGGCTGGTTGTCCCCTTCGACCACAACGGCCTCTTTCACCTGGTGCAGATGGTCGGAGTCGCCCTCCTCGCCTGGGGCCTGCACCGCAGCCTGCCGGAGGCGGCGCGGCGGAGTCTGCGCGCCGGCGACGGAGCGGTAAGCGGCAGCCGGCAGGCGCAGCACCGCTCGCGGCCGACCGGTTCCGGGCGCTGAACCGATGATGCGCACCGGCGCCGTCATGGGGGTGGAGAAATGATGGTCCGCTGGGCGGCCGACGGCGTCCTTCTGCTCCATCTGGCCTTCATCCTCTTCGCCCTGTTCGGCGGTCTCCTGGCGCTGCGCTGGCGCTGGTTTCCTTGGGTCCATCTCCCCGCCGCGATCTGGGGCTTCTGGGTCGAACTCAGCGGGCGGATCTGCCCTCTCACCGCGCTGGAGAACGCCCTGCGCCGCCGAGCCGGGGAAGCGGGTTACGGTGAGAGTTTCATCGAGCATTACCTCCTTGATCTCATCTATCCGGCCGGCCTCACCAGCACCATCCAGTATCTCCTCGCTGCCGTGGTGATCGTCGTCAACCTGGCGATCTATGGTTGGCTCTGCAAATACAAGCGCAACCGACACTCATCTCCCGAAGATAATGAGGTGTGAATAGCAAGTCCGCACCGGCCGAAATTTTCCCTGAAGCGCTCGTAACAGCTGACAACTCCCGCCATTTCCGGCACAATGGCGGCACCTTTTTTCCTCAGGAGCCTCCATGAAACGCCTCGCCAATTTTCTCTTCGAAGTCGGCATGCTCAAGCGCACACCGCGCACCGGCTTCCAGTTTCTCGGTTCCGGCGCCGAATCGGTGGCCGAGCACTCCTTCCGCACCGCCATCATCGGCTACACCCTGGCCAAGCTCGACGGCCAGGCCGACCCCGCCCGGGTCATGCAGCTCTGCCTTTTTCACGACCTCCCCGAGGCGCGCACCGGCGATCTCAACTACGTCAACAAGAAGTACGTGAAGGCCGACGAGGCCCGAGCCGTCGCCGACCTCGCCGCCACCCTCCCCTTCGGCGAGGAGTACCAGGAGACGTTGCGCGAGTTCGGCGCCGGCGAGAGTCATGAGGCTCGCCTCGCCCATGACGCCGACCAGCTGGAGATGATCCTCGCCCTCAAGGAGTACAAGGATCTCGGCAATCGCAACGCCGACGAGTGGTATCCTTATTCCCTCAAGCGCCTGCGCACCGACACCGCTCGCAAACTCGCCGAGACGATCTGGACCACCGATTCGAGCCGCTGGTGGTTCGAGGGGGAGGATGAAGCGTGGTGGGTCAAGGGGGCGAAGTAGGGTGCAAAGCCGGTTGACCTCGGCCCCCTAAAGTGCTAAATATGCGCCTTCGCCCCGCTTACGAACGGACCGGAAACCATGCTCGACAGTAAATACCTGCGCGATAACCTCGACGCCGCCGAAGCCCGCCTCGCTACTCGCGGCCAGGGGGCTTATCTGGCCGCCTTTCGCGACCTCGACAGCCGCCGCCGCGAACTCCTCGGCGAAGCGGAAGGGCTCAAGGCCGAGAAGAATCGGGTCTCCGCCGTCATCGGCCAGACCAAAGACAAAAGCCAGGTGGCGGGCGAGATCGTCCGCATGAAGGAGGTCTCGGGGCGGATCAAGACCCTCGACGACACCCTCAAGGAGGTCGAGGCCGAACTCGATCTGCTGCTGCTCACCGTCCCCAACCTCCCGCACGAAGAGGCCCCGGTCGGCGCCGACGAAAGCGCCAACCGCGAGGTCAAGCGCTGGGGCACCCCGGCCGAGTTCGCCTTTGCCGCCAAACCCCACTGGGAGCTCGGCGAAGCCCTCGGCATCCTCGACTTCGAGCGCGCCGGCAAGCTCGCCGGCGCCCGTTTCGCCCTCTCCTTCGGCGCCGGGGCGCGGCTCGAGCGGGCACTCATCGGCTTCATGCTCGATCTGCACAGCGAGCGCCACGGCTACACCGAGGTCCTCCCCCCCTTCATGGTCAACCGCGCGACCATGACCGGGACCGGCCAGTTGCCCAAGTTCGAGAGCGACCTCTTTCACCTCGACGATCCCGACTACTTTCTCATCCCCACCGCCGAGGTGCCGGTCACCAATATCTACCGCGACGAGATCATCGCTGCGGCGCAGCTGCCGATCCGCTTCACCGCCTACACCCCCTGCTTCCGCAAGGAGGCCGGGTCCTACGGTAAGGACACCCGCGGCCTCATCCGCCAGCACCAGTTCAACAAGGTCGAGCTGGTCAAGTTTGTCCGCCCCGAGGAGTCCGATCTTGAGCTGGCGAGCCTCCTCGCCGACGCCGAAACGGTGCTGCAGCAGCTCGAACTCCCCTACCGGGTGGTCGATCTCTGCACCGGCGACATCGGCTTCTCCGCCGCCCGCACCTTCGACATCGAAGTCTGGCTGCCGGGGCAGGCGACCTATCGCGAGATCTCGTCCTGCTCCAACTTCCGCGATTTCCAGGCGCGGCGGGCCTCGATCCGCTTCCGCCGCGAAGAGGGGGCCAAGCCCGAGTTCGTCCACACCCTCAACGGCTCCGGCCTCGCCGTCGGCCGCACCCTGGTGGCGATTCTCGAGAACTACCAGCAGGCCGACGGCTCGGTCCTCGTCCCGACGGTGCTGCGCCCCTACATGGGGGGACTGGAGCGGATCACCCCACGCAAGTAGCCGACAATTTAGATACGGAGGAGTGGCCGAGTGGCTTAAGGCGGCGGTCTTGAAAACCGTTGAACGAAAGTTCCGTGGGTTCGAATCCTACCTCCTCCGCCAATTTTAAAAAGTGCATTGATTCAAGTTAGTTAAAGCACGATGACTGACCCACTTGATCTTTGTGGCCCAGAAACCGGGGCACAGGAGAGAGTGGGTTTCGTCTTTAGGAGAACGGAGAGGATGCTCCTTGTTGCCGCCAGAATAATATGGCGCAAAAATTCCAACCATATTATCCAATCGAATAACATGAGCACTTTTTCTCCGCCCATATTGCAGAAAAGATGATATAAGACGGTTATTCCGTCCATATGATTCAATCATGCAATAAGGATCACGCCATGACGCGCAGCGGTTCCTTCCGCAAAGTTCCCGCCGGCTACACCGCCTTCTTCCCCGCAACCCTGCCACCGACCCCGCCGGTAGCCATCGACGGAGAACTGCAACTCCTCCTCTCCCAGGCCGACCGCGCCTTGGGCGGCCTGAACATGGTCGTGACAATCTTGCCGAACCCGGACCTGCTGGTCGGCATGTTCATCCAGAAAGAGGCGCTGCTGAGCTCGCAGATCGAGGGGACGCAGTCGTCGCTGGTCGATATTCTCGGCGTGGACGAGGAACATGAACCGACCGCCGATGTCGGTGAGGTGCTCAATTACATCAAGGCGATGCGCCACGGACTGAAGCGGCTGCGCGACGACGACTTTCCCATGTCGTTGCGGCTGATCCGCGAGATGCACGGGGTGCTGATGCAGCAGGTGCGCGGCGGCGCCACCCACCTGACTCCGGGAGAATTCCGCAGCGGCCAGAACTGGGTCGGCGGCACCAGTCCGGCGCAGGCCCGTTTTGTCCCGCCACCGCCGGGGGAGATGCTTGATGCCCTCGACAATCTGGAGCGTTACCTCTATCTCGACGATGAGCTGCCGCCACTGATCCGCTGTGCCTTGCTGCACTACCAGTTCGAAACCATCCACCCCTTCAACGACGGCAACGGCCGCGTCGGGCGTCTGCTCATCACCCTGTTTCTGGTCTGGAAGGGAATTCTCGGCGAACCGATGCTCTATCTGAGCGCCTATCTCAAGGCGCACCAGCAGGAGTATTACGACCGCCTCACCCAGGTTCGCACCAGTGGCAACTTTGAGGCCTGGGTCCGCTTCTTCCTCGCCGGGATCTGCGAAGTTTCCGCTTTGGTGGTGGAGACGACCCGCCGGATTCAGGCCCTGGAACGCACCGATTCCGACCGTCTCGTCGCCGCCGGCGAAGGGTCGCACGGGCTGATCCTGCTGCGCGCGCTGCTGCGTCAGCCGGTGGTCACGGTCAAGGATGTCTCCCGTCTGGTCGGGGTCAGCTATTCCAAAGCCAACAACCTCATCGCGGCTTGTGAAGAGCTGGAGATTTTGCAGCAGCTTAACCGGGGACGACGCAATCGTCGCTTCGGCTACCGGCCATATATTGCGATCCTGAGCGAGGGGACCGAGATGCGACTGCCGACGGGTGACCAGGCAGAGAACGTGTCCGCTAAAAGTTAGGAACAGACGCAAGGGGGCAGTTGCCCTTTGTTTTGCCGGAGGGGGCTGGTCTCCGCCAGCGGCTTCTACAAGTCGATGACCACTTATCACGACACCACCCTCTGGCAGGACGTCTACCACGCCCTGACGCCGGGAGGGCGCACCGCTTATATCAAAATCACCGACCCCGGCACCGGCCACCCGGTGATTCAGTTCAAGGAGCTTTGATCATGACCACGCGACAATGCCCCGGCTGCGGTTCCCGCGCCATGCAGCACCGAACCGACCAGATCGAGACGATCCGCCACGGCGGCGACAGTGTGACGGTCAGCGGACTCTCCGGCTGGTTTTGTACCGCCTGCGGCGAGGCGCTGCTTGATGAGGATTCGAGCCGGCGTTACGGTGAGGCTGGCGACGCCTTGGTCGAGCGCTCGCGTGCGGCGATCAAGCGCGAGATCCGGCGCATCCGCATGAAGCTCGGCTTGACTCAGAAGCAGGCGGCAGAGATCTTCGGCGGCGGGGTCAATGCCTTTTCGCGCTACGAGCGCGGCGAGGTCGAGCCCGGCCCGTCGACGGTCAAGCTGTTGCATCTGCTCGACAAGCACCCGGAGTTGTTGCGCGAAGTTGTGAATGAATAAGCTGCTCACCGCCTGCAGTCGGATCAGCACTGTGCTGATCTGGCGGTTTTTTTGTCGGCTTGACATGTGTAACCAGGGGGGTTACATTCGCTATGGTGCTAAGCATTCGGCATAAGGGGCTGCGCGACTATTACGAGAACGGCAGCTTGACGGGTATTCAGCCCAAACACGCGGCCCGCCTGCGCTTGATCCTGGGTCGGCTCGATGCCGCCCGCGAGCCGCGCGACATGAACCTGCCCGGCCTGCGGCTG
>MGTO01000003.1 GCA_001799485.1 Desulfuromonadales bacterium GWC2_61_20 | reverse complement strand
CCATGCAAAAAGACCTTAAACTAGCGCCATTCGGGACAGGCTACTTTTCGGTAAAGTAGCCTGTCCCCATTGATTGTCTCCCATTGTTTCTCTCAGAAGGGAATCTCATCGTCTGGATTGAATACTTTCCCGGCTTCCTCGAATTTTTCAATACTAACTTTAAAAGGGCTAGTCCACTCGTCCTCACTCCAGAAAAAGTTGTTTTCGACAAGCATCTTATATCTGACATCCCCTGCATTCAAACCATTGTTGACTATATCAATTAGTCCCTTGGGCGGCTTATTGTATAAATCGGTGAAAGCACCTGAAAAATACGCGAATACGTAATCTTGCTCTGTAACGTCCGACGATGACAGTTTGTTGCAAAGCACTCTGTAAAGGTCTGTCTTTAATGTGAAATGCTTGATTAGATTGGTTGACCATGTCCCAAAGCTCCCCCCCCTACACTTGTCTTGTGATGCATGATACTTCCCATCTTTTACAGATTGAACAAGCATATTCTCAACCCGCAAACGAGATACTTCTGAAATAGATGGCCACATGTCACTTGGGAAAGACTGTATGATCTTTCTTATGATTGAGGTGTCATCGGCATCTCTGAGAACATTAGAGATTTCCTGTTTAATATCGGTTTGTTCCTCTTCCGTCATTTTATCAAGAAGTGCCTCAAAAAAGAATTTCAATTTCTCTGATTCACCTTCATTCAATTTATAAAAAACATCATAGAAAATATCGATGCGCTTTGTTGTTGGAAGTTCGCTTACGAGCAACTCAGCGTATCTTTTTTTAGGGACAAAGTCTGGATCAAGCACACGTTTGACAAAGAGATTATGCGAAAATGGGGTCTTAGCTTGGTCAATGGTCTTTAAGAGGTGATTTATGAACAAGATTATGGTGACAGCATCATCTTCTGTATCTTGGCAATTTCCATGGCTCCGTGGGTTTCTAACTGCCTGATAAAGCCCCCTCAAGAGCTGCTCAATTCCTGCCTGTACATTTCGCTCTGATTCTGTATTTAAACTGTTAACCTTTAGTACTGGCGTTTTCCCTCCAAAAGCTCTACCGACTAGGTTAACCCCGTCGCCTTCTAGTCCTGACCTTTCCCTTATCAACTCGCTCAGAAAATGAATAGAATCTAGGATAGCAGCAGAAAAATTGCGAGCTTCGTACGTACTACGTATAGCATCCCATAAGCGCTCATCTAGTTTCGTTTGCAAATTCATCTGTCACTCTCTCTTATTCGACCAACGGGATATTCTATGGAGAAATGGAGATTATGGGAAATTCGGGAAATCCCCCAAATTATTTTGACTTGCGACCTTGCCCGTCCAGCTTCCCCTCCGCCGCCCGATACCCCTCCCCCTTCTCATGCCCCCGACTCACCAACGGATACCGCTCCGGAAAGAGCACACTCTCCACCTCCAGATCGACATCCACCTCCGGCCAGTAGAGGTGCTGGGGTGAAGTCAACTCGACATGTACCACCTTGCCGATGGCCGCCTCCTCCGCCTCAGTGGCGTCGTTCATACAAAACCTTCCCCTCCCGAGCCGCCGGCCGGGCAATCGTCCCCGGAATCTCGCAATCCCGCGCGAACTCGTCCGGCGTCAGAATGACGATATCCCGCGCTAGTCCCAGCCCGCGCAAGGCTCGGTCCATCGCCAACATCATCTCGCGCCGTCGTCCGGTCAGGCGGGTAATGACCAAAAGATCGACATCGCTGCGCTCGTCGGCGCTGCCACGAGCCTGGGAGCCGAAGAGAATGATCCGTTCCGGATCGAAACCCTCGGTCAGGCGATGCACCGCTGCATCGAGAATCCGCTGTGAAATCATGGTCTGTCCTGTCTCCAACCTGCGTTAAAACCTGGTTCATTCTACTGAGATTGACTGGAGCCACAAGCAAAAAAAACAACCCTCACCCTATCCCGCACTCACGCCCTTCCGCCTCGACCGCCAGCCTCAACCCCATGGAATGGAGCAAGGGAATCAAACTCTTGATCTCGGGATTTCCGCGTCGCGAGAGCATCCGATAGAGACTCTCCCGACTCAGGTTGGCCTTGGCAGCCACGGCCCCGACCCCGCCGTTGGCCTCGGCGACATTGCGCAACGCCAGCATGAAGACCTCGCGGTCCCCCTCCTCGATCGCCGCATTCAGATACGCCGCCGCCTCGCAAGGGTCTTTGAGGGCTTCGATCAGATCGTGTTGGTATGTGCTTTCCTTACGCATGCCTGTTTCTCCGCTGATGATCGCGCCAGAGCCCCTTCGCCCTGGCAATATCCTTTTCCTGCGATGCCTTGTCGCCACCAAGCAACAGCAGAATCAACCGGTCGCCGTCGAGGCCGTAGTAAACCCGGTAGCCTGGACCATAATCGATCCGCAACTCGGAGACCCCCTCGCCCACCGTGCAATGATCGCCGAGGTTACCGAGTCGGGCACGGTCGAGCCGCACGCGGATCTTGGCCCGTCCCGACACGTCCCGCAGGCCCTCCAGCCAATCTTTGAAAGGAATTCGGTCGGACTCGGTCACGTAATAGTCGATGGTGAACGGAAAGGTCTGCATCGGATTGTAGCCTTTAAACTACATCGAGTCAACCAAGCAAAAACCCCCGCCCAGGTAAGCCCAGGCGGGGGTTCTCTCGCATCCTGCCCTCGGCTTCCCCCAAAGCCTCAAGCATTCTTCGCTTCACATACGGCTTACTTGTAGCCGTCCATCTCGTCGAACTGCAGATACTTGTAGATCTTGACCGCCTTCGGCGCGACCTTCTCCTTGTAGACCGCGAGGTACTCGGCCGGGGTCGGGAGCTTACCGAGGTTGACGGTCACCGCGCCGAGTTCGGCGGAGCCGAGGTAGACCTTTGCGCCGTCGCCGATGCGATCGTCGAAGTTACGGGTACTGGTCGAGTACATGTTGACCCCGTCCGGCACGCGGGCCTGGTTGCCCATGCACAGGGAGCAGCCGGCGATCTCGATGCGGGCGCCCATGGCGCTGTAGACCGAGAAGATCGCCTCGTCCTTGAGCTGCTGCTGATCCATGCGGGTCGGCGGGCAGATCCAGGTACGCACGGCGGGGTTGAACTTCTGCCCGCGCCAGATCTCGGCGGCGGCGCGGAAGTGGCCGATGTTGGTCATGCACGAGCCGAGGAAGACGTCCTGGATCGGCGTGCCGGCGACTTCGGAGAGGAGCTTGACGTCGTCCGGGTCGTTGGGGCAGGCGAGGATCGGCTCCTTGATGTCGGCGAGGTTGATCTCGATGACCGCCGCGTACTCGGCGTTCTTGTCGGCGCTGAGCAGGGTCGGTTTCTTCAGCCACTTCTCGACATCCTTGATGCGTTTTTTCAGGGTGTTCTTGTCCGAATAACCCTCGGCGATCATCTTCTTCATCAGCGCGATGTTGGAGCGCAGGTAGGTGGCGACGCTCTTCTCGGAGAGCTGGATGCAACCGGCTGCCGCCGAGCGCTCGGCAGCGGCGTCGGTCAGCTCGAAGGCCTGCTCGACGGAGAGCTCAGGCAGCCCTTCCATTTCAAGGATACGGCCGTTGAAGATGTTGACCTTGTTCTTCTTCGGCACGGTGAGCAGCCCCTGCTTGATCGCCCAGTAGGGGATGGCATTGACCGCGTCACGCAGGGTGATGCCGGGGTTAAACTTGCCCTTGAAACGGACCAGCACCGACTCCGGCATGTCCAGCGGCATGAAGCCCATGGCGCCGGCGAAGGCGACGAGGCCGGAACCGGCCGGGAAGGAGATGCCGATGGGGAAACGAGTGTGGGAGTCGCCGCCGGTACCGACGGTGTCGGGGAGGAGGAGGCGGTTGAGCCAGGAGTGGATGACACCATCGCCGGGGCGCAGGGCGACGCCGGAACGGGCGGCGATGAAGCCGGGCAGGTTCTTGTGCATCTTCACGTCCGCCGGCTTGGGATAGGCGGCGGTGTGGCAGAAGGACTGCATGAACATCGGCGAGAGAAACTTGAGGCAGGCGAGTTCGGTCAACTCGTCGGCGGTCATCGGCCCGGTGGTGTCCTGGGACCCGACGGTGGTCATCTTCGGCTCGCAGGCGGTGCCGGGGAGGATGCCCTTGACGCCGCAGGCCTTGCCGACCATCTTCTGCGCCAGGGAGAAGCCCTGCTTGGCCTTGACTTTCGGATTGTCGGGGAGGGTGAAGACCGTGGTCGGACCCATGCCGAGGGCCTTGCGGGCGCGCTCGGTGACGGCGCGGCCGATGATGAGGGGAATGCGGCCGCCGGCGCGGAACTCGTCGGCGAGGGTGTTGGGGGCAAGGGTCAGCTTGGAGAGGACTTTGCCCTTCTCGTCGGTGATCTCACCCTTCTTGGCGTTGATGACGATGACGTCGCCGGTCTTCATCGCCGTGACGTCGGCCTTGAGCGGCAGGGCGCCGGAGTCCTGGGCGGTGTTGAAGAAGATCGGGGCGATGACGCCGCCGATGATGACGCCGGCGGTCTTCTTGTTGGGGACGCAGGGGATGTCGTTGCCGATGGCCCAGAGGACGCTGTTGCAGGCCGACTTGCGCGAGGAACCGGTGCCGACGACATCGCCGACGAAGGCGACCTGGAAGCCCTCCTTACGGAACTGGGCGATGGTGGCGTTGCCGTCCTTGAAGCGGGTCTTGCCCATGGCCAGGGCGTGCAGCGGGATGTCGGGGCGGCTCCAGGCGTCGCCGGCGGGGGAGAAGTCGTCGGTGTTGATCTCGCCGTCGACCTTGTAGACCTTGACCTTGATGGTGTCGGGAACCCCTTTGCGGTTGGTGAACCACTCGGCGTCGGCCCACGACTTGAGGACCTTCTTGGCGGCGGCGTTGCCGGCGCTGGCGAGAGCGGCGACTTCGTCGAAGCCGCCGTAGACCAGGGTCATGCCGGAGAGGGCCTTGGCTGCATCGTCGGCGAGTTCCTTATCCTTCAGGGCGGCGACCAAAGGCGCGACGTTGTAGCCGCCGAGCATGGTGCCGAGGATCTGCACGGCATCTTTTTTGGACACGAGCTTCGACTTGGCGGCACCGGTGAGAATCTTGGCCAGAAAGTCGGCCTTGACCTCGGCCGCCGGGTCGACGCCTGGGGAGATGCGCTCCTTGAGCAGGTTCAGCAAAAAAGCGTCCTTGCCGGCCGGGGGGTTCTGCAGCAGCTTGCAGAGTTCGCGGGTCTGTTCGGCATTGAGCGGCAGCGCCGGTATTCCCTGGGCATTGCGCTCTTTCTCGTGCATCAGATAGGCGTCGATCATCTCTTTCCTCCTCGAATAAATGTCGCCGGACGATCACCGCCCGCACGCTCTTGCCAGCTTCTCTACCTCCTGCAGCCGCATCTCGTGTCCGATCAGGTCGGGCACACGAACGTTTGCGGCTGCGGTAGGCTGCATACTGTATACGATTTTTCGGCGTCATGTCAACGATTGTCGGCGAGGAAAATTGCCGGGAAAGGGGATTGAAAGTTGCGGAAATTCGTCATAAACAACCGCTGGTCACCTGCGCTGAAAAGTCTATGGCCACACATGTGACATATTCTGTCAGAGCGCAGGAGCATGCTGTATTTCAGACACCTCTTCAGGAGAGCCCGCCATGTTTGAAATCCTCATGCTCCTCGGCTTCGCTTATGCCGGCTTCTGCCATCTCGCCCCCCCGCCCCCGGCAAAAAAGACCGCGCCAAGAGGAAAAACCATCCCGTCGCCGGGACCAGGGACCAGCCCCGGCGACAGGGGTTTGGCTCACCGCCGGGACCGCTTGCGGAGAACGGCGGAAACTTTCCGCCAGCGCCATGGCGACATCAGGATTTGCGGTAGAAGTGGAGAACTTCGGGGGGGATTTTATCCAGGGGGAGGACATGATCGACGGCGCCCAGCTTGATCGCCTCCTTGGGCATGCCGAAGACGATGCAGCTCGCTTCGTCCTGGGCGATGTTGACGGCGCCGGACTGCTTCATTTCGAGCATGCCGCGGGCTCCGTCGTCGCCCATGCCGGTCATGATGACGCCGATGGCGTTCTTGCCGGCATAACGGGCCGTCGAGCGGAAGAGGACATCGACCGAGGGACGGTGACGACTGACCAGAGGGCCATCCTTGATCTCGACATAATAGCGGGCACCACTGCGCTTGAGGAGCATGTGCTTGTTGCCGGGGGCAATGAGGGCGCGCCCGGGGAAGACGGTATCGCCGTCCGCCGCCTCCTTGACGCTCATGCGGCAACTCTGGTTGAGGCGATTGGCAAAGGCCCGGGTGAAGTGCTCGGGCATGTGCTGAACGATGACGATGCCGGGCGCGTCGTGCGGCATGGCTTCGAGAAAAAGACGCAAGGCCTCGGTCCCGCCGGTCGAGGCGCCCACCGCCACGACCCGTTCGGTGGTCGTCATCGACTCGGGAAAACTCCCCTTGGCGAGGATGGCATCGGCCGTCAGCTTCGGCTCGATCGTCCGCGTCTCCGTCGAAATTCGCCGGACCCGGGCCAGGGCCGCAGCCTTGACGGCATCGCAGATGAGAACGCGCGAATCCTCAAGGAACTGGCGGGCACCGAGACGGGGCTTGTTGATGACCTCCACCGCGCCGTACTGCATCGCCTTGAGGGTGGTTTCGGCCCCTTGCTCGGTCAAACTCGAACACATGACCACCGGAATCGGATTGCTGCTCATGAGATTGCGCAGGAAGGTCAAGCCGTCCATGCGCGGCATCTCGACATCGAGGGTGATGACGTCGGGCTTATCCCGCTCGATCTTCTCTGCCGCGATGAGCGGGTCCTGGGCCGTACCGATGACTTCAATGTCGGCATCGCTCAGCAGGATCTCCCGTAGTGTCTGCCGGACCACGGCCGAGTCATCGACGATCAGGACCTTGATTTTCTTACTCATCTGGTCCACCCATCCCTCGATCCAGTTTTTCTGTTCAACAGAACTCTTTATACCTAAACTTGCTGACGTAATTGGTAATAATTGGAAGCACAGACACCAGCCAACACCGGCCTGTACTCCCGCCCGACTATTCAGATGAGAATCATGCGGACGACCGACAAGAGTTGCTGGGGCTTGAAAGGCTTGACAATCCAACCGGAAGCCCCGGCACTTTTCCCCTCCTGTTTTTTACTCTCCTGGGACTCGGTGGTGAGCATGATAATCGGGATGAAACGATGCTGGGGGATTTTACGAATTTCGCGAATCAGTCCGATACCGTCGAGCTTGGGCATGTTCAGATCGGTTATGACCATATGCACCGGAGTTCCCGCCAGCTTTTCCAGGGCATCCTCGCCATCGACAGCCTCGACGACCTCATATCCGGCATCCTTCAGGGTCAAGGTCAACATCTGGCGGATCGTCGCCGAATCGTCAACAGTCAGAATGATCTTCGCCATGCCGGCAATTCTCCTCATTCAAGTAAATAGCAGATTGCATGAATTCTAACCGAATAACCAATCCTTACCAAGAAAAAATATTCGTCCGGGGCGAACCGGACCAAGGTTCGCTGCGTCTTTGCAAAGGGGGAGCCCCTGTGTTACATTGGCGCACCCAAATCGAGGAGGGTTACGTGCATTTTCTGCCTGCCATCGCCATGCTGCTGACCATATCCCTGCCGAGTCCCGCTCAAGTCTTCGCCGCAACCACGAAAGACCCGGTCAAAACCGTTCCTTCCGCAGCCGCACCAACCTCGACCGCAACCAACCCAGCGAGCAAGTCCAACAGCAGTAAGCCGCTCAAGGTCCAAGCCGGAGCGACCGATAAGCCCCCGGCGCAGAGCAAGGCCCCTGTCCCAGCCGCGGCGGCACCGGCCCCCACAGCGGCCACGGCTTCGTCGGTCCCTGCACCCGCCACCCCCCCTTCGCCAACCCCAGTTGCCGCGATCACAGGGCCAACGCAGCGCGACTGGATGCGCAATCTCGTCGACACCCTCGGCCTCTCCTTCGGTCTTCCGGCTACACCGGAAGACCAGGATTATCGCAACATCCTTGGCGGCAACCGCCACTTCCGTTTTGAGGCCGAGGAGGTTCATCAGCCGACGGACTTGGTCTCGGTCAGCAGTGTCATCAACTTCGGCCCCTTTAGCGGCAGGGGCTGGGTTAACGGCGTTGCCCAGCCGACCGAGGCCCACCTCCGCTTTCTCCTCCCCCTGGCTGGCCGCTATCGCCTTTCCAGCTCGCTGCGTTTATCCGGTCATCAGTTCAAGATCGGCAATGCGACCCTGACAAACACCGAGGCCGGAGATAAATTTCATATCGTGACCCTGGGTGAAATCGACCTTCCGGCGGGAGAGACGGAAGTTGTGGTGAGCCTCCCGGCCGATGCCAGCATCGACTATCTGGAACTCGACGCCGCCCCACTCCCCGCCATCGCTCCGCACGGTGGTTGGCGCCCCGAGGCCCCCCTGACGGCTGACGACATCGCCGTGACCATCAGCAAGTTTCTCGACCTAGAAGCCCACCTCCCGCCCGCCGGCACTTCCACCAGCATAGAGGCCGAGAGCGCCGGGCATTCCCCGGGGGCTGCCATTACCGACATCCGTCATCTCGGGGTTCCCAGTAACGGTCGCTGGCTGCGCGCCGGCAATGCTCCAACCACCGTCGATATCGTTTTTACCCCGCCCGCCGCCGGGGTCTACGACATCAGTGTCCGCGGCCTGGCCGAGGGTCCGGTGACCGCCACCGTCGGCCAGGCAGGACGATTTGACTGCCATTTCCGCCCCTATCTCAGCGATATCAGTATCGGCAGTATCGCTTTGCCGGCAGAGCCCGTTCATCTCGAGATCAAGCTACCACCCCGGGCCGGTCTCGACGCTCTCCACCTACGGGGACGAGCCTCCCGCGGGAGTGATTATCTCCGCCTGGTCGGACTCGCCGAAAAGACCATTTCCGACCCAATGGTCATGAACCGTCTCCTGGCTCTGGCGGCCTTGCTTCAGCCGCCGCGCTGAGCCCGGGGCATGTCGATCTTCCTCCTTCTCGGAGCATTGGCGGCAGGGATCGGCTTGGCTCCCGATCTCCCGACCGACCTTCCCTGGCCGGTGCTGCCTTTTCTCAGTGCCGCCATCTGGTTCTTTTGCCGACGATTTGCCGCGGCACCATTCTTTCTTGCACTTTTCTGCTTTTCTCTGGGGCTGGTGCTTTACCAGTTGCAGATTGTGCCCCCCTCTGCTCCCAGGGAGATCAGCCACACTATCGGCGACGAGCCGACAGTTGTCGAGGGGCGTGTCCTGGCCATCGGCTACCGCCCCGAGAGTGGCAGCAGAATCGAGGTCGATGCCCAGCGTATCGTCCGGGGGACAAAATCCGAAGTAACTTGCGGGCGGCTTCTCCTGACGGTACGGCTAGGGACGGCGGAATGTCTTCCCGGGGACATCATCCGCTTTCGCGCCCGATTGCGCCCCCCCCGCCTCTTCCAGACCCCCGGCGAATACGATTATCCCAGGAAACTTGCCGCGGCGGGCATTTTCGTCACCGCCTCGGTGGAAGGACCTCGCGAAATCATCCTGCTGCGTGCGTCCCCGGCCGGACCACGGCGCTGGCTCGAACGGTGTCGAGCCGAAGTGGCCCGCTTCATCCATCGGACAGCCATACCCCGACAGCCCGCGCTGGTCGTGGCGCTGACGACCGGAGACCAGAGCGGGATCAATGAAGAATTGCGTCAGATTCTCACCCGCGGCGGGGTCTCCCACCTTTTCGCCATATCCGGTCAGAACCTCGGCCTGATCGCCGTCGGTCTGGTTCTCCTGACAACCCTCGTCTGGCGTCGTTTCGAATACCTGCTCCTGAGCGCGCCGCCACTGCGCGTCCTCCCTTTTCTCACTGCTCCGGCAGTGATCCTTTTTTTCTTCTGGTCCGGGGCTTCGGTCTCAGCGCTGCGAGCGCTGGTCATGTATCTTGTCGTCGTCATCTTCCTTCTCTTTGGCCGGCGCACCAATCCCCTCCACATCCTTGCCACGGCGGCATTTGCCATCCTGCTGTTACAACCGGCCAGTCTCTTCGAGCCGTCGTTTCAACTCTCCTTTGCCGGACTCGCCGGCATCATGATGCTGGTCCCGCCGTGCCAACCCCATCTCGCACAACTCCCCGGGCTGTTCAGATGGCTGACAACCCTGGCGCTGGCAACCGTGGCCGCCACTCTGGCGACCCTGCCATTCGTCCTGTTCCATTTTCACTTCATCGCCCCAGCCGGTCTTGTGACCAACCTGGCAGCTGTCCCCCTGGTCGGTTGCGTGGTCGTTCCTCTGGCCTTGCTGGCGACCCTTGTACTCCCCTTCTCCCCCGAAATCGCATCCAGTCTTTTCGGCGGCTGCGGTCTCCTTCTCGATGGGATGGTGGCTCTGGTTGACACCATCACCCGCTGGCCTGGCTTGTCCGGTTTTTACTTTTACACGACGCCACTTCGCACATTCGCGGTCCTGCTAGCCGTCATCAGCGTCTTTTTCCCCTGGCGGCGTGACTGGCATATATGCCGGGTCGTCACCATTGGCTCAGCCCTGGTACTCTTCTGCCTGCCAGTTCCGTCCCCGTCGGCTCCGGCCCTGACGGTCCTCAGTGTCGGCCAGGGAGAAGCCCTGTTGCTGACCCTCGGCGACGGCCAGCAACTCCTGGTCGATGGCGGCGGGCTTTACGGCACCACCTTTGATACCGGGGAAAGGCTCGTGGCCCCCGCTCTCGGCCGCCTCGGTATTCGCAAGCTCGATGCCGTCGTCATGTCCCATGCTCATCCCGATCACGCCAAGGGACTTGCCCATATTCTGCGGAATTTCCCCGTAGCCGAATTCTGGTGCGGTGAGGGGGCGATAATCCCTCCCGAAATTGTCGCGGGACTGACCCTACGCGGCATCCCCATCCGCACATTCCCCCCCGGCTGGACGGTTCTGCCGCGGCCCCCTGAAGAATCCCTCGCCCTCTTTCTCTCCCCTCACCCTGCCACTGCAAACGACGCCTCGCTGGTCATTCTGGCGAAATTCGGGAACGATTGCGTCCTTCTTCCTGGTGATCTGGAGAGGCCCGGCATTATAGAGCTGCTCCGCCAGACCCCGTCCTTTCCCGTAGCGGTCATCAAGATTCCCCATCACGGCAGTCGCCTTTCCACCCCGGGACTTCTCCTCGATCATTTCTCTCCGGGATTGGCCGTTGTCAGTGCCGGCGCCGGCAATCGATTCGGCTTTCCCCACCGTGAAACAATCACTGTACTGAGTGAGCGCCGGATCCCCTTGTGGAGGACCGATCTTCACGGCACTCTTCACTTCTCCCGTAGGGGGGGAGAGTGGCGTGCAGAACGCTGGAAGAACGGGGATTTCCATTGACAAAAGTAATTTTGTTTTGCTAGTTTTAACAAACTTTTCTGGGAGCAAGCCGGCATGATGACAGCCACTATCCTGGTTGTGGATGATGAACTTTTCTTCCGTAGCCTTTATGCCGAGCTTCTCGGCGGCGAAGAATACCAGGTAGAAACCGTCTGCTCCGGCGAAGAGGCCCTTATTCGTCTTCAGTCGGGGGGGGTTGATGTCGTCCTCACCGACCTCGTCATGCCCGGTCTTGGCGGCATGGAACTCCTGCGCCGGGTACGTTCGCTGGAAAATCCGCCGGAAGTCATCCTGGCTACTGGCCATGCCACCCTCGAAACCGCCATCGAGGCTTTAAAAAACGGCGCCCGCGACTACCTGATCAAGCCGTTCAAGCCCGAAGAGCTTCTGCATCTGATCCGTACCTGCGTTGAACAGCGCCGTTTGCTGGACGAAAATATTCTCCTCAAGAGTCAAATTCGTCTCTTTCAGCGCGGCCAGAGTCTCGCGTCCATGCTTGAAATCGACCGTCTCCTCCCCCAGGCCGTGACGACTCTCCTGCACGAACTGGCGGGGGGGCGCGGTTTCGCCTTTCTTGCCACCCAGAGTGGCGTTTCCCAGGTTCGTGCCATCGAAGGCCTTGCCGAGGAGGAGGCCTTCGCCCTCGCCGAATCGTTGTCACCCCGTTTCGTCGATCTCAACGCCCTGTGTCAGCTGCCGGCCTCCGAACTCACTCCGGCCTCGGGCTGGCCCGACGATGTCCGCTCGGTTCTGCTGATCCCCCTACGCTGCGAGCGCAGTATCAAAGGCGGAATGCTCCTGTTCAATACTATCGGGAGCGATCTTCCCACCCCTCTGTCTCTCCATAACATTCAGTTTCTTTCCGATCAGGCCGCCCTCGGTTTCGAAAACGCCTTCCGCTATCAGGGAGCGCGCGAATTGATCTATACCGACGACCTGACCGGGCTCTTCAACTATCGCTACATGCAGGTTTTCCTGGAGCAGGAGGTGCGCCGCACTGAGCGCTATGGCCTCTCCTTTTCCCTAGTCTTCATCGATCTCGACCATTTCAAGGGGATCAACGACACCCGCGGCCACCTCGCCGGTAGCGAGTCCCTGCGCGAAATTGCCTATCTGTTGCGCAAATGCGTCCGCGAAGTCGATGTCCTCTTCCGTTATGGCGGCGATGAATTCACCGCCTTGCTGGTCGAGACCGATGTGCGTGGCGCCGGCGTCGTTGCCGAGAGAATACGTCGCTCCATCGAACAGCACATCTTTCTTGCCGGCACGACCAACCCGGCGCGATTGACGGCAACCCTCGGTTACGCGACCTTTCCGGAACATGCCGGCGACAAAAAAAGCATTATCGACATCGCCGACCGCGCCATGTACGAAGGAAAAAAAGACCGCAACATCGTGCGGGGGGCTTGGGAGCTCAAGTGATCCGGGCAGCACGAACCAGCGCTGGGCTCTTGAGGGTACTGGTTCTAGCCCTGGCTCTGATAGGTTTCGCCCCTTCGCCGGGTCTTTCCGCCGGCCAGCATGTCCTCATTGAACATTACCGCAACGCCCTCCTAATCGATCCGGACAACCTGACTCTCCACTATTATCTCGGGGTCTCCCTTCTCATCGACGGACACGACAAGGAAGCCGTCGCGTCCTTCACCCGGGCCTATCCGGCCATGGCTGACTCCGTTGAGATGAATTACAACTTCGGGCTGTCCTGGTCCCGACTTGGCGATCCCGACAGTGCGCTGCTTTACCTTGAGCAGGCCGAGCACCTGGGTGCAGCCGCGCAACCGGGCATATATCCTCTGGGTGAAGTCTATTACAACATCGCCCTGAACTACCTGCAGCGGGGCGAAACCAAGGACGCCCTGGCCCTTTTCGCCCGGGTATTGCAACTGAACCCAGGGCTGACCGACGTGTATCGTCTCCGCGGTGACTACTATGCCCGTTCAGGGGACAGCGTGCGCGCCCTTGACGAATTCCGCCAATACCTGGCGATTTACCCGGACGACCCCCTGGTTCGGCAATACATCTTTTCTCTTCTCGTCAACCAGGGTTTGCAGCAATTGGAAACAGGGTTGACCGACGTCGCCGCTCTCTCTTTTCGCGAGGCGGTGAAATATTCACCCGATAGCCCCATCCCTCGCTACTACCTTGGTTTCATCGCATTCCAAGCCGGTCGTTACGACGAAGCCGCCAGCGCGTTGGATGGCATCCTGACGACGGCGCCGGCAGAGATGCGCGAGAGTATCCGTGCCATCCTTTTCAATGTTGCCCTGACGCTCCAGCAAAAAGGTGACAATGAGAGGGCGCTGCGGGCGCTTGCTTCTTTGGCCACGCGCCCTGACGCGACGGTGCGTGAACTCAGCCTGGCCGGCAACATCTGTCTGAGTCTGAAGCGTTATGATGCGGCCATCGACTTCTATCATCGGACGCTGATCCTTGAACCGAGCCTGCGCAACGCGGCCATGAACCTGTTGGCCGCAGAAAATGCCCTCCTCGACGAGTCCTTCATCCAGGCTCAGAGTCATTTTTCCGCCGGTGAATTCGCCGCGGCGCTGGCTCTCTTCGAAAAGATTCTTGTCGCGAATCCGGCCTACCCCCTGGTGGCAAACTACGTCACTGAATGCCGAGCGGAAATCCAGCGCCAGGCCGACGACTACTTCGCCCTGGCAGCGCAGACTCTCGCTGCCGGAAATGCCCGGCAGGCCCTGGAACAAATCCGCAAGGGACTCGCCCTGGCTGCCGCGGACAAGCGCGGCTTGCAGTTGCAGGAACAAGCCCTCAGTGATATGTCGCAGGATCTGCAAACACGCTTGCTGCTGGCACAGGGGCTTATGGCGGAGGGGCGACTCGGCGCGGCGCAGGAAGCCTACAGCGCCATCCTTCAACTCGATCCCGACAACGCCACTGCGCAACAGGAAATGGTCCGCATCAGCGAACTCGAGCGCGCCACTCTGGACACGGAACTGACCAAGGCCAAACACCTCCTTGATGGTGGCGACCCCCTCGCGGCAATTCAATCGTATCGCCACCTGCTTGGTGCAAACCCGGGCGAACAGAGAGTTCAGCAAGGGCTGGCCGCGGCGACTGCCGTTGCCGCCGAACGGGCCAGGACTGAGCTGCGTCTCGGGCGAGATGCCCGCGCCTCGGGACGCAAGAGTGAAAGTCGCAAACATTTTGCAAATGCCCTGCGCTATCAGGACAGCCCAGAACTCAAGAGTGAACTGGCGCAGCTGGATGCCGAGATCGAGCGGCAGGCCAACGCCCTGCTGGCCAGCGCCCGCGAGGCACTGCAGCGTGACGATCTCAAAGGTGCCCGGACGCTTCTCGTCAATCTCCGCGCCACAGCCCCCGATACGGCAGGACTGAGCCGTCTCGAAGGAGAGTATCAATCTGCTGCTTCCCGTTTGTCCCGCGGTCTTCTTGATACTGCCAATGCCCAACTTGCGGCCAAGAACTATAGTCAGGCCCTGACCGGATTTCGGCGGGTCCTTGATCACGACCCCTTGAACAGTGCAGCTCTTGCCGGTTTACAGCAGGGCAAACTGCAACTACAGCAGGAACTCACGCGACTATTTTTGCTCGGGAACGCATTCGTCGTCCGTGGCGACCTGGTTCGAGCCGAAGGGGCATTCGCCGAAGCCCTCGCTCTCGATCCATTTTTTGCCGCGGCCAAAACGGCCATGGAACAGTTGGCACAACAGAAACAACCAGCAGCGCTGCCGGGAGACGATGAACGTCTTTACTTACGCGGCATCGAGTTTTATACCCGGGGCAAATATGAAGAGGCCGTGTCCCTGTGGCAGCAGGTCCTGATCCTGAATCCGAATCACGAAAAAGCACGTATGAACATCGAAAAAGCCCGCCGCAAAATCCTGCAGATCAAAGAGTACCAACATGGCTGATGGCCCTGGTTTCTTCAATAGCCTTCGCTTCAAGTTCGCTTTTGTCCTGGCAGTTTTCAGCGGCATCCTCGCTCTTGGCATGATGTTTTTGCTGGAACAGGATATCCGCACCTCGCTGATTCGGGAAAATATCGACAAGGGCATCGGGATTGCCCGCGGCGTCGCCTTCAACACCGAAGACCCCTTGTTGACCGGCGATGACATCGCTCTCTTTTCAGCCCTCAAGAATGCCCTGCGTTCACCGGGTATCCAGTACGCGGTCATTGTCGATACGCAGGGGCAAGTGCGGGCCGCCGATGATGTTACCCGCGTCGGCAAGCCCTTTGTCCCTTTCGCCGGTAACGACATTATCGAGAAGTCGGGGGAATATCAGGTTTCCCGGCACTATCTCGGAGGCGAAGCGATCCTCGATCTGGAAGTCCCGATGGTCACGGTTGGTGAACCGCCTCTGCGGCTTGCCACCATCCATCTCGGGCTATCGGAAGAGCTGATCGCCCGGCAGATAACTGCCATGCGCAACCGCATGGGGCTGGTCGCCCTTGTCGGATTTATCCTCGGCGGAGTGGCGGCCTTTGTGCTGGCAGGCATCGCCGTCCGTCCAGTCCACGTCCTGGTCGCGGCGGTCAGAGCGGTCGGAGCGGGGAATCTGGAGCAGCACGTCATTCCGCGCCGCAACGACGAAATCGGCATCCTGACCACGGCCTTCAACGACATGACGGTCAGTCTGCGCGAAAAGGAATATATCAAGAACACCTTTGAGCGTTATGTCAGCAAGCCCCTGGCCGAGCAGATTCTCAAGCACAAGAACGAACTCCAGCTCGGAGGCGAGGAACGTGAAGTCACCGTACTCTTCTGCGACATCCGGCGCTTCACCGCGCTGGCAGAGACGCTGCCGCCGACGGAAGTCGTCCAGCTGCTCAATGACTATTTCACGCGGATGATCGAGATTGTCAGCGCGCATCAGGGTATGGTCGACAAACTCATGGGGGACTCGGTCATGGCCCTTTTCGGCGCCCCCCTTTCCCTCGGTGACGAACCGCTGCAGGCGATCCGCTGCGCCCTGGCCATGCAACGGTCCGTCGAATCCTTCAACGAAGAGCGAAGACGTCTCGGGCAACCGCCGCTCCAGATGGGTATCGGCATCAACACCGGTCTCGTCGTCGCCGGCAATATCGGGTCGTCGATGCGCATGGAATACACGGTGATCGGCGACAACGTCAACATTGCCGCACGCTTACAGGGAATGGCCCAGCAAGGTGAGGTTCTCGTCTCGGAGGCCACCTACGCCAAGGTAGGCGATAAAGTTGAGGCGAGTCGACTGGAGACCATCGCAATGAAAGGCAAAAGCCGGCAGATTGAAGTTTTTCGCATTGATCGACTGCGTCAATCCTGATGGCAAGTCATTAGTGACACATTTGGCTTGGTTTAAGACCAATCAACCTGGAACCGCTCCCGCGGTTCCGTTTTCATTCCGAGGTGAGACGACGTGACGATTTCCGGAATCAAAGGGATGAACGACATCCTACCCAACGAAGTACAGACCTGGCAATTTCTTGAGAGCACCGCCCGCCGCATTTTCGAGACCTACGGCTTTACGGAAATCCGCGTACCGGTTGTTGAAAAAACCGAGCTCTTCTGTCGCTCCATCGGCGAAACGACCGATATCGTCGAAAAGGAGATGTACACTTTTACCGACAAAAGTGGCAACTCCCTCAGTCTGCGCCCGGAAGGGACGGCCCCGGTCATGCGTTCGTTCATCGAACACAAGCTGTACACCCTCGATCCGGTCAACAAACTTTACTACCTCGGCCCGATGTTTCGTTACGAGCGCCCCCAGAAAGGCCGTTACCGTCAGTTTCACCAGATCGGCGCCGAAGTCATCGGCGTCGATGACCCGCGCATCGACGCCCAGGTGCTGATCATGCTGGTTCATTTTTTTGCCGCCGCCGGCATCGACACCGTCGAGCTGCAAATAAACTCCCTTGGCTGCAAAGAATGTCGCCCCGGTTATCGCCAGATGCTGGTCACATTCCTGGAAAGTCGCCTCAATGCCCTCTGCGACGACTGCCGTCGACGCTATCTCGCCAATCCCCTGCGCGTGCTCGACTGCAAAGTCCCCGGCTGCCGTGAAGCAACTGTTGCCGCCCCCTCGGTCCTTGACCATCTCTGCGCCGGCTGCAACGATCACTTTGTCGCCGTGCGGAGTTCCCTCGATGCAACCAAGACCCCTTACGCGATCAATCCCCGCATGGTGCGCGGCCTCGACTATTACACCAAAACCACCTTTGAAATGGTCACCGAGAACCTTGGAGCCCAGAATGCCGTAGCCGCTGGCGGCCGTTACGATGGGCTGATCAAGTCTCTTGGCGGCCCGTCTCTCTCCGGCATCGGTTTCGCGGCCGGGCTCGAACGCCTGGCGTTACTGAAAACCTCATCGCCTGTCCCCCCGCCCCGTCCCGATCTCTTTATTGCCGCCCTCGGCGATGCCGCCGGAAAGGAGGCCTTTCTCCTCATGTCCAGCCTGCTTCAACGCAATTTCCGGGTGGAGATCGATTTCCTGGGCAAAAGTCTCAAGTCGCAATTGCGCCGCGCCGATAAACTCGGGGCGAGATTTGTCCTCATCATCGGCGAAGATGAATTGGCCCGCAACAGCGCACCCTTGCGTGACATGCGGACAGCGACCCAGGATGAGGTGGGACTGACCGATCTCGCACAACTTCTGATGGAAAGACTGCAGCAGAACAGCGCGCCAATCTGATTGCGCTTGACGCTTCCGGCCAGAGGTTTCTATAATGACTCCCTTTTCACCCCTACCTATATTTTTCTCTGGAGGACACGGACTTGAGCGATACCCTAGGTGATTGGAAACGTAGCCATTTCTGCGGGCATCTGACCCGCGCCGATATTGGCAAGGACGTCTGCCTGATGGGGTGGGTCCTGCGTCGCCGCGACCACGGCAGCCTGGTCTTCGTCGATCTGCGTGACCGTGAAGGTCTCGCCCAGATCGTCTTCGATCCCGATCTCGCCAAGGAAGCCCACCTCCTGGCCGAAGGGGTCCGCAACGAATTCGTTCTCGCCATCCGCGGCAAGGTCATCCCGCGCCCGGCGGGGACGGTCAATCCCAACATGAAGACCGGCGAGGTCGAGGTCCAGGTGGCGGAATGCAAGCTGCTCAACCGCTCCAAACCCCTCCCCTTCATGCTCGACGAATTCTCCGAGGTCGCCGAGAATATCCGCCTCAAGCATCGCTATCTCGATTTGCGCCGTCCGCAGTTGCAGTACAACCTCATCCTGCGCCACCAGGTGGCCCAGACCACCCGCGCCTACCTGACGGAAAACGGTTTCATTGAGCTGGAGACCCCCTTTCTCACCAAATCGACCCCGGAAGGCGCCCGCGACTTTCTGGTACCGTCGCGCATCAACGCCGGCTGCTTCTATGCCCTGCCCCAGTCGCCGCAGATTTTCAAGCAGATCCTGATGATCTCGGGTTTCGACCGCTATTTCCAGGTCGTGCGCTGCTTTCGCGACGAGGACCTGCGGGCCGACCGCCAGCCGGAATTCACCCAGATCGACTGCGAGATGTCCTTCATCGACCGTGACGACATCATCCGCGTCATGGAAGGCCTCATCGCCCGCATCTTCAAAACGGCGAAAAACGCCGATGTGCGACTCCCCATCGAGCGCATGACCTATGCCGAAGCGATCCGTCGTTTCGGGGTCGACAACCCCGACCTGCGCTTCGGCCTCGAGCTGACCGAATTGACCGATCTGGTCAAAAACGCCGGCTTCAAGGTCTTTGCCGAGGTCTGTGCCGGCGGCGGTATCGTCAAGGGCCTCAATGCCAAGGGCTGTGCCGGCTTCTCGCGCAAGGAGATCGACGATCTCACCGAATTCGCCAAAATTTACGGCGCCAAGGGGATGGCCTACGTCAAGATCGAAAACAGTCAGTGGCATTCCCCTATTGCCAAGTTTTTCACCGAGGCGGAAATCGCAGCCCTGAACCAGGCCTTCGACGCCCAGGAAGGGGACTTGCTCCTTTTCGTCGCCGACAAGCCGAAGGTCGTCAACGATTCCCTCGGCCGCTTGCGCGGTCATCTCGCCAACCTCCTCGGCCTGCTGGACAAGAACGTTTTCCGCTTCGTCTGGATTACCGATTTCCCCCTGCTGGAGTGGGACGACGAGGACAAGCGCTGGGCCGCCGTGCACCATCCCTTTACCGCCCCGATGGACGAAGACGTTCCCTATGTCGAGGCGGATCCCGGTCGCTGCCGCGCCAAGGCCTATGATCTGGTCCTCAACGGCAGCGAGATCGGCGGCGGCTCGATCCGAATTCATCAGCAACAGGTGCAGTCCCTGATGTTCAAACTCCTTGGTCTCACCGAAGAGGAGACCCGTCTTAAGTTCGGCTTCCTCCTCGACGCCCTCGACTTCGGCACCCCCCCGCACGGGGGGATCGCCTTCGGCATGGACCGCCTGATCATGCTGCTGACCGGCAGCGACTCGATCCGCGACGTCATCGCCTTCCCCAAGACGCAAAAAGGGACCTGCCTCATGTCCGAGGCTCCCGGCCCCGTCGACGAAAAACAGTTACGCGAGCTTTCCATCCGCTTGGCCAGCAAGCCCAAGTAACGCGAGTCGGCCATTTCATCGGGGGGACGGTGTCTAATACTGCCCCCCGATGAACTGCTTGTGGTTTCACCCAGCAACCTGCCGCAGACTTTACCACCGACTCCGCAACTCCCCCCCGACATACGCTCTCACGAGTTATGCGGTTGTCAACGGCGAGACCCTTCGGACCATCGCCGCGCGTCCAAGCGTCTACGCCGCCCCCCTGTTCTAACCTCTCATCTTATATACCCCCGGCAGGAGTTAAGCATCCCCCAAGGCGCCGGCGAAACGCAAAAAGAAGAAGCTCGTGAAGCTGCCCGCCGCTCCACGAGCTTCCCGCTCAACCTGCTCTCGGCGCCGCCGAACTGACGGCTCTGACAGCGTGCATAACCCGACAAACAGGCTGGATAAGCCCGGAATTTTTCCTTGACAGCCCCCGCGGCCCTGTATACTGTATACAAGATTAGGAATCTGCTGCAAACCATGGGATTTCAAGCTTTTCACCTGTCACAAAGCCGCTGTTGTTACTGTCATTAACTACCAAGGGAGAGATGCATGGCAACGAAAACGTCGAAGATTATCTGGACAGAGATTGATGAAGCACCCGCGCTGGCAACCTACTCGTTGCTCCCGATCGTTCAGGCCTTCACCAAGGGTACGGGCGTTGCCGTTGAAACCAGCGACATCTCTCTTGCCGGGCGGATCCTCGCCAACTTCCCGGAAAATCTGACCGAGAAGCAGCGTATCGCCGACAACCTGACCCAGCTCGGGGAACTGACCCTCAAGCCGGAAGCCAATATCATCAAACTGCCGAACATCAGCGCCTCGGTTCCGCAGCTGGTGGAAGCGATCAAGGAACTGCAGAGCCAGGGCTACAAGCTGCCGGACTACCCCGAAAATCCGAAGAACGACGCCGAAAAGGAAATCCAGGCCCGCTATGCCAAATGCCTGGGCAGCGCCGTCAACCCGGTGTTGCGCGAAGGCAACTCCGACCGCCGCGCTCCCCTCTCAGTGAAGAACTTCTCCAAGAAGCACCCCCACAAGCTCGGCGCCTGGGTCCCGGAGTCCAAGGCGCATGTGGCGCACATGACCGGCGGCGACTTTTACGGCAACGAGAAATCGGTTTGCCTGGAAAACGGCGGCGACTTCAAGATCGAGTTGGTCGGTAAGGATGGCAAGACCACGATCCTCAAGGACAAGCTCAAGGCCGAGAAGGGTGAGATTCTCGACGGCACCTTCATGAGCGCCAAGGCCCTGCGCAAGTTCTTCGCCGAGCAGATCGAAGACGCCAAGAAGACTGGTCTCCTCCTCTCCCTGCACCTCAAGGCGACCATGATGAAGGTCTCCGACCCGATCATGTTCGGCCATGCCGTCTCCGTCTTCTACAAGGATGTCTTCGACAAACACGCCGCCTCCCTTAAAGAAGCCAAGGTCAACCCCAACATGGGCCTCGGCGACTTGCTGGCAAAGATAAAAAGTCTCCCGGCGGCCAAACAGGCCGAAATCGAGGCCGATATCAAGGCGGTCTACGCCAAGCGCCCGGCACTGGCCATGGTCGATTCGGACAAAGGAATCACCAACCTGCATGTGCCGAACGACATCATCGTCGATGCCTCCATGCCGGTCGTGGTGCGCGACTCCGGCAAGATGTGGAATGCCGAAGGCAAGCTACAGGACACCAAGGCGATGATTCCGGATCGCTGCTATGCGACCTTCTACCAGGCGATCATTGCCGACTGCCAGAAACATGGCGCCCTCAACCCTGCCACCATGGGTTCGGTCCCCAACGTCGGCCTGATGGCACAGAAAGCCGAGGAATACGGCTCCCATCCCACCACCTTCGAAATCCCGAGCGATGGCACCGTCCGCGTCGTCACCGCTGACGGCAAGGAACTGATGAAGCATGAGGTCGAAGCCGGTGACATCTGGCGCATGTCCCGGGCCAAGGACATCCCGATCCAGGACTGGGTCAAGCTCGCCGTCAACCGTGCCCGCATCACCGGCGCCCCGGCCGTCTTCTGGCTCGACAAGAACCGCGCCCATGACGCGCAGATCATCGCCAAGGTCGAGAAGTATTTGAAGAACCACGACACCAAGGGTCTGGAGATCAAGATTCTTGATCCGGTCTCGGCGATGGATTACTCCCTGGAACGGATCCGCAAGGGGCAGGACACTATCTCGGTCACCGGCAACGTGTTGCGCGACTATCTGACCGACCTCTTCCCGATTCTCGAACTCGGTACCAGTGCCAAGATGCTCTCCGTCGTACCTCTGTTGGCGGGTGGCGGCCTGTTCGAAACCGGCGCCGGCGGTTCGGCTCCGAAGCACGTCCAGCAGTTCCAGAAAGAAGGCTACCTGCGCTGGGACTCCCTCGGTGAGTTCTCGGCTCTCGCCGCCTCCCTCGAGCACCTTGCGGCAGCCTTCAAGAACGACAAGGCCCAGGTTCTGGCCGAAACCCTCGACCAGGCCATTGCCAAGTTCCTCGACAACAACAAATCGCCGGCGCGTAAAGTCGGCGAAATCGACAATCGCGGCAGCCACTTCTACTTGGCCCTCTACTGGGCCCAGGCTCTCGCCGGCCAGACCAAGGATAAGGAGCTGCAAGCTCGCTTTGCCAAAGTGGCGAAAGACCTGGGCGACAACGAAGTCAAGATCAACCAGGAACTTCTCGCCGCCCAAGGCAAACCGGTCGATATGGGGGGCTACTATCACCCCAATTTCGACAAGACTTCCAAGGCCATGCGCCCCAGCGCCACCTTGAACAAAATCATCGACGCTCTTTAATTTTCCCGATGCATCCAAAGTGGCAGGATCGGGGCAGCAAAAACTGTCCCGATCCTATCTTTTCATTTCCCTAGACAAGGAGAGAAGACAATGGCTAGACCGAAAATCGCTCTTATCGGTGGTGGACAGATCGGTGGTGTCCTGGCTCAGCTCTGTGCTTTGCGCGAACTTGGCGACGTAGTCCTGTTTGACATCGTCGAAGGCCTCCCCCAGGGCAAATGCCTCGACATCGCCGAGGCCTCACCCGTCGATGGCTTCGACATCAATCTCAAGGGGACCAACGACTACGCCGACATCGCCGGTTCCAGCGTTGTCATCGTCACCGCCGGACTGCCGCGCAAACCGGGCATGAGCCGCGATGACCTCATCGAGGTCAACTCCAAGATCATGACCGCGGTGGCCGAGGGGATCAAGAAGCACGCGCCCAAGGCCATCGTTATCGTCATCTCCAACCCCCTCGATGCCATGGTCACCCTCTGCCAGAAAATCACCGGCTTCCCCTACGAGCGCGTTATCGGCCAGGCCGGCGTTCTCGACTCGGCCCGCTTCAAGGCGTTCATCGCCTGGGAACTCGGGGTATCGGTCAAGGACGTTGTCGCCATGACCCTCGGCGGCCACGGCGACGACATGGTTCCCCTGGTTCGCTACGCCAGCGTTCAGGGCATTCCGGTCCTCGAACTTCTCGAGCAGAAATACAAGAGCGCGGCCAAGGCCAAGGAAGTCATGGAAGCCATGGTCAAGCGCACCCGTGGCGCCGGCGGCGAAGTTGTCGCTCTGCTCAAGACCGGCAGCGCCTTCTACAGCCCGGCGTCTTCGGCCATTGCCATGGCTGAGTCGATCCTCAAGGATCAGAAGCGCGTCCTCCCGACCTGCGCCTACCTTAACGGCGAGTTCGGCGTCAAAGGCTACTATGTCGGCGTTCCTTGCGTCCTCGGCGAGAAGGGGATCGAGCGTATCCTCCAGTTTAAACTCGACGCCGAAGAGCAGGGCATGATGGACAAGTCCGTCGCCGCCGTCAAAGGCCTTGTCGACAGCATGAAATAAGTTTAAAAGTGCTCGAACAAAGCATGCAAAGAAGGGCAATGGCGACATTGCCCTTCTTTGCTATCTACATGGAATTATTTACATTAATTATTGCGCCAAGAATCCGCGCCAATTCCGGCTATAACAGTTTTTCAGATTGGAGAAAAACCCTTACACGACATCGATATTTTGCTGGCAAACGTCCTTAGTTTGTGCTAGCTTTCAGCCGTTTTAGATAACCGTTACCAGCAGCTAATTTCGCAGAAAAGGAGACAGGCGGGAATGAGCGGTACAAGAATAGAGGTCATCGAAAAGTATTGTAAGGGATGCAGTATCTGCGTCGAGTTCTGTCCCAAGAACGTCCTCGAGATGGACGGCTTCCTGGCCAAGGTCGTGCGGCTGCAGGATTGCATCAAGTGCATGCAGTGCGAACTGCGCTGTCCTGACTTTGCCATCAAGGTTTACGTAGATTAATTCACCGACAGGAGGTTGGCTAACGTGGCTAAGAAAGTTGCTCTGTTGCAGGGGAACGAGGCATGCGCTCACGGCGCCCTTTACGCTGGATGTAATTTCTTCGGCGGTTACCCCATCACCCCCTCCACCGAAGTTGCGGAAGTTCTCTCCAACGAACTCCCTAAATTCGGCGGCAAATTTATCCAGATGGAAGACGAGATCGGCGCCATGGCCTCGATTATCGGCGCATCCCTGACCGGGGCCAAGGCGCTGACCGCCTCCTCGGGACCGGGGATTTCCCTCAAGCAGGAGCTCATCGGCTACGCCTGCATCGCCGAGGTTCCCTGCGTTATCATCAGCGTCATGCGTGGCGGCCCCTCGACCGGCATGCCGACCGGCCCCGGCCAGTCCGACGTCATGCAGGCCAAATGGGGCACTCACGGCGATCACGCGACTATCGCCCTGGCCCCGGCTTCGGTCCAGGAAATCTTCACCGAAACCGTGCGTGCCTTCAATCTTGCCGAGAAATATCGCATGCCGGTGCAGGTGGTTTATGACGAAATTGTTGGCCATATGCGTGAGCGTATCGAGTTCCCCGAGCCGGGCGATCTTGAAATCATCAATCGCGCCAAACCGACCGTCGGCCCCGACAAGTACAAACCGTATGACACCTCTTTTGGCGATGTACCACCGTTGGCTGCCTACGGCACTGGTTACCGTTATCATGTTACGGGGCTGAACAAGGCCCAGGACGGCTTCCCGACGACCAAAGCAGAATATGTCGACGCCGAAGAACGCCGCCAGATCCGCAAGGTCGAAGGTGAAGTCGCCCGTGTCGACATTGAAAAATACGAAGAGTACCTGACAGACGACGCCACGATCCTCCTTTTTGCCTACGGCTCCACCTCGCGCTCGGCTCGCTATGCAGTCAACGAGCTGCGCAAGGAAGGGATCAAGGTTGGCCTCTTCCGCCCCATCACCCTCTGGCCTTTCCCGGAGAAGCGCATCGCCGCTCTCGGTAAACAGGTCAAGGCCATCATCGTCCCCGAACTCAACCTCGGCCAGATGAATCTTGAAGTCGAGCGCGTGGTCAAGGGCGCCTGCCCCGTCATCAGTATCGGCCGTGTCGACGGTGAGCCGATCAACCCCGGCCAGATCATTGCCCAGGTCAAGGAGGTCAAGTAACCATGGCTTACGATTACGAAAAATATATCCGTCCGGGCAAGCTCCCGCACATCTGGTGTCCCGGCTGCGGCCATGGCATCGTCATGAAGGGGCTGATCCGCGCCATCGACAGCTGCGGTCTGGACAAGAACAACACCGCCCTTGTCTCCGGTATCGGTTGCGCCAGTCGTCTTCCCGGCTACCTCGACTTCTGCACCCTGCACACCGCTCACGGCCGCGCCGCCGCCTTCGCCACCGGCGTCAAGATGGCCAAACCTGAGATGAACGTCATCGTTATGGGCGGCGACGGCGACGGCACCGCCATTGGCGGCAATCATTTCATCCATGCCTGCCGCCGCAACATCGACATGACCTATGTCATCATGAACAACTTGATCTACGGCATGACCGGCGGGCAGTTTTCCCCCTGCACTCCGACCGGCGACAAAGCTTCGACCACTCCCTACGGCAACCCTGATCCGACCTTCGATATCAGCAAACTGGCCATCGGCGCCGGCGCCACCTTTGTCGCCCGCACCACCGCCTTCCATGCCACCCAGATCGACAAGCTCATCGCCGAGGGGATCAAGCACAAAGGCATGGCAATTATCGAGGTCCTTGACGACTGCCCGACCACGTACGGCCGTCGCAACAAGTTCCGCAGCGTCATCGACATGATGAAACGGCTCAAGGACATCGCGGTTCCCGTCGCCGCCGCCGGCAAGATGACCGCCGAGCAGCTTGAGGGGAAAGTACTCACCGGCGTTCTCTACAAGGAGGACAAGCCCGAGTACTGCGAGCAGTACGCCAAGGTCATCGCCAAGGCATCCGGCGCCAAATAATCAAGGAGATCTTTATCCATGTCCAAACGATTCGAGATTCGCTTCTCCGGCGCCGGCGGCCAGGGCCTGATCACCGCCGGCATCATCCTTGCCGAGGCGGCTGCCATCATTGAGGGAAAACACGCCGTCCAATCTCAGAGTTACGGCCCCGAAGCTCGTGGCGGCGCCTCTAAATCTGAGGTTATCATCTCCGATAGCCCCATCGACTATCCCAAGGCTACCGTCGTCGATGCTTGCCTGGCAATGACTCAGGAATCGGCCGACAAGTATGCCAACGGCATCAAAAAGGGGGGCGTCCTCCTCATTGATTCCGACTTCGTCAAGAACGAGCCGAAAGGCGACTTCAAGGTTTACAAAATGCCGATCATGCGCACTGCCAAGGATGAGATTGGCCGCGAGATCGTCGCCAACGTCGTGGCCCTCGGCGCGATGATCGCCCTCACCGACGCGGTTTCCCGCGAGGCCGGCGAGAAAGCGGTTCTGGCTCGCGTCCCCGAGGCCTTCCTCGACCTCAACAAAAAGGCCTACAACCTCGGTTTCGAAAAGGTCAAGGCGCTGCTCAAGTAAGGTTGATTCTTGTGAGTAAAAAGCCCGGGAAGATTCTTCCCGGGCTTTTTTTATTCCTCACTAGCTTCGAGCAACCTCGATGTATTAAGATGACCGCATCCACCGACTGGAGTTGCCCGTGCGCCACCTTTTTTTCTCCCTGATTTTTGTCTTGTTGCTACAGGCGCCCGCTGTTGCCGGCGATTACCATGTGCCGGTTCTTCTTTATCACCGTCTCGGCCCGACCGTTGTCGACAGCATGACGATCACCACCAAAGACTTCGAATCGCATCTGCGCTTCCTCAAGGAAAATGGCTACACCGTCATTCCCCTGAAACAACTTCTTGACCATAAACGCGGAGCCGACGTCACCCCGCTCCCCGCCAAACCGGTGGTTATCGTCGAGGACGATGCCCACAAATCGGTCTACAGCGACATGCTGCCGCTGATCAAAAAATATAACGTGCCGGTGACCCTCTTTGTCTATCCATCGGCGATTTCCAATGCCAGCTACGCCATGACCTGGGAAGAGTTGCACGAGGCCAAGGCGACGGGACTGGTCGATATCCAGTCGCATACCTATTGGCACCCGAACTTCAAACAGGAACGCAAGAAACTCCTCCCCGCCGACTTCGACAAACTGGTCAGCACTCAGCTCGGCAAAGCGAAGGCCCGCCTGGAGAAGGAATTCGGCACAGCTGTCGACCAACTGGCCTGGCCCTTCGGTATCTATGACGACGACCTGCTGCAACGAGCCGCCCAGGCCGGATATGCAGCAACCTTCACCATCGAGCGCCGCCCGGTCACGGCCGCCGATAGCCTCATGAAACTCCCGCGCTACCTCCTGGTCGATGGCGACCGCGGCGACCGCTTCGGCAGAATCGTCGCCAGCGCCAGCGGTGGCTGATTCCTCTCACCAAGAATAGAAAAGGCCGGGTCACCCCCGGCCTTTTCTATTTCCTGTTCACTTCTCTTACCCCATCCGGGCAATAAACTCCTCGGCCTTCGCCACATCGTCCTTACAGCCGATGAAAACCGGCGCACGGTCATCGATCCCCCGTGGCAGCAGATCGAGAATACGCCCCCTACCGGTCGAGGCGGCCCCCCCCGCCTGTTCGATGAGAAAGGCCATGGGATTCAGTTCATAGAGGAGGCGTAACTTGCCGTTGGGCGCATCCTGCAGATGGGGATAGAGGAAGATCCCCTTCCCTTTCAGCAGCACCTGGTTGATATCCGGGACGAAGCCGCCGCTGTAGCGCAACTTGGCCCCCTTTTCTTCGAGATAGCGGACGAACGCCTCGACGCCGGGGGTGTACTTGTTGCGCTGGCCGCCGGGGGCATAGATGTTGCCGACAGGCGCCAACTGGATGTTTTCTCGTTGCAGGTCATATTCCATCAGGGAGTTCATGGCGAACTCGTGGACCCCCTTGCCGGTCGACAGCACCAGGGTCGTCCTTGGCCCGTACAGGATGTACATGGCCGCGACCAGGTTGCGCCCGGGGAGGAGGACATCGCACCCCTTGTAGATGCCGACGATGGTCCCGACCGCGAGGTTGACATCGACCAGGGAAGAGCCGTCGAGGGGATCGTAGGCAACGGAATACTTTCCTTCGCAATCCGCGGAGACGGTAATGATCTCATTACATTCCTCGGAGACGATGTTGGCGACGACGCCGGAATGGAGGAGACGCTTGCGCAGGATGCGATCGGAGAGGACGTCGAGGGCGAGCTGTTCCTCCCCGTAGAGGTTGGAAGTGCCGGCAACGCCAAGATCGCCGGTGCGGATGGAATTGATGATATATTTCGAGGCATCGGCGATTTCGCAGATCAGCCGGGTCAGGTCGCGATCCTCATCGGTTTCACGTAGATAGCGGCGCAGATCGCTCTGGAACTTGGTCTTGCCGGCTTCGCCCATTTTTTATCCTCCTTAAATTTTAGCTCCGAACACTAGATGATGACTCGGACTTGTGCAATAAAAAAGCTGCGGAGTGCCGCTGTCTGCCGCGAAAAGCCAGCTTATTCAGGGATTTACCATGCGCGAGCATACACCACGCATCGGCAGTTCCGGTTTCAGAGCAGTCCGGCCGCAGTTTTGAAGACCTTGAGCAAATGGGGGACGAGCTGCTTTTTCCGCGAGAGGACCCCTTTTAGCTCAAAAAGCCCCTCTTCAACCCGGGGGTAGCCCATCAAGGTTGAAAGTTCGCGCCGCCCGACGGCCAGGAGCAAACTGTCGCCTTGAACGATATCGGTGACCAGCAACCCGGTCAGGCCGAGGCGGCGCTCCTTGCGCAAGAGTTCAAGCTCGCGCCGGAGTTGCTCACTCATCTGACGGAATTCGGCAAAGCTGACCACTTCGACTTGACCGATGCCAAAACCTTCGTCCCCGGCACCAAACTCTTTAAAGTCGGCGAGGAGCAGATCTCGTGGGGTCGGGTAAGCCCCGAGAGAACTCCCGGCGGCGAAGATCTGGGCGCCAAAGACGCTTGAGTCCAGTCCGGCCAGATCACCGAGCCAGACTGCCATCTGCCGGTCGACAAGGGTGGTCGTGGGGGACTTGAGGATGACGGTGTCGGAGAGGAGCCCGGCGAGAAGAAGCCCGGCCATGTCCGCTTCCGGATCGATGCCTGCTTGCTGATAGAGGGTGGCGACCAGGGTACAGGTACTCCCGAGAGGCTGATTGATGAAGCGAATCGGCTGGTCGGTGTGAAAATTTCCCAGCCGGTGATGATCGATGACTTCGACAATCTCGACCTTGTCGGCGCCGGCGACAGCCTGGGAGTGTTCATTGTGATCGACGAGAATGAGTTTGACCGAAGAGGGGGAGAGGAGACTCGTCTTCGTTGCCACCCCGGTCACCCGCCCGTCGCCATCGAGGACAACCAGTCCCGGTTCCCGACCATGCAACAGGCGCACGCGCAGATCATCGACGCGATCGTCGATGCCGATGGTCGGGGTCTCCCCCCCGACAAGACAATGGACGGGGGTCGAAAGGCGCGTCAACCAGGCGCTGGTGGCCGAATCGAACGCTGTGACCAGGACGCAGACGCCATTGCGCCGGGCGCTCTCGACAATCTCCGGGGCCACCGGCAACTGACCGGTGACGATGAGCACCCGGACTCCCATGGCGACCCCCTGCCGCTGAATCTCGGGACGGTCACCGGTGATCAGGACAACGCGCCGAGGATCGGCGCCGGCGAGTTTGGCGGCAAAGGTCGCCTCGGCCATGGCCCCGACATAAAGATCGAGCTCCGCGATTTTCTCGGCCGTCACCAGATGTTCTGCTGTCGCACGCAGGCATGTGAGCAACGCCTGCGGCGATGTCAGCACCTTGCGGATTTCCCGCTCTTCCGCCGGGATCAGAAAACGCTCGGAAACCCGCTTGAGGACAAGCAGGCCCAAAGGATACCTGTCCTCATCGACCACCGGCAGGAGACGAATGCCATGGGCATGGAAGAGTTCGAGAGCATGGGCCAGGGGGGCGTCTGCGGCCACGGTGACGACCGCCTCACCGATAACATCGCGGACCCGCGGATAGACATCGGCCAGGAGAAGCGGGGCCGGCAAAGCCAGCTGTCGAAGGACGTATTCGGTCTGGCGATTGACGTTGCCGGCCCGGGCGGCGATGACATCGTTGCGTCCCTGCCGCTGGCAGAGTCGAGCGTAAGCGATGGCGCTGCAAATCGAATCACTGTCAGGGTTTTTATGTCCGATGACGTAGGTTCTGTTCTTCTTCACGTTCGCTGCCATCCATCCATCTATCGGAGTTCAAAGCCGTAACTGGCCGAAGACATCGCCAAGTCCCAAGACGTTTTCAACAATTCCTTGCGCCGGACGGCCTTGCTCGTCAAACCAGACGTAGACACCACCGCCAGCGGTATCGAGTTCTTCGGCATCGAGGATGACCCGGGCCAGAATCCCGTGCGCCGGGAACCGATCCAGACCCTTGCGTTCAACCGCGGTCAGGACGTGGATGCCGATTTCCGCCTTGCCCTTGCGGGTGAAAGTCGGGATGGTGAAATCGGCGCCAGCCTTGATCTCGCCGAGGCGGCCCGCGCGAAAATTAAAGAAAACCGTCAAAAAATCGTTGGGCTGGAGGCCGGCTTCCATGGGAAAGGCCGTATCCTCGACAAAACCCGCCCCGGCTTGACGCAACATCCGGACTTTGCGCGCCTCATAATCGAAGATGTAGCGTTTCCCCTTTTCGCGCAGCTTTTTCCCCTCCCCCTTGACGATCAACGATTCCTGCACCAGGGTGCGCATACGCCCATCCGAACCGAGTTCCATGAGGGTATCGTAGCGGTGCTTGCGGTTCCCGGTGACCCAGGCCGCTATGCCGAGGGTGCGTGCTTCAAGTTCCGCCCGGTACCTCCCGGTCGGGGCATCGATACTGAAGTGCAAACGTCCCTCGGCCAGACGGTCGAACCAGAGGAAGGAGATATCATAGGCAAGGGCTTCGCCGACAAAAGGCTGGAAAACATTCTCTGCCGCAGCCACTTCAGCAACGATCGGTGCCGACAAAATCAGCAGAAGGAAAAGACCGGGAACGATCCGGCAAGGGTGCGAAAACATGCCTTGGCTCCTCAACCGGGCGAAAGCCCTGGGAGTAAATTCGTATGATCTTGTCGCCTCGGGAAAGCGGCCCTCAGTTTAGCCTCTCGTGACGATGAAGTCGAGAATTTATGAAGGATTGCCCCCGCGAAGAAGACCTTGACACGGCAGGCGCAAAACTTGTATTCATATATACGATTTATTCCGCGCTCCCAAGGAGACCTAATGGAAAAGTTGGCATTCGATAAAGATCAGGATTATCAGAGACAGGCAGAAATCCTCAAGGTGATGGGCCACCCGATCCGCCTCAAGATTATTGCCGGGCTGATGTCGCAAAGCTGCAACGTCAAGAAGATCTGGGAATGTCTTGCCCTCCCCCAGGCCACCGTCTCCCAGCACCTGGCGCAACTGAAGAACAAGGGGATTATCGCCGGCCGCCGCGACGGAGTCGAGGTCTTCTACCACGTCGTCTCGGAGGAAGCCAAAGAGATCGTCGGCGCCATGTTTCAGTCCAGCGTTTGCAAGTGACCCGACTTACCCTCCGCCCCGGCCACGACCGCCGCCTGCGCAGTGGCCATCCGTGGATTTTCAGTAATGAAATCGCCAGCCTCGACCCCCATCCGGCAAACGGCGCTGCCGTCGAGATCTATACCGCCAAAGGTGAATGTCTCGGCAGCGCCTATTATAACGGCCACTCCCTCATCGCCGCCCGCCGCATGTCCCGCCAGCGCGAATCGATCGACAGTCTCGACTTCTTCCGCACACGCTTCAGCACCGCCGCCATGTATCGAAGGAGTCTTTACGGCCCTGAGACCAACGCCGTGCGTCTTGTGTTCGGCGAGAGCGACGGCCTCCCCGGCCTGGTCGTCGACCGTTATGCCGAGGTCCTTGCGGTGCAGTTGCTGACCCTGGGCATGGAGCACAGGAAAGAGATCATTCTCGCTGCGTTGTTGCAGGAGTTCACCCCGCGGGCGGTGGTCTGGCGCAACGACGCCGGGGTACGGGAACTGGAAGGGCTGACGCGCCATGTCGAGATGGCCTGGGGGGAGCCTCCCGGTGAGGTCGGCGTCGGCGAAAACGGTCTGAGTTTTCTCGTCGACGTCTGTGGCGGGCAGAAGACCGGCCACTTCCTCGATCAGAAAGAAAACCACCGCGCCCTTGACGGACGGGTGGAGGGGCACCGTGTCCTCGACCTCTTCTGCTACTCGGGGAGTTGGTCGATACACGCCGCCCGCTACGGGGCGAAGGAAGTCATCGGCGTCGACATCTCGGCCGCCGCCATCACCCTGGCCGAGCGCAACGCCCACCGCAATGAGCTGCACCAGCGCTGCCGCTTCGTCAAAGCCGACGTCTTCGATCTGCTGCGGGAACTGGAACGTAAGAGGGAGCGCTTCGGCACGATCATCCTCGATCCGCCGGCCTTCGTCAAAAGCAAGAAGAAGCTCCCCGAAGCGATCAAAGGCTACCTGACCATCAACCGCCGGGCCATGGAACTGCTGGAGCCGGGCGGTTTTCTCTTCACCTGCTCCTGCTCCTACCACATGGATCGGGAAACCTTCCTCGACACCCTGCGCCAGGCCGCGGCCCAGGCCGGGCGGGAGTGCCGTCTCGTGGAAATGCGCGGCCAGGCCTTCGATCATCCGGTCCTCCTCGCCTGCCCGGAGACCGACTATCTCAAATGTGCGGTTCTGCAAGTCCTGTAAAAAAAGGGACAGCCATCCTCCGGCTGTCCCTTCCCTTCGCCCCATTGTCGCCACGTCCCCAAGAAAATCAAAGTTTACGCGCAACCATGCAGATCACTTCGTAACTGGCCGGAATCGTGCCATCGCCTCCGAAGCGCTCGGCATAAAGGGACATCATGCGCAGGGTCACGCGCCGTTCGGCCAGTCCCGGCGAACGCCGCAATGATGCGTTCTGGGCACCGATCCGCTTGAGGTTGTGCAACAGGGTTGCGACATCCGGGTGCCTTTCAATCTCCTCATTGCCTTCGATTTCAGCCGCAAAACCTGCCGCATCGAGCGCCGCGGCAACATCCTCCCGCGTCGGAAATTGCTGCATGTGCGAGGCGTGCCCCTGGCCGCATTCGACCAGAGCCTGTTCGTGGGCGGTGCGCAGTTCACGCAAGGTCCCGGCCCCGAAAAGGGCGCAGACGAAGAGACCACCCGGCCGCAAAATACGCCCGACCTCTACAAATGCCCCGGGGAGGTCATTGACCCACTGGTACATCGATGAGGACAGGACCAGACCGCAACAGTCGTCGAGTAAAGGCAGGGCGGCGGCATCGGCATCGAAAGCCAGTGCTCCGGGAACACTCGAGGCGGCGTGCCGGGTCATACCGTGGGCAATATCGGCGAGGAGTAGCGGCAAGTGCGGATGCAGGGTGGAGAAGCGGTCCGCCAGCTCGCCGGTGCCGGTGCCAAGATCGAGGACCGGACCGGCATCCGCAGTGAGGGAAGGCATCAACTCCAGGAGGCGCCGCACCACACTCTTCTGCACCATGGCGTAGTGGTCGTACTCCTCGGCATGACGGGAAAAATGCTGGCGCACCCGGCGCACTGCGACCTCGGCCGGGGTCATGCAAAAAACTCCCGCCACAGCGTCACAGAATCCTGCGGCCGGCTCATAAACGGGGCATGACCGACATCCGGCCATTCGATGTAGCGCGCGGCCGGCAGGGTCGTGCCGAGATAGCGCCCGGCCGCAACCGGGATAATGCGGTCGCGGCCGCCGTGCAGCACCAACGTCGGCTGTACAAGTTGCGGCAGAAGGGGGCGCAAATCCTCACTACGAAGCGTCTCCAGCGCCGCCAGGGCCACCTCCGGGAGAGGCAGCCGGCCGGCCCGGACGGCGAAGGCAACGATTTGCCGATAGCGTTCACGTTCCAGCGCCTCGTCGGTAAACTGGAGGGAGAAGAAACCGTTCATGGTCAGCTCGTAGTTACGGCGCAGGTCGCGAGCCATCGCCTTGATTTGCACATCCGGCAAACCATGCTCCCAATCGTGCGTCGAAGCGAATCGCGGGGTGGAGGAGATTAGTGCCAGCCGGGTGACACGCTGGGGATACTGCGCTGCCAGCAACTGCGCCACCTCGCCGCCAAGGGACCAGCCAAGAAGATCTATCGTGTCGAGGTCAAGGGCCGTAAGCCAGGCGTCAAGGTCGGCGGCGAAATCGGTCAGGGCGTAACCGGAACCGGGAGACGAGCCGCCGTGGCCTCGCAGGTCCGGTGCCAGGACGCGAAAATCGCCGGCAAGTGCGGCCTGCATCTCGCTAAAGACCACTGCCGACATGGCCCAGCCATGGAGCAGGATCAGCGGCCGTCCCGATCCGGCTTCGCGCCAGGCCAAAGTGCGCCCATCGGGATGGTAAAAGGTGTGAGTGTGAATTTCAGGCATAGGTCCTATCAAGTCCTATAAGTCCTATGAGTCTATGGGACCAATAAAGAGTAACTTTTCACCGCATCGACAATCGCATCCGCCGCCGCATCGAGCTCAAGCGGGTCATGGGTCGCCATGACCGTCGCCCGCAGGCGGCAGCGCCCGGCCGGGACCGTCGGCGGGCGGATGCCCGAGAGGAAGATCCCTGCTTCGAGAAGGCGGCGCGCGGCGTGCATGGTCGGTTCCGGGTCATAGGTCAGGACCGGAACGATCTGGGTCACGCTTCCGGCCAGATCGAGCCCGGCGGCAACGAGTCGTGCCACGAAACGTTGTCGATTCTGCCACAGGCTGGCGCGCAACTCGGCTCCGGCCGGACTGTCGACCAGCTCGAGTGCGGCGCTGGCCACGGCCGGGACAGACGGGGGAAGGGCCGTCGAGAAGATAAAGGAGCGCGAACGGTTGATGAGGATCTCGATGATGGGGCGGGCGGCGGCGAGATAGGCGCCGAACCCGCCGAGGGCCTTACCCAGGGTGCCCATGTGCAGGTCGACCTCGCCCTGACAGCCGAAATGCTCCGCTGTCCCGCGTCCGCCGGCACCCAGAACGCCGGTGCCATGAGCATCATCGATCATGAGCAGGGCATCGTGCTGCTGCTTCAGTCGGACCAGAGCGGGGATTGGCGCGAGATCGCCGTCCATGCTGAAGACGCCGTCACTGACGATGAGCCAGCGTCCGCGCCGCTGGGGTGATTCAGCCGCCATCAGTGCTGCGAGTGCGGTCACGTCGCTATGGGGGTAGACCACGGTGCGAGCCGGGCTGAGACGGCAACCGTCGATAATCGAGGCGTGATTGAGGCTGTCGGAGAAGATGACATCCTCCGGTTCCAGCAGCCCCTGGAGAATGCCGGTATTGGCGGCATAGCCGGAGTTGAAGAGAAGAGCGCTCTCGGTCCCCTTGAAGGCGGCGAGGCGCTCCTCGAACTGGCGATGGGGGAACATACTGCCGGAGATGAGGCGGCTGCCGCCGCTGCCGACACCGTAACGCGAAGTCGCCGCCAGCGCCGCCTCGATCAGGGCCGGATGCTCGGCGAGGCCGAGATAGTTGTTGGAGCAAAGAAGGAGAACGCGACGGCCGTCGATGAGGACGGCCCCCTGTTCGCCCGGTTCCACCGTGCGCAAGGTCCGGAGCATCCCCGTCGCAGCCAGATCGGCCAGTTGCTGCCGCCAACGCTGCACCATTACTCTCCCGCTTCCATATCGCGCAGAAAGCGCCCCGGCCGGGTAAAGAGAACCGCTTCCTTTTCGAGAAAGGTCACCACCTGGTCGAGATTAAATCCCTCCCGGGCAAAAAAGAAGGCCCGCCCGCCCCGGCCCTCTCCGAGCGGTTTCAGATGGGGAAAGCGCACATAGCCGAAGCCGGGAGCAGCAACGTAGCCGGCGGTATAGTCGGGGTCGTCGGACCAGCATAACTCGGCGACGACACCCGGCGTCATGAGAACCTTGCCGGCCAGGATCAAAGCCTCACGCACATGCGGATTATCGAGGTTCCGCGACACCAGGGCAGCGCGGAGTGCTTGCTCCGCTTCGAGAGTGAGGTCCATGCGACTGACCCGGACCCCACGCGCATGATCCAGCTCCAGCCGTTCGCCGCTGACGACATCGACCAGCATCGCCCCGCGCATCGAAGTGCCGTCCGGTGCACCACCCTGCTGCATTGCTTGCATGGCGGTCCACGCGGCCGACTCCGTGACTCCGGCGACCTTGAGCCAGTGCAGCGCCGTCTGCCGCCCCTGCTCCCAGTCAACAACACGGACCGTGCGCACATCGGGGAGGCGGCTTTGGCGAATCGTCTCGGCTACCACCGGATCGATGCTGATCGTCACCTGTTCCGCTCGTCCGCCGGGGTGGGTCAGGGCGCGGCGCACCAGTGCCGCCGCCAACTCCTCGAGATCCTCGAAGGGGGCGAGGTGCTCGGCCCCGGAAAGATGGCGTCCGCCAAGGCTGGCATGCATGCGAATACTGTATAGATGGCGTTCCATGACGGGCGAAGCTAGCATGTGACTCCACGATTGTCAACTACCGGAAGAGCGCTGGTTGACAATTAATTGCAACTATTCTCGTAGTGCTAAATTGTGATAACGTACGCACCGATTTGTCGTCGCCATCCCCTCATACTCCGCGGATCGTCATGTCCCCTGCCCTGACCACAGTCCTGCTGTCTGCCGCCTTCGCCGCCTATCTCGGCGCCACCCTCCTCTATCTGGGTCATCTCAAATGGCGCCGGCCCGGGCTGGCGCAGGCCGCCCTCGTCACCGTCAGCAGCGGCCTCGCCCTGCAGACTACGGTGCTCCTGGCGCGCTGGCTTGCTGCCGGCTATCTGCCGGTGACCAACCTCTTCTCCACCCTCTTCTTCTTCAGCTGGGCCCTGGCCGCCTGCTACCTCTATTTCGAACTGCGCTACCGCATCCGCGCCACCGGCCTCTTCGTCCTCTTTCTCAATCTCCTCCTCCTCGGCGCCGCCCTTCCCCGCGATCCGGCGATCAAGCCGCTGATCGCCAGCCTCGACACGCCGCTCTTCACCCTGCACATCATCTGTTCTTTCGTCGGCTACGCCTTCTTCGCCATGGCCTTCTCCCTCGGCGTCCTCTACCTGCTGCAGCAGCGCCTCGGCACCGACCTCTTCCCCGAACTGCCACTTTTGCGCAAGCTCAACGAAGAAGCGATCTTCCTCGGCTTCGTCCTCTTCACCCTGTGCATGATCTTCGGCGCCATCTGGGCCTTTGTCGCCTGGGGCTACTGGTTCTCCTGGAACATCAAGAGTGTCTGGTCCTTTATCGTCTGGCTCTTCTACGCCGGCATGTGCCACGCCAAATTCATCAAACGCTGGCAGGGGACCGGCTACGCCTGGCTCTCCATCGCCGGCTTCGGCGTCGTCCTCTTCACCTATCTCGGCATCGGGCTGCTCCTGTCGAGCAACCACCCCCTCGACTAGGAGATGACGATGCCGACGCGCCTCTGGAACCTCCTCTGCAACCTGAAACTGGCGATCTGGCTCGCCTCCGTCGCCACCGTCCTGACCATGGCCGGTTCCATCGTCATGATCAAGTACCCGAAGACCTTCGGCAGCATCGACCAGATGATCCTCGCCGACTGGTTCGCCCGCTTCGGCCAGGCGCGACCGGGTCTCTCGTGGTGGCTGTGGCTCGTCGCCGGCGCCGTCCTTCTCCTCGGGCTCAATACCCTCTGCTGCTTCTTCGACTGGCTGCTGCGCATCCGTGCGCGCTGGCGCAAAAGCGGCGAGTACCTCATCCATCTCGGCTTCATCCTCTGCCTCGGCGCCTTTGTCTGGGGGAGTCTCGCCGGCAGTCGCAGCGAGGGGAACGCCATCCGTGTCGGCGAGTCCTTGCCCCTTGCTGGACTCCTCCCCGGTCACGCCCTGCGCCTCGACACCTTCGAGCCGGTCTTTGTCGGCGGCCAGTTCAGCGACATGCGCAGCACCCTGACCCTGCTGCGCGACGGTCGCGAGCTCCGCACCGAAGTCATCCGCCTCAACCATCCCCTGACCGAAGGGGATCTCATTGTCCTCCCCGCCACCTTTGCCCAGGAAGCCGAAGGGTTTCGCTGCGACTCCCCCCAGGGGAGCATCGAGCTGCGTCCCGGCAGCGTCTTGCGACTTCCCGACGGCAGGGTGCTGCGGGTCCTGCGCTTCTTCGCCGATGTCCGTCGTGGCGGCGATGGTCGCATCTACCCCGTCGGCGACGAAGTCAACAACCCGGCCTTCGAACTCGAACTGCTCCATCCGCAGGACGGTCCCTGGCGCGGCTGGTACCTCCTGCGCGAAGGGCTCCCGGCGCCGCTGACGGCAGCCGGCATCCAACTGCAACCGCGCGAGCCGCTGCTGCGCGCCATCAGTGTTCTCACCATCAACCGCGACCCCGGCGCCGAACTGGCGAAAATCGGTGGTATCCTCATGGGCCTCGGGGTGGCGCTGGCGCTGCTCTCCTTTTACGCCAAGCGGCGCCGCGGCGACCGCCCCGAACTCGACTGACCTGTCCGCAACAAGCTCTCAGGAGAACCTCCAACGTGAACTGGAAAACCTTTTTCGACCGCCTCGGCATGAACGGCACCCGCTGGCAATGGCGCATGATGAAGTGGGAGCGGCAGCTCAAGACGATCTTCCGCGCCCCGGTGCATGGCGGCGGGATCAGCCTGATCCAGCCGATCATTGGCCTCAACCTCCTGGTTTTTGCCGCCATGATCGTCTGGGGGCTGCTGGCAGGTTTTGGCCTCAGCCCGCTTCTCGCCCCCGGCACCAATCTTCTCATCCATACCGGCGCCCAGTTCTGGCCTCTGGTCATCCAGCAGGGCGAGTGGTGGCGCTGCCTGACCTATGCCTTCAACCATGGCGGCCTCATCCATCTCGCCTTCAATATGGTCGCCCTCTATCAGGTTGGCCCGCTCGTCGAACAGGAGATCGGCCGCTCCCGTTTTCTCATCCTCTACCTTCTCACCGCCCTCACCGCCACTGTTGCCGGCTACTTCTGGCATCCCCTGACGCCGGTGGTTGGCGCCTCCGGTTCCCTCTTCGGCCTCATCGGCTTTGCCGCCGCCTGGTTCCATCGCCTTGGCGGTTTTCAGGCTCTGGAATTGCGCAACTTCATGCTCAAGTGGGCGGCCTTCGCCTTTATCTTCGGCATCCTGGTCGGCGCCGACAACGCCGCCCACCTCGGTGGCGCCGCCGGCGGCGCGGTGCTTGGTTTTGTGCTGCCGCTCGATGGCTGGGCCCGGCGCCGCTTCGAGACTGCCTTCAATCTCCTCGCCGGCGCTGGTGCCGCCGTTCTCGGTCTCAGCTTCGTTCTCCTCGTCCTCTCCTGGTTCCGCCAGGGCTAATGCCTTTGGGAGTTTGCGCCATGGCCAAGACCCCCGTCACCCCCGCCATCCGCTACCTGCGCCAACAACAGGTCGATTTCAGCGATCACCTCTACCCCTATGAAGAAAAGGGCGGCACCGCCGTCTCGGCCCGCGAACTCGGCGTCGACGAGCATTGCGTGGTCAAGACCTTGATTATGGAGGACGATGCCAAGCAACCCCTAATCGTCCTCATGCACGGCGATCGTCAGGTCTCGACCAAGGAGCTTGCCCGCCTCATCGGCGCCCGCAGCGTCTCCCCTTGCGCCCCGGCGGTGGCCGACAAGCATTC
>MGTO01000002.1 GCA_001799485.1 Desulfuromonadales bacterium GWC2_61_20 | reverse complement strand
GTGGCGGAATTACTGGAAAAGCACATGGTCGGGGGGACGGCGGAAGTAGTTCTGGTCATCGGCGGAGCCTATGGCCTCAGCGATGCCGTCCGCCAGCGCGGAAATTTGCTCCTTTCCCTCTCGGCCCTGACCTTGCCGCATCAGTTGGCCCGGCTCCTTCTGACCGAACAACTCTATCGCGGGTTGACCATCATTCGCCATGAGCCTTATCATAACCGGTGACTTACGACCGGCCCACGGGAGTCGACGACATGAATAAAGATGAGGTTGAACAGACGAAACTGCGACTGCTGCAGCTGCGCCGCGCGGTGCTGCAGGAAGTGGCTGCGGCCGAGGATGCCTCACGGCAACTCGGGCAGGACGGGGTTCCGGATATCGGCGATATGTCGTCCACAACCTACGAGAGGGATGTCCTCTACAACCTTAGCGAGGTGCAGCGCCAAAAGGTGCGGGATATCGATGCCGCTCTGGAGCGCCTGGGACTCGGTGAATACGGCGTCTGTGCCCGCTGTGGCGATGAGATCGCTCCGCAACGCATGGCCGTCCGTCCCTTTTCCCGTTTCTGTGTCGACTGCAAGACCGATATCGAGAAATTCGGCGAGTAGCATCCATTCATTGTGCGCCGCCGGGTGGCAAATCCGGCGCTTAGGGAGCCGTCTATGACCCTCATGTCCGTTGTGCTGTTGTTCATTCTTTTCGTGCTCGCCTTTTTGTACTTCTTCGGGCTCAATCCCCAGGATGTGACCTTTTTCTACTATCCGGGGGAAAGCATCACCCATAACGTCGCGGTGATGATCGCCGGCTGCATCATCCTCGGGCTCTTCCTCGGTTATCTCTTTCATCTGGTCACCGTCATCAATCATATGGTCCGGCACTGGAAACGCGATCGGGCCGAACGGCGCAGTCGCGAAGTCGCGGCGATCTATCGCGAGGGGGTCAACCGCCTCCTCTCCGGCGATATGAAACGGGCGCGGAGCCTGCTGAACAAGGCCCTTGACCGCGATCCCGCCGCGATTGAAACCCTCATTGCCCTGGCCAACCTGCATCTGCAGGAGGACGAGGCGCCTGAAGCGATCGCCCTGTTGAGCAAGGCCCGCACAATTGAACCGAAGAGCCTGGAAGTCCTGTTCAAGCTCTGTGCTGCCTATGAAGAGTCGGGGCGCCGTGAAGAGGCGGTGCAGACTTACCAGGCAATCCTCTCGCTTGAAGAAAATAACCGCAAGGCCCTGCGCGGACTGCGGGAATTGCGGGTGAGCGCCGGCCAGTGGCGCGACGCCATCGATCTGCAAAAACGTGTCCTCAAACTCTCCGGTGAAGGAAAACGGTTGGAGGAGGAGCAGCGGACCCTCATGGTTCTGCGCTACGAAGTCGCTCGTCTCTCCCTCGAACAGGGGGAGATCGACGCGGCCAAGCGCGAGTTCAAGGAGATCATCAAGCAGGCTCCCGATTTTCTCCCGGCCCATGTCTCCCTCGGCGATGCCTATCGGGCCGAGCGCCGCCCCGACGATGCGGTCCGGGTCTGGCAGGCGGGATATGGCGCCCTCGGTCGCGGCGTATTCCTCTCGCGCCTGGAAGATCTCTACATGGCGGCCGAGGATCCGGCGGGGCTTCTCGCCTTTTACCGTGATGCGCTGCAGGAGCGGAGCGACGACATGATGTTGCGCTTTTTCTGTGGCAAGTTCTGCCTGCGCCTGGAGATGATCGACGAAGCCCTCGAACATCTGGGGATGGTCGAAAGTGCCGGCGTCGATTCCCCGCAGCTGCAACTCCTCCTGGCGGAAGCCCATCGTCGCCGGCATCGTACCGAAGAGGCTCTCAACGCCTACAAAAAGGCCCTGGGCATCAACGTCCGTCTCCGTTTCGGTTATGTTTGCGACGTCTGCGGCGAGGATGCCATCGAATGGCAGAGCCGCTGTCCGTCCTGCGGCACCTGGGGGAGCTTCAGCATTGCCGGCCGCCAGTCGTTGCGCAATGCCCAGCCCCTGGAAATCCGCGCTATCCACCATGGTGAACGCGAGGCCTGGCGGCAGGAATGAAAGCCCCTGTCGTCCTGATGATCCTCGATGGCTGGGGGATCGAGCGCCCCGGGCCGTTCAATGCCGTTACCCTCGCCCGGACGCCGCGCCTCGCCGAGCTTTTCCGCACCTGTCCGGCGACGACGCTGCAAGCGTCGGGTCTTGCCGTCGGACTCCCCGAGGGGCAGATGGGCAACTCCGAGGTCGGCCACCTCAATCTCGGGGCCGGGCGGGTCATCTATCAGGAGCTGACCCGGATCAGCAAGAGCATCGCCGACGGCGATTTTTTCACCAATCCGGTCCTCCTCGCCGCCCTGGCTCGACTTCGCCAGAGCGGTGGCAAGCTGCATCTCATGGGCCTCCTTTCCGATGGCGGCGTTCATTCCCACAACTCCCATCTCTATGCCCTCCTCGAACTGGCTCGCCGTCACGACTGCGGCGACGTTTGTGTCCACGCTTTTCTCGATGGCCGCGATACCCCGCCGCGCAGCGGCGGCAACTATCTGGCTGAACTCGAAGGGGAGCTGGCACGTATCGGTGTCGGCCGGGTGGCCACGGTCTGCGGCCGTTTTTATGCCATGGATCGCGACCAGCGCTGGGAGCGGGTCGAGCGCGGTTACCGGGCCCTGACGGCCGGCGAGGGGATGATCGCTCCCTCCAGCGCCGCCGCCATCGCCGCGGCCTACGCCGCCGACCAGGGGGACGAGTTCGTCGAACCGCGGATTATCCATGCCGCCGGGCAGGCGGCCGGGACCATCGCCGACGGCGATGCCGTCATCTTCTTCAATTTCCGCTCCGACCGGGCCCGCGAGATGACCCGCGCCTTTACCGATCCCACCTTCTCCGGCTTCAGTCGGCGTCCCCTCAATCTGGCGGCCTTCGTCTGTCTGACCGAATATGACGAAACCTTTGCCCTCCCCGTGGCCTTTCCGGCGGAAAACTACGACCATCTTCTGGGCAGCGTTGTCGCTGCTGCCGGCCGCACCCAGTTGCGCATCGCCGAAACCGAAAAATATGCCCACGTCACTTTTTTCTTTAACGGGGGAAGTGAAGTTCCTTTTCCCGGCGAGGAGCGTATTCTCATCCCCTCGCCCAAGGATGTAGCAACCTACGACCGGAAGCCGGGGATGAGCGCCGCGCTGGTTACCGATGCCGTCGTGGCCCGCATTGCCGCCGGGCACGATGACCTCATCATCCTCAATTTTGCCAACCCCGACATGGTCGGGCACACCGGCATCCTGGCTGCCGCCGTGGCGGCGATGGAGGCGATCGACGGTTGCGTCGGGCGCGTCGTCGATGCTGTCCTGGCCGTCGGCGGCCGGCTGCTGATCACCGCCGATCACGGCAACTGCGAGCGCATGGCCGACGAACTGGGTCATCCGTACACCGCCCATACCGTCAATCCGGTTCCGTTACTGCTGGTCGACCCGCAGCGTCCCGCCGCCCGGCTGCGTCCCGGAATCCTGGCCGATGTCGCGCCGACCATCCTCGAGCTGATGAATCTCGACCGACCGGCTGAAATGACGGGGCGCAGTCTCCTCGGCTGACCGCGCCTCCCCCGCAAGAACGGGGGGAAGAGGGGGGAAGATGTTGCCTGTGGTCTGGCTGAAAGAGGAATGGGCCGGTCTCCTCGAGATTTTCCTCCCCCCGGTCTGTCCCCTCTGCAGCAAGTCCCTGGTCGGTATGGTGCAGAAAGGTTTCTGTGCCGACTGCCGTGCCGGCATGCCCCCCCTGACCCCGCCCTGCTGTCCTCGCTGTGCCCTGCCTTACCCGACCGCCTCCGGCAGCGATCATCTCTGTGAAGAATGCCTGCGTCGTCCCCCGCCCTTTCTCTGGACCGCTGCCGCGGGAATCTATGACGGCGAGCTGCGTCGTGCCATCCGTCACTTCAAATTCAACGGCGCCTTCCATCTCGATGGGGCGCTGGCCGAACTCCTGCGGGAGGCGCTCACGGTTCGCCTCGACAGTTTTGCCCCCCAGTTGCTGGTTCCGGTGCCGTTGCATCCGTCGCGTCTGCGGCAGCGCTCCTTCAATCAGGCGTTGCTTCTGGCCCGGCATCTCGGGCGCCACTGCCATATTGCGGTTGCCCCTCGTCTGCTGCAGCGGGTGCGAGCGACCCCGCCGCAACCAGGTCTTTCCGTCGAGGAACGCCGCCGCAATTTACGCCAGGCCTTTGCTCTGGGCCGGCCGCTGACGGGGGAGCGGGTCCTCCTCATCGACGATGTCATGACCACCGGCGCGACCGCGCGGGCCTGCGCCGAAGTCCTCCGCGCCGGGGGCGCCGCCGAGGTGGCGGTGGCGGTGCTCGGGCGGGCGCAGCGGCAGCAATTATGAGGGAGGCGACCAGAGTGGCAGGGGCCGGGAACATCCGTTACTTCATCAGTGGTCACGGCTTGGGGCATGCCAGCCGCTCATGCCAGATCATCAACACCCTGCGCCGCCGCCATCCGCAGGTGACGGTCGATGTCGTCTCCGACGCGCCGCCGTGGTTTTTCAGCAGCGCCCTCGACCCGACGGTTTCTGTTCGCGTCGGCCGCACCGATGTCGGTGTCCGGCAACGCGACAGCCTGGTCATGGACGAAGCCGCCACCCTGGTTGCCTGTCGCGAGTTGTTACTGCAGGGTGAAGCCTGGGGGGAGGCCGAAGCGGCCGCCTTGGTCGCTGACCGCATCACCCTGGTTGCCGCCGACATCCCTTTCCTCCCATTTGCCGCGGCCGCGCGCGCCGGGGTGGCGGCGGTCGGGGTGAGCAACTTCAGCTGGGACTGGATCTATGAAGGGCTCGCCGGGCGTGAGCCGGGCCTGGCGGACATTGCCGAAGAAGTGGCCTTCCTCTACGGCAGCGCCGAGGTTTTGCTGCAGCTCCCCTTCGCCGGAGAGGCCCCGGCCTTTCGTCGCTCCGAGGCGATGCCGCTGGTGGCGCGCCGGGCCCGCCGCGACCGGGAGTCGATCCGGACGGCCCTGGGGGTGGCGCCGGGGGTACGCGTCGGACTCATCTCCTTCGGCGGTTTCGGACTGGCCGATTATGATTTTGCCGCCCTGGCGCGACTCTCCGGTTGGATTTTTCTCGCCGAAAACGATCTCGCCGGCGTCGTGCCCAACCTGCGGGCCATTCCCCCGGGGCAATTCTGGTACCCCGATCTCGTTCAAGGGGTCGATGTCGTCATCACCAAGCCCGGATACGGCATCGTGTCCGAAGCGATTGCGCACGGCACGGCGGTCCTTTACACCCGGCGCGGCGACTTTCGCGAACAAGCATTGCTGATTGACGGGCTCCACCGCTATACCCGGGCGCTGGAGATCGACAACACATCTCTGCGCGCTGGCGACTGGGGGGCAAGCCTGGCAGCACTCAGCCAGCAGGCAGCCCCGGCGGAAGAGCTGAGGGCCGACGGCGACATGGTCGTCGCCGATCGACTGGCGACGCTGGCCAGTAGGGGAGGGGAATAAGGATAGTGGGGTCGGGGATGGAATTTCTGGAAGACGTTTACCGGGCCGATGGGCCTATTTTCTTTCCAGCTCCCGCAGGCTCTCGGCAATTTCGTTGCGAGTAAAACCGGCCTCCTGCAATTGTCGCGCATAGTCCTGCAGCAGCAGCTTGGCCTGCAGCGGATTACCGGTGCAGAGGAGGCGGTAGAGTTCGCCGACAAGCTCGTCGTTGCCGGGATCGGTGAGGACGGCCCGGCGCAACAACTCGACCGCCTGTTCGCAGGAGCCTTGGCGGAGGCTGCTGCGCGCCTGTTTGCGGCAGCAATCGAGAAAGAGGGTGCGCAGTTCACGGCGGAAACTTTCGACGCGATCGCAGCCGGCGACCTCGGGGATGAATTCGCCATGCCACAGGTTTACCGCCAGGGCCAGCTCCTGCTCGGCCTCAGGCTGGCGATCCTTGTGACATTGCAGGGCGTAAGTGGCCTGGCGAATAAAGAGGTAGGCATCGACCTGACAGTTTTCCAGAGCGAGCATGCCTTTCTGGAAAACCAGAAAATCCCGGGAAGTATCGCCCGTCAAGTTCTTGTACACGGTTTTGCGCAAGCGCATAAGGAGGGAGTCAAAACTGGAGCGGGCACGCTCGCTAGGGCTATCGGGCCAGAAAGTCACTTCCACTTCTTCGCGCGCGATCCGGGCGTTGACTCCGGCCAGAAGCAGGGCGAGGAGCTCGCGCTGGGTCGGGCTGAAGTCCTCGCTGCGCAATGTCGCCGGCCCGAGGGACAGAGTCAGCCCCCCGAGGGTGCAGATGCGCAAGGTTCCGGAGGCATCGCTCTCGGCAAGGGGCTGCTTCTGCCCTTGGCGTTCGCCCGCGGCATCGGCCAGGGTCCGGTGCAGTTGTTTTTCGCGCCGGGCCTGGCTCAGAGCCATGTCGATATTGATAGCCAGTTCGCGCTCGACGAAGGGCTTGAGGAGATAGCCGAGGGCGTGGCTGCTCTTGGCCTGCTCCAGTTGCTCCTTTTCGGCGTGAGAGGTGAGAAAGAGGGAGGGAATGCCGAGGCGTAAGCGGATCAGCTGGGCCGCTTCGAGGCCAGTCATGGCACCGGTGAGGCGGATGTCCATGAGGATCAGGTCGGGGCGGGTTTCGGTGGCGACGCGCAGGGCCTCTTCGCCGCTGGCGACGCTGCCGACGACGTGGTAGCCGTGAGCGCTCAGGGTTTCGCGCAGGTCGAGGGCGATGATGCTTTCATCTTCGACGATGAGGATGCAGCCTGGGGAGGTCGGCATATATCACCTTTCGCGGTCAAGGCGCCAGGCCCGGCGGAGGGCTATTCTGAATCCGGAGGGTGACGCGGGTGCCATTATCGTCGCCAGCCACCGACAAGGTCCCCTGAACCTGGTCGGCGAGATTGAGAAGCAGTCGGTAGCCGAGACTCTTTTGCCGTGCCGGATCGAAATCGGCGGGGAGCCCGATGCCGTTGTCGCTGACGACCAGAACAATGTCGCCGGCGCTGGCGCGCAAATCGATAAAGATCTGCCCCGGTCGCCCCTCGGGAAAGGCGTACTTGAGGGCGTTGGTGAGAAGCTCGTTGATAATGATGGCAACGGTCATCCCCTGGTCGACGGTGATCGGGATCGGCTCGATATTCATAGCGAGACCGATACGCCCTGCATCCTCACCGTACAGGCCGATGATTTCGCGGGACAATTCGTCGATAAAAGCTTCCAGGGTGATGTTGCCGGGGTGCGCGCGATAAAGCCTTTCATGGATCAGGGCCATGGAACGGACACGCAGCAGGGTCGAGTGGAGTTCGGCGGAAAGGTGATTGCCGCCGAGATTCTTGATCTGCAGGTTGATGAGGCTGGAGATGATCTGCAGGTTGTTCTTGACCCGGTGATGGACCTCCTGCAGCAGGAGGTCTTTCTCGTTCAGCGAGGCGCGCAGTTCACGCTCCAGCGAGATGCGCGCGGTGATGTCCTCGATACTGATGACAACGCGACTGTAATCGTGCTCGTGGCCGGGGACGACGGCGAGATGGAGGGCAACGTCGATTTCATGGCCGTCGAGGGTACGATTGGCTCCGACGGTGGAAAAAAGGGGATCCCCGGAGGCAATGGCGACAAGCTCCTCGGTGAATTTCTCCATGGAGCTGGCGGTGAAAACCTTGTGCAGGTTGCCGATGAGGGTCTCCCGGTTGGGAGCCCGATAGAGTTTCAGCGTACTTTCGTTGATGTCGACGATGCGCACCAAGGCGGCACAGGTGGCGACGGCCTCGGGGTGCTCGCGGAAATAGGCGGCGAAGTCGCGCACGCCACGATCCCTGAGCTCTTGAAGAAAGGCGACGACAGCGGAGAAATCCTCTTCCCACAGCGAGATCGGCGAGCTTTCGAAGAGGGAGCGGTACCTGTTTTCGCTGTGGCCGAGTTCGGCCGTGCGCTTGCGGACGTGCTCCTCGAGGTTGATGTTGATCTCCGCCAGGGAGCGCTCATGGGCGCTGATCCGCTCGATCATGGTATTGAAACCCGTGATCAGAAGGCCGAGTTCGCCAGCGGCGGGGAGTGCAAGGAGAGTCGGCTGCTCGCCGGCCGAGATGCGGCCCATGTGGCCGACCAGATTGCTCAATGGCTCGACGATACCGCGCTGCAGACGCGAAGCGAGATAGGAGCCGAGCATCGCTGCTGCCGCGATAATTCCCGCGGCGCAGATCAGCCACCACATAATTCGTTCGTAGAAGGGGGAAAGGTTGAGTACCAGATAGAGGGTGCCGAGCTTTTTACCCTCCTGCAGGACCGGGAAGAAGACCGCCATGTAGTTGCCGGCAATCCGGTAACCGCGCTCAGCGGTCGCGAGGATAGCGGTGATTTCGCTACGGCTGAGAATGTTGTCAATGGTGTCGATGCGATTGGCAGGGATGAAGGCGTGTGGACGTTTGTAATAGGAGAAGGGTCGGTCACTTTGATCGAAGAGGTAGACGGCAACGATGTCTTGGGCGTTGGCCGTTGTTGCCAGGATTTCCCGGGCCTGGGGGTGGTTAGGCACAATCAGGGCCGAACTCAGATGGATGCCGATGGTCGCCGCCATGGGATAGACGCGCTCGACGACTTCGTCGCGGTACGTCACGTACTCGAAGATGAAAAAGGCCACGCTCATCAGCAGCACTACGGCGCTGATGACGACGAGAACCAGGCGGTTGAGCTGGCTGCGCACGGTCAGCATGAGCTCAGCCCCTGGCTGCGTTCGAGTAGGTGCAGGATGCGAGACATGCTATTCCCTACCGCGGGCGAAAACCACCGGGACCTTGACTTCGGCCGCCACCGGAACCCCGGCTACGCGGGCCGGAAAAAACAACCAATTTTGAGCCGCCCGATAAGCGGCGCGGTCAAGGATTTCGTACCCGGAGGAGCGCTCGACCCGCAGCGTCTGCACACTGCCGTCCGCGCTGATGCGCAAGCGCAGCAAGACCTGGCCTTCCCAACCCTTGGCGAGGGCGCCCGGCGGGTATTCGGGGCGCATCTGCCGGGCGAGGCGAGCCTCCTCCCGGTCACCCCCGCCACCTGACACAGACGCGCCGCTCCCCGCGGCGGCACCGAGCGGAGTGCCGGCTCCCGCGCCCGGAGCGTCAAGGTTGCCCGT
>MGTO01000001.1 GCA_001799485.1 Desulfuromonadales bacterium GWC2_61_20 | reverse complement strand
TCGAGCGTCTCACTCCCCACAAGGTCTTCCCCGGCAACCGTCCGAGCACGACGATCCTCTATCCGCAGCTCGACCCGCTCACCTTGGGGATGCTCATTGCCCTCTACGAGCACAAGGTCTTTGTCCAGGGGGTGTTGTGGGAGATCAACTCCTTCGACCAGTGGGGGGTGGAACTCGGTAAGCAGCTGGCCAAGCCGATTCTCGCTGAGCTGCAGGGGGGGGGAGGGGGGGGGCACGACAGCTCGACGAGTGGGTTGCTGGCGTGGTTGCGCAAGAACGGTTGAGGGAACAAATGAATTTTTCAGGAGGGGTTATGCGTTTAGCTTGTCTGGTTGAGGCATGCAGGCCGTTACGGACGCATCTCCCGTACGATGTCGATGCCGGCTGGGTGGAGTCGGGCCAGCTAGGGATAGGCAAAGAGTGATGGCGTTGTAACGACCGGCATTACTGTTAGTTTCTGGTGGTTTGCAGCTAAGCAAAAGCCCCTCTCCGCTAAGTGCGGAGAGGGGCTTTTTTTATGTGCGCCCGGCAGGGCGCGTGGCGCATAAGCGCCATCGATTCAGTGAATTCGTGACTTGGAGGTGCAAGTCCTCTACGGACCCTGATGGTGGGAACCGTTAGCCGAACGGCAAGGGTGTCCGGGGTGACCCGGAATCTGAAGGAAGCCGCGCAATCTTACTTCAGGAAACTGGGACTTATATCGCTGTTAAACCAGTTTCACCGCTTTCAGCATTCAACGTGAACCGCCGTATACGGAACCGTACGTACGGTGGTGTGGGAGGACGGCGGGAGTAATCCCGCCTCCTACCCGATGCCGAACTCCGCACGGCATAAGGTGCTGGAGACCGGACAAAACTGTCGAGGTATTTGGACGGAAGCCGATTACGAAACAAGTGCTTGTTCAGTAGATGGACATTATACATTAACTCTTGCGATCAGAATTGAAGAGCCTATAATCAATCTCGGCTTTGCGATTTGTTACCTAGACGACAAAACAGGGAAGTTTTTATGCCACCTCGCAAGCGCATCGGCGACATCCTGCTGGAAAACGGGTTTATCACCGAGGCCCAGTTGCAGGTTGCATTGGAAGAACAGAAAAAGACTGGCGAGTTGCTCGGGTCAATCCTGTTCGGGCTGGGATTTATCAGTCAGAAGGCTCTGTTCAAGGTTCTCTCTGCAACGCAACAAGATAGCCGCGATGCCCCCGGCCGCGAGGATCCCGGTCAGGAGGTCCCTGAGGAGATCGACTATCTTGTTCAGCAGAGCAGCGCGATCTTTCAAAAGAATGCCGATCTGCACAAAGCCGAGCTCGATTCACCCCATTCCCCCCTGGTTAACCTGGTCGAGAAGATCCTGATAAACGGTATCCGTCGCGGCGCCACTGACGTTCACATAAATCCCGATGTGAAGGGGGTACGCATCCGTTACCGGGTCGATGGTGTTCTCCACCATGGCATGTTCTTGCCGAGCAAACTGCTCAACCCGGTCGTCTCGCGCATCAAGGTTATGGGACGCATGAATATTGCCGAAACTCGTGTACCGCAGGACGGTGGGGCTGAATTCTTCTACAAAAATCGCGGACTCGATCTGCGTATCTCGTCCTTTCCGGTGCTCGGTGGCGAAAATATCGTCATCCGTATCCTGGACAAGTCGCAGGTGCTGGTCGGCCTAGAAAGCCTCGGATTTCTCGATGACGACATTGATCGCATCAATGAAGCGCTGGCTCTTCCCTACGGCATGATTCTGGTGACAGGCCCGACCGGTTCGGGCAAAACCACGACCCTCTACTCGTTTCTGTCGATGATCAACAGCGTCAGCCGCAACATGTTCACTATCGAGGATCCGGTCGAATATCACCTTACCCTGGCTCGTCAAGCCCAGGTCAACGTCAAGGCTGGACTGACCTTCGCCACCGGCCTGCGCTCAATCCTGCGCCAGGATCCCGACGTCATCCTGGTTGGCGAGATGCGCGACAGCGAAACCGCCGAACTTGCGGTGCGCGCCGCTCTCACCGGACATCTGGTCTTCAGTACCCTGCACACTAATGACGCCGTGTCGACCATCGTGCGGCTGACCGATATCGGTATCGATCCCTTCCTCGTCTCCTCGACTCTCGATACCATTGTTGCCCAGCGCCTGGCCCGAGTTCTCTGCCCCCAGTGCAAGGAGCCGCTACTGGAAGATGACCCGGCCTATCGGGCGATTGGCGCCGACCAGAAAAATCAGGTACTTTACCGCTCCACAGGTTGTCGATCCTGCGACAACTCCGGTTTCAAGGGGCGCACGGTGATTTATGAAATTCTCAAGGTCGATCGGAGGATTCGGGAGTTGATCAACTCCCGTGCCAGTATCGACGACATCCGCAATGCTGCCATTGAGAACGGTTTCCGCGGCATGAGCGAAATTGGCCTAAAAAAGGTCCGTCAGGGGATAACCACCCTTGAAGAAGTGCGCAGTATCGTGAGGACGGCACTCTGATGGCGACATTCTCCTACCGAGCCGTTGACCTGAACTCCAACGTCCAGTTCGGGAAAATGGTCGCTCAGAACGAAGCCGTTCTGGAAAAGGCTCTGGGGATGCAGGGGCTGACCCTCATCGAAGCGAAAAAAATCCTCGGCCTGTCCTTGGCATCGCTGTTCGCCCCAAGCTTTCGGGAAATCGACCTCCTCAACCTGACCTATCTCCTTCAGCAGATCGTCATATCGGGTATTTCTCTCGTTACCGGTTTGCAGGACGTGGCTGCCGGTGGCAGTAGCCGGAAGACGTTGGCTCCGGCGTTTCAGGTCCTCTCTAGCGGGGTGCAGTCGGGGATGTCCCTTTCTGAGGCGATGCAGGTGAGGACAGACATCTTTCCGCACTACTATATCCAGGTAGTTCGCGCCGGAGAAATTTCTGGGACACTTGAACACAGCCTCGACTATCTGCTGAAATACCTTGAATGGCAGATCGAGTTCAAGAAGTCGATTCGCTCCATGCTCGTCTATCCGGCCATCGTCATCGGCTTTATGGGAATTCTCGTCGTTATCCTCTTTGTTTTTGTCTTTCCCGCCCTCATTGGGGTACTGAGCAGCCTCAAAGCCAACCTGCCGCTACCGACCCGGATGGTTATGGCGGTCTCAGACTTTGTCAGGGGCTACAGCCTGTCCCTCGTTTTCTTCTTCGCGGCGTCCGCGGTTACCTACCGTTTTTTGATAAAAAATCCCGACACTCGCAGGACTGTGGATAATTTTTTTCTAAAACTCCCACTTATGGGGGAACTGGTAAATAAAATCAGCCTGTCGCGGTATTTCAAAACCCTGGCGACGTTGCAGGCGGCCGGGCTCGATATCCAGGCGACTTTCAGTACCGCCGCCGCGGTTGTCAACAACAGCGAACTGCGCGCTCGTCTCGACCGTGTGACGGAAGCGATCCTCAGCGGCGGTTCCGTCGGCACCGCCCTGGTTGCCACAAAAGCGGTTCCGCAACTGGTCATCAGCATGGTTTCCCTGGGTGAAAAGACCGGTAATATCGAAGGTGCGCTTGCTCGATCCAGCGACATCTTCGATAAGGAGGTGCGTGAAACAGTCAAGCGACTCTTCGCGGCCATCGAACCGCTTATCATCATCTGTCTTGGTGCGATGATGCTGATTATCCTGCTTTCCATCTTTCTACCGCTCTATGGCATTGTCGGCAGTATCAAGGGACACTGATGAAGAGGAACGGCTTTACACTGATAGAAATAATCGTCACCATGGCCATCCTGTCGATATTGGCCGGAGCCTTGGTGCCGATGGTTTATCGCGTCTGGGAAAGCAATGAGATCGCTGTGACGCGTGGGCGAATGGCTGAGCTCAAAATTGCCATCGCCGGTGAGCCGAATCTCTACCAGCAGGGTGTGCGCAGCCATTACGGTTTTGTCGGCGATATCGGGACACTGCCGGACAATCTCGACGAGCTGATCTCGGATTCCGGGGTTTGGCCCGGCTGGAATGGGCCCTATCTCAGTGGCGGGTTCGATGCCGTTGCTTTCAAGGAAGACGCTTGGGGGCGGCCCATCGCCTACAACGTGCACGACTCCCCGTTGCTGGTGTCAGGCGCAGCCATTAGTGCGACGCTGCGTAGTGCCGGTCCGGACGGTGTCTTTGGCACCGGCGACGACATTGATGAAAATAGCGATTTGGCTTTGCAGATCCTGAGCAAGGAGGTCTGGCCGACCGCCAGGATCAGAGGAAATTTGAACCTCACCGTGACCGCGACATCCGAAACGACGCCGGGCTATTATGCTCAGCTGCGCGCCGGTTACCGCAATGGCATCGGTGTGGCGACCGCTACTACCGGCTGTTTCGCCTTGAATGTCGGCTTGGTCCAGTCGGGCATCCCGAAAAACGTCAGCCAGGCCTTCGATGCCAGTTTTCCCGTGACCCTGCCGATCGGCCGTATCACCCTGCGCAGCCGACTCTTCGGCGACTCTGGTTGCGTTACCTTGCTTGAAGAGACTAACGATATGGCAATCTTCGTCAGCGACGGGCTCAATGAGTTATCGCTAAACCCGCCGACGCTCTATCACAGGATCGACTAATGAAAGAATCGGTTCAATTATTCGTCGACCAGCGTGGGCAGACTCTTCGGGCACTGATTACCGAAGGTGAACGGGTGCTGGCCGCAGCCGTCCTTCCCGGCCCCCTGAATAGCGCCAGCACCTTGCAGGAACTGGTGGCGGTACTCTTCGCAAAAGTGGGGCGAAAGCCGGATCTTGCGCACCTCCTTATCGCTGCCGACCAGGTAAAGTTGAGTACCTATCGTCTGCAAGAGATGCCGCTCGCGGACGGGGCAAAGATTATTCAGCGCAGCATAATGACGGCGACCGGCGAACGGGAACCTATTTTCCGCATGACCCGACTCGCCCCCCAGCAGGACAAGGATGTCTTCCTGGCCGAACAGATCCCCCGGGCGACGGTGGCCCATCTCCAGCAGCTTTTTGCCCAAGCCCATATCCGCCTGGCCTCAATCTCCACTACATTGCAAGCAAATATCGCCGCATTTGCGCCATTTCGCGATGGTATTCTTCAAGCCCATGCCATTTTTGATGTCAGCCCGGAAGCGGTTACGGCGACTTTCCTGTCGCCGACCGAAATCCTGCATCATGAAACCCTGGCGATTCGCGATTCAGACAGGGAACCGGAAGTGGATGATGATGCCGGTTCTGAGCGGGTACTCAAACGCAGACTTTTCGCGGTTCTCAATGTAATTCATGGTCTATATTCGCAATACATGCTTGCCAACCCCCTCTCGCCGGTGGAGAAAGTCTGGCTCTGTGGCCCCGGGGCAGAGATTGCGGGTCTAGAAGAATCGCTGGTTGATGCCATGGATATCGAGGTCGCTTCACTCGATTTGCTTGCCGGAAAGATTGAAGAAAGCCGGTCTTTCAGCCCATTAGCCGGTCTTATTGGCGCGTCAAGCCAGAAGGACTACGTCAACTTCCTGCCCGCGCAAGCTACGAAATCGACGCAGGATCGCCGCCGCCTTCTGGCTCTCTTTGCCGCAGGTCTTGTTGCCCTGTTGTGCATTGCCGTGGTTGGGAAAGCCAGTTATGAGGTTTTTCGTTGGGAACGGAGCCTGGCGCGTGAGCGTTCCGAAATCAAACGTTTGCAGGCCGCTGCCGCCGCGGAACAAGGGCGTGTCGCGAGTCTGCGATATCTCAAGCAGCTTGGTGTCGCTACTCCGCCGCTCTCCGTAATATTCAGTGAAATTGCCTTCCGGCTGCCTCGGGAAGTACAGCTCGACGGCATCAATCTCCTGCAGGGCGATGAGGTCGGTACTCTCGAAGTGTTGGCCGTCACCCAGCACAAAACGCCTTGGCACAACGAGCGCATTTTTACTTCTCTCATGGCATCCCTCTATGGCGTGCCGCATTTGCAATGCAGTCAGAACCCAGATATCGCGATGTTGCGCCTTGGTAAAGAGAAGCTCATCAAACTAAAGGTGAGTTGTCGGTTGATACCGCCGGAAGGAGAACACTAATGACAAAGTGGATCATTCTTTCGGTTGTATTCGGAATCTTTTTGACCGGAGGGTTTTATCTCAACCGCCAGGGTCAGGTGGAGCGGTTGCGCAGCGAATTTGCGAGACTGCATGCTGAAAAGACCTCGCTGCAACAAGCGGAGGCGGAAATTGCCGAGCTGTCGCGGCGCTATGCCGGAGAGGCCGATATCCCGGCCTTTACCGAAGCCCTCTATAACTGCGCCCGCCAAGAAGGAATCCGCGACCACGAAGTGATTACCAATCTTTACCGCGAAGAGACGCTGGCTCGGGGTGGTCGCAACCGGCAGAAGGGGGGCGCCCTCGAGGTACATCGTTTGGAAGTTTCCCTGGCCGGAGAGTTCCGCAGAATCGGGGGATATCTAGATCGGGTTCAGAAGCTCGACGGGCGCAAAAAAATTACCCGGCTAGTTGTGGTTCCCGGCGAAACAGAACTTAAAGCAAAAATGACTATCGACCTCTACTCTCTCGGTGACGCTCATGTCCGCTAAAACGACCATAATCGCCGGAGCACTTCTCCTCCAGCTCCTGCTCTGTACTGAGTCTCAGAGCCTGGCTGGTGACAACGACGAGCAACGGTGGCAGCGTGATCCCTTTCGCTATGGCGTTCACGTTTCCGCCAGTCCATCCCAAGGGTTGGCCCGTCAATCGCAAACGCCTGCGGACGTGGTTGTCCGCGGGTTGTCGGGGATTATTGTTAGCAACGGGGTCTACCGGGCCCTTTACGACGGCCGTCTGGTTGGGCTGGGTGACCGGGTCGGCGGCGCCATGATCCGGGAAATTACCCTCTATGCGGTCGTCGTTGAGGATCGTGCCGGACGCCGCCGAATCGAAATATTCCATGATAAATAATCCAGGGAGAGTATTGATGACCATGCAAAGGGTGTTCACCCCCCTCATGATTCTGGTCCTGAGCGGCTGTATGGCCGCAGAGATGCCACAGGTTTCCAACACGCTGGCGTTACCCACTCCGCCTTCCGCTGCAACCGACGCTTCGTTGGCCGGGGTGGTTCCGGCTGAGACGGAGACCTCTCGTGCCCCCAGCAAGATCGACCAGGGTAAGTTTTCTCTGGTCCTGAAAAATGTCGAACTGAAACAGGCGCTGGCCATTCTGTCCAAGGACAGCCCCGTTCCGATCGTCGCCGAGCCTGGTGTGACCGGCCGCGTTACCGTGAATATTCTGGACAAACCCCTCGGCGACCTGCTTTACACCTTGCTGCGGCCCCTTGGTTACACCGCCACGATTGAAGACGGCATGATCGTGGTCGGACCGAGTCGTCCGATTACCCGGACCTTTGTCCTCAACTACCTCAAGGACAAGCGTGTCTCAAGCAGCATCACCAAGGCGTCGATTTCCACCGGGTCGGGGAGTGGCAGCGATGCCGGATCATCGTCATCGTCGTCGTCCGGAAGTTCTCAGGGAAACGTCAGCGTCACCACTTCCGGTAGTAACGACTGCTGGAGCGAGACGCTCAAGGGACTTGACTCGATCGTCTACGGCCAGGGCAAAAAAGATGGCGGTACAACGGGAAACATTATTGTCACCAACCAACTTTCCGGGGTGATACAGGTGACCGCCCCGCCTGAAACCTTGGAGCGGGTCAGCGTCTTTTTGGCCAATGTTGAGCGCGAGGTCAAACGTCAGGTACTGATTCAAGCCCACATCGTCGAAATTGAACTGAAAGATGAATTCTCTCTCGGAATCGACTGGAAGGCTTTTCTCGACAGTGCCCATAAATCCAGTATCGCTCAACACCTGGGCCTGAGTTCGGCGCCGTTTTCGAATGTCTTCGTCATCGACATCAACAGTTCGGGCCCTGACTTCAACGTGCTGCTCGACACCTTCAAGGAGCAGGGCGACGTCAACATGCTCTCCAGCCCGAAGATCTCGACCCTGAATAACCAGAAGGCGGTCTTCAAACGGACGACCAACGAGGTCAGCTGGGTGCAGTCTGTCCTTCGCGGCAGTACCGGGGGGCCGGCTGACCTGGTCATCAATACCGCGCAAATCGACGAGGTCGGTCTCTTTCTCGACGTCACCCCGAACGTCGCCGCATCCGGCAGCATCACCATGCAGGTTCATCCGAGCATCACCGAGGTAAAGCCGCAGCCCTCCTTTTCCCCCGATGGGAATAGCAGCAAGCCGGTCATTACCGTCCGTGAAATCGATACGATTGTCGATGTCCAGTCCGGTCAAACCATGGTCATCGGTGGCTTGATCTCCGACACCTCCTCCTCGGTCAAGCGTGGTATCCCTTTTCTCGGCGACATCCCCGTTGTCGGTTGGCTCTTCTCCAACTACAATCAGAAGAAAGGCAAAACAGAACTGGTAATATTTTTAACACCGTATATCCTCAACACTTCCGCTATCGACGATATTCGCAAAGAACATGAAAGCCGACTCTGGGGTCCTGAGGGGATCAACCGTTTCGTCAAGAGTGCGTTGAAATGATGGAAGCAAGCGGCAGGGTTCTCCCATGTGGCTGTTTCAGCATGGTACGTGAAATGCCGCACAGAGAAAGGCCCTACAGTGCCAAGCAGGTGAACCCTTCAGAACTTGCCGGTATTTCTTTAAGTCGATGTTTTGTTGGATAAATTCTGATTTGCCTCATATTTTCGCATGCCATTAATGCCGTCTTATCGTTTTGGCACGATCCATGTAGGTTACTAGGAATGTTTTTCGCCATTGACGGTGGTTGGCACTCCGGTGCAATTGGCACCCGGCACCGCCAAATGAAAATTCCAGTAGAGTTCGGATGGAAACTGCTGATCCACTCACAAGGAGGAATAAATGATGATCGCTTCAGGGAAAATCGAAAAGCCAAACGCCGCCGGTTTCACTCTCATCGAAGTCATTGTTATTGTCGCCATCCTTGCCATCCTGGCGGGAATTCTGGCCCCAATGATCTTTAGCCAGATTGATGACGCCAAGCTCGCGCGAGCCGAGGCCGATTGTAAGTCGATCAGCTCGGCGATTCTCGCCTTCCGCAAGGATTTAGGTGTGTGGCCTAATCATTCGGGTGCGGGGTGCGGCGAAAATACCCAGTTTCTGCGCGGTGGGGGCGATCTCCCCGGAGGTCTTGCCGACATGGCTTATCAGACCACGGCAACCGTCCTTTTCAGCGATGTTCTGATGGTGGATGACGAGGGGTGCTACAATGCGACGAAGTACAGGGGTCCCTATCTCCCCGTAGTTAATACCGATCCGTGGGGCAATGCCTACTTTCTGGCGGCCAACAATTTTGTCGCAACCATGACCGATCCGGTTTTTGTGCTTTCAGCCGGACCTAACGGAATTGTAGAAACGCCGATCTTCTCGGTGTCTCCGCTCGGTGATGATATCGGCACCCGCATCAAATAAGCCAATCCACCCATGTGTTGTCATCGGCCCGGCGAAGACGAAGTCTTCGTCGGGCCTGATTATTTATGGGCTTGGAGGATCTGGTGCCCGGAAGAACTGCGACGGCCTCAGAGGGTGGATCAGTCCAACACTGAGGGGGTCAGGCAATCAGGTTGGGAAGTTCATCTTTGTCGTCCTCGCGGCGGGGAAAAGGCTCTGCCAGGAGTTCGCCGCAGCGGCCGATGGCTTTGCACAGGGCATCGCAGGCCTGTCCCGACTTGAGCCCGGTGGTGACGGTAGCGACGATCTCGTCCCACGTCCCCGGCGGTACTTTGGCATTGATGCCGCGGTCGGCGAGAACATGGACACGGTGTTCGAAGAGGGAGATGAGGATGAGGATGCCGGTCCCTTCGCGGGTGTGATGGAGGCCGTTGGTGACAAATGAGACCAGGGCCTGTTCTTCCACCTCCAGGGTGATTTCGTCGGGATGGATGAGGAGGCGTTTGAGGGGCGGGGCGAAACGGACGAGCCATTTGCAGGGGAGATAGAGGACGATGAAGAAAGGGAGAAAGACCCACTCGGAGGAGTCGCCGAAGACCCAGGCCAGCAGCAGTGCCAGTCCCATGGCGAAACAGCCGCCGCCGATGATCTCGGCCCGGGGATAATCATAGCTGGCATCGATGACCATCGGCACGATCTCGCCGCAGGTGTGACTCTCCGCCGCTTTGACGGCTGCCTCGATGCGGGACTTTTCGGCATCGTTGAAGAAGATGCTGGCCTTGGTCATAACGAGGTACTCCGTTGCTAATAAATTACAAGACGATCCCGGACATCCTGCATCGTTCGACTTACCAGCTCCCCGAGGACCCCCCCCCGCCGAAGCCGCCCCCGCCCCCCCCGAAACCTCCGCCGCCCCCGAAGCCGCCGCCAATCCAGGGGCCGCCACCACCGCGACGGTGATGGGGATTGACCCCGGCGGCGGCCGAGCCGAGGCGCAAGAAAAAGGGGATGACGAAGAAGAGGAGGGGGAAGATCCACCATGGCGCCGAGCCTTTTTTGCCGGCGACTTTTCCCGTCCCCTGGTATTCGCCACGAACCGCCTTGGCCATGGCCGCGACCCCGGCGACGACGCCGCCGTCATAGTCGCCGGCCTTGAAGCGGGGGGTGATCTCCTGGGTGATAATGCGCCCGGAAAGGAGGTCGGTGAGACGCCCCTCAAGGCCGTAGCCGACCTCGATGCGCACCTTGCGCTCGGCCTTGGCGACGAGGAGGAGCGCCCCGTTGTCTTTCCCCTTCTGGCCGATCTTCCAGCTCTCCGCGACCTTGAGGGCAGCGGTCTCGATGGTCTCCCCGGCAATGTCGGGGAGGATGAGGACCGTCAGCTGGGTCGAGTCGCTGGCCTCGAAGCCGGCGAGAAACTCCTCCAGCTTCTGCTTGGTGGCGGGCGAAAGAAGTCCGGCCTTGTCGGTGACGTAACCGTCGGGGCGCGGGATCTCCAGGGCTGCCGCCGACAGCGGTAGCAACAGGAGAAGACAGAGCAGGGCGCGATGCAGCATCTAGTTGAACTTCACTTGCGGGGCCTTCTCCGCCCCGGCCTGGGCCTTGAAGGGCTCCTTGCGTTCAAGGTGGAGGAGCATGCTGTTGGTCATGTTGTTGGGGAAGGTGCGGATGGAACCGTTGAATTCCTGCACCGAGGCGTTGTAGCGCTGACGGGCGACGTTGATGCGGTTTTCCGTCCCCTCGAGCTGGTTCTGCAGATCGAGAAAATTCTGGTTGGCCTTGAGGTCGGGGTATTTCTCGGCAACCACGAGGAGGCGCGAGAGAGAACTGGAGAGTTCGCCCTGAGCGGCCTGGTAGCGTTCAATGGCGGCCGGGTCCTTGAGATCCTGGGTATTGATGTTGGTCTGGCCGACCTTGGCGCGGGCGTTGGTGACCGCCATCAGCGTCTCTTTTTCGTGCGAGGCATAGGCCTTGACCGTCTCGACCAGGTTGGGGATGAGGTCGTTGCGGCGCTGGTAGGTCGCCTCGACATCGGCCCAGGCGGCGAAGACCGCCTCTTCGTTCTTCTGCATCTGGTTGTAGCCGCATCCCGGCAGGGTTGCCAGCAGCATGAGGGTGAGGAGCAGCGGCAGCCATTGTTTCATGATGTGAACTCCTTGGATCGTTAAGGGGGAACCGGCCTACGCCGGCTGGGGACAATATAGGTGCGACCGTCCCGCTTGTAAAGGGTTTCTCAAAAAGTGAGTCAGATGCCGAGGGTGCGGGCGAGGCCGAGCATGGCCGGGTCGATGGGGCGGCGGCCGACCGCAACCACGCTCTCCAGTTCGACCAGGCGCAGTTCGCTGCAGTTGAGGCCAAGCATCTTGCCGCTATCGCCATGCAGCAGGGCGTCAACGGCGGCGACCCCGAAGCGGGCCCCGAGGATGCGGTCGAAGGTCGAGGGGGAACCGCCGCGCTGGTAATGGCCGAGGACCATGATGCGGGTTTCGAAGCCGATGCGGTCCTTGATCTGATCGGCGATGACCTGGGCGCTGGCGGCCCCTTCGGCGACCATGAGGATGGAGTTGTCGCGCCCTTCCTCGAAGCGCTGGCGCAGGTTGCGACAGATGGCGCCGAGGTCGAAAGGGAGTTCGGGGATGATGGCGTATTCGGCGCCGCAGGCGATGGCGGAGGCAACGGCAAGATAACCGCAGTTGCGCCCCATGGTCTCGACGACGAAGGTGCGGTCGTGGGATGAGGCGGTGTCCTTGAGGCAGTCGACGGCATGGACGATGTTGTTGAGGGCGGTATCGACGCCGAGGGCCATGTCGGTAAAGGGGATATCATTGTCGATGGAGGCCGGAATGGCGATGGTTCGTACCCCCTGGCGGTGCAGGGCGAGGGCGCCGTTGAGGGAACCGTCGCCGCCGATGACGACCAGCCCCTCGATGCCGAGGGTCTGCAACTGGCTCACCGCCCGCTGCAACCCTTCCGGGGTCTGCATCTCCTTGGCCCGGGCGGTCTGCAGCACGGTGCCGCCGCGCTGGAGGATGTTGCTGACCGTGCGGGTGGTGATGAGTTCCGAGTGCCCTTCGAGGAGCCCCCGGTAGCCTTTGCGAATGCCGACGACCTCGAGCCCGGCGGTTAAGGCCGCCCTGACCACCGCCCGCACCGTCGCGTTCATCCCCGAGCAGTCGCCGCCGCTGGTCAATACCCCGATCCGTCCACCACTCATTGCTTCGTCTCCACCATGAAAAGTTTCCCAGAGTAAAACACCCGCCGGGGCCTTTGTCAAAGAAAACGGAGGAGGCGGTCGGCGCGGAATAGTCGCCATTTATCCTGCCTTGTGGTAAACTCCGCCCCTGCGTTTTTCTTCGACCCTTTAACAGAAACAGGCAAACAGATGGCGATCGAATGGTATCCGGGACACATGACCAAGGCCCGGCGGGAGATCGCCGAAGCGATGACCGGCATCGACGTCGTCATCGAGGTCCTCGATGCCCGTCTCCCCTACTCCAGTTCCAATCCGGTCCTCGAGACGTTGCGCTCCAACCGGCCGTGCATCAAGGTCCTCAACAAACATGATTTGGCCGACCCGCTGGTGAGCAAGGCCTGGGTCCACCACTTCGAGCAGCAGTCGAGCGTTCGGGCGGTGCCGCTGGAGGCGAAGGAGCGCGGCGCCGCGCTCAATCTGTTGCGCGAATGTCAGCGCCTGGCTCCGCACCGGGGCAAGCCGGGGAAGACCTTGCGCGCCATGGTCATCGGCATTCCCAATGTCGGCAAATCGACCCTGATCAATACCCTCGCCGGCAAGCGCATCGCCCGGGTCGGCGACAAGCCGGCGATTACCACCTGCCGCCAGCAGATCAACCTCCCCGGCAACATCACCCTGGCCGACACCCCGGGCCTGCTCTGGCCGGTCCTCAGCGATCAGAACGGGGCCCTGCGTCTCGCCGCCAGCGGCGCCATCGGCGACAGTGCCATCGATTATGTCGAGGTCGCCCTCTTTGCTCTCGCCTTCATGCAGGAGCGCTACCCCCAGCGGCTGCACGAAACCTATCCCTATACCGCCAACCTCGCCGATCCGGCCGCCCTCCTCCTCGAACTCGGGCGGCGCCAGGGTTGCCTGGTCGGCGGTGGCGAGGTCGACCTCAGCCGGGCCGGGGAATTTTTCCTCCGCGCCTTGCGCGGCGGCAAGCTCGGGCGCATCTCCTTCGAGAAGCCGGGGGATGAAATCGTTGCGCCGCCACCTCGGGATGAAGAGGGGATCGATGCCTCAGCGGCACTTTAACTGTCGCCGCTGCGGCCACTGCTGCCTCAACCTCGTCGATGCCTATCGCGGTTGTGTCAGCGATGCCGACCTGGCGCGCTGGCGCGCGGCCGGGCGCGACGACCTCCTCGCCCGGGTCGAGACCCTGCAGCTCGGTCCCGGCAACGTCCTGCATCTGGCCTGGCTCGATCCTGACACCGGGGAAGAGGTCGAACGCTGTCCCTGGCTCCGCGAACTTCCCGACGGCGCCGGCTACGGCTGCGGCATCGAGGCGAT